>NZ_CP041348.1:3137000-3462500 GCF_009834365.1 Komagataeibacter xylinus | reverse complement strand
CTTTTGGAGTATTCCAGGAAATAGCTCTGGCATATAGACCGTACCCGAAACCGACACAGGTGGACTGGTAGAGAATACCAAGGCGCTTGAGAGAACGATGCTGAAGGAACTAGGCAAATTACTTGCGTAACTTCGGGATAAGCAAGACCCGTCAGTGGGCAACCATCGGCGGGTGGCACAGACCAGGGGGTAGCGACTGTTTAGTAAAAACACAGGGCTGTGCGAAGTCGAGAGACGACGTATACGGCCTGACGCCTGCCCGGTGCCGGAAGGTTAAGAGGAGGTGTGCAAGCACCGAATTGAAGCCCCGGTAAACGGCGGCCGTAACTATAACGGTCCTAAGGTAGCGAAATTCCTTGTCGGGTAAGTTCCGACCTGCACGAATGGCGTAACGACTTCCCCGCTGTCTCCAGCATCGGCTCAGCGAAATTGAATTCCCCGTGAAGATGCGGGGTACCCGCGGTCAGACGGAAAGACCCTATGAACCTTTACTGCAGCTTTGCAGTGGCATCAGAGACATTCTGTGTAGGATAGGTGGGAGGCTTTGAAACCGGGGCGCCAGTTCCGGTGGAGCCATCCTTGAAATACCACCCTGACTGTTTCTGATGTCTAACCGAGGCCTGTTAGCCAGGTCCGGGACCCTGCATGGTGGGCAGTTTGACTGGGGCGGTCGCCTCCCAAAGTGTAACGGAGGCGCGCGATGGTGGGCTCAGGCCGGTCGGAAACCGGCTGTCGAGTGCAATGGCATAAGCCCGCCTGACTGTGAGAGTGACAGCTCGATCAGAGACGAAAGTCGGCCATAGTGATCCGGTGGTCCCGCGTGGAAGGGCCATCGCTCAACGGATAAAAGGTACTCTAGGGATAACAGGCTGATCTCCCCCAAGAGTCCACATCGACGGGGAGGTTTGGCACCTCGATGTCGGCTCATCACATCCTGGGGCTGGAGCAGGTCCCAAGGGTTCGGCTGTTCGCCGATTAAAGTGGTACGTGAGCTGGGTTTAGAACGTCGTGAGACAGTTCGGTCCCTATCTGCCGTGGGTGTTGGAGACTTGAGAGGATTTGTCCCTAGTACGAGAGGACCGGGATGAACATACCTCTGGTGCACCGGTTGTCGCGCCAGCGGCACAGCCGGGTAGCTAAGTGTGGACGGGATAACCGCTGAAAGCATCTAAGCGGGAAACCCACCTCAAAACAAGGTCTCCCCAAGGGCCGTGATAGACCATCACGTCAATAGGCCAGGTGTGGAAGCGCAGTAATGCGTGCAGCTGACTGGTCCTAATCGCCCAATAGGCTCATTCCAAGGCCCCTTAAAAGGGCAACACACATGCACAGCAGTCATCCACTCTCAACACAAAATCATACACACCAACCCATCCACTTCCAGTCCAACCCCATACCGGGGAGACTGGATGACCTGGTGGCCATGGCGGGGAATGATCCACCCGATCCCATCCCGAACTCGGCCGTGAAAACCCCCAGCGCCCATGATACTGTGCCTTAAGGCACGGGAAAGTCGGTCGCCGCCAGGTCTTCCAGTCTCCCCCACAACCGCGGGGTGGAGCAGCCCGGTAGCTCGTCAGGCTCATAACCTGAAGGCCGCAGGTTCAAATCCTGCCCCCGCAACCATCTCAAATTGCGATAAGAACGCATCACGAACCCCAGTCCGGAAACGGGCTGGGGTTTTCGTTTGTCCGCCCGACGCCATCGTCAGGATGCCGGCAAGATCGCCCCGGACATCGATCTGGAGGCCCTTGTCGGACGGCGTGAGGATGATCGCCTCGATCAGCGAGCGGATCACCTCGGCCGCCTCCTGGCGCTTCTCGTCCAGCTCGGAATGCAGCATGTCGTGCAGGCGTGCGAGTTGCCGGTGGTAGAACTCCGCCATCTGGGGATGGAGCAGGGGCGGGGGTGCTTCGGCAGTCGCAAGGAACTCCTTGAGTTCTGTCTTGCGGGCTTCGAGTTTCGATCCGCGTTCCTTGACCGTCTCGATCGAGATCGCTTCCGAAAGGTAGAGGTCCATCAGGCGCTGGATGTCGCGCTCGACCCGCTTCAGTTCTGATTCCGCTGCGCCGATGTCGGCCGATGCCTCCATGCGCAGTCGGTTCATCTCGGTGGTGAAGGCCGAGCAGAATTCGGCGAACAGGTCCGGGTCCATGAGGTGGTGACGCAGGGCGTCGAGCACGCGCCGCTCCAGTTCCTCGCGGCGCATATTGGTCCGGTTGTCGCAGGTGCCCTTGTTGCGGGCGGTCGAGCAGCCGAGCAAGGTGCCGGAGATCATCGAATAGCCGCCGCCGCAGCAGCCGCATTTGCTCAGGCCGGAGAACAGATAGCGGGGACGGCGCTTCTCGCGGAAATGGTCAGGCGAGGATGTGTCGCGTGTGTCGTGGCTGGCGCTGACGCTGGCCTGCCGCGCCTTGACGGCATCCCACAGATCCTGATCGACGATCCGCAGGTCCGGCACCTCCTGGATCACCCACTCGGCTTCCGGATTGGGGCGGGCCTGGCGCTTGCCGGTGTCGGGATCCTTGATGAAACGCTGGCGGTTCCAGACCAGCCTGCCCACGTACATCTCGTTGTTGAGGATCCCGGTGCCGCGTAGCCGGTTGCCATTGATGGTCGAGAAGCCCCAGGCCCCGCTGCCCGGTGCGGAGATGCCTTCGTCGTTGAGACGGAAGGCGATGGCGCGCGGTCCCAGCCCGGCTGCGAAGTCGCGAAAGATGCGACGGACCACCTCGGCTTCCTGCGAGTTGATGGTGCGGTCGCCCCGGATCGGCTCCCCATTGGCGTCGAGTTTGCGTACCACGTCATAGCCGTAGGCATTGCCGCCGCCGGACTTGCCCAGCTCGACCCGGCCGCGCAGGCCGCGATGGGTCTTCTCCGCCAGGTCTTTCAGGAACAGGGCGTTCATCGTGCCCTTGAGGCCGACATGGAGGTGGGAGACTTCGCCCTCGGAGAGGGTGACGATCCGCACGCCAGCATAGTTCATGCGTTTGAAGACGCCGGCGATGTCCTCCTGGTCGCGGGAAAGGCGGTCCATCGCCTCGGCCAGCACGATCTGGAACCGTCCGCGCTGTGCATCCGCGATCAGCGCCTGGATGCCGGGCCGCATTAAAGACGCGCCCGAGACGGCGTGGTCGGTATATTCCTCGACAATGGTCCAGCCCTGTTTTTCCGCGTAGGTACGGCAGACGCGGAGCTGGTCAGCGATCGAGGCGTCGCGCTGGTTGTCGGACGAATAGCGGGCGTAGAGCGCGACCTTCATGGCGGGGTATCCCTTACGGTCCGGAGCGGCGGCGCTGCTCCTGTTGCTGAGATCGGAACCAGTCCCGTGCCGCGCGACGGGCCATGAGGCGGACGAGCGCCACGAGACGCGGGTCGGGAGCATCGGGGCGCAGGACAAGCCGCAATTCGGGCTCGGGTGGTCGATACGCCGGGGCAATGGACTGGCTGGGTCTGTCGGTCATCGTTGCTCTCTTCCGACCGCATGGCAAGGAAAACAGATGCACGATCCGGACAGATGACTGTTATTTCAAAGGAAATCCGCATTGTGGAAGGTCGCGCCTGCGCGTGCTCCAGAGTGCGGAATCGTAGTTATGGGTAGTCCCGGATAGAGGCGCGTCGTACAAATACTGGCTTACGGCGGCGTGACGGAAGGGGAGGGCGAATCATGAACGATACGGAAGTGCCGATCCTCCGGCAGGCCGGATGAGCGGACGCGCCACCGACTCTTCGCTCACGGAAGCGCTGGCAGGCCTCGTGGAGCGGGTGACGTTCCACAACGCCGAGAACGGCTTCTGCGTTCTGCGGGTGAAGGTGCGCGGACAGCGCGATCTGGTCACTGTCGTCGGCCATGCCGCTATGATCTCGGCAGGCGAGTTCGTGCAGATGTCGGGGCGCTGGTTCAACGATCATACCCACGGGCTGCAGTTCAAGGTCGAGTTCCTCAAGGCCAGCCCGCCGACCACGGTCGAGGGCATCGAACGCTATCTGGGCTCCGGCATGATCCGGGGCATCGGCCCCGTCTACGCGAAGAAGCTGGTGAAAGCGTTCGGCGAGGCGGTGTTCGACCTGATCGAGCAGGAACCTGAACGCCTGCGGGAGGTGACGGGCATAGGCCCCAAGCGGGCCGAACGGATTGTCGGTGGTTGGGCGGATCAGAAGGTGATCCGCGAGATCATGCTGTTTCTGCACAGCAATGGTGTCGGCACCTCGCGGGCGGTGCGTATCTTCAAGACCTATGGTCAGGATGCGGTCCAACTGATCAGCGAAAATCCCTATAGGCTTGCGAAAGACATCCGGGGGATTGGGTTCAAGACCGCCGACCAGATTGCCCGGAAGATGGGGATCGCACCCGACGCGATGATCCGGGTGCGGGCAGGGATCTCCTACGCGCTCGGCGAGGCCATGGATGAGGGGCATTGCGGTCTGCCGGTCGGGGAATTGCTGACCAGCACCGCCGAACTGCTGGAGGTCGCCGCCCCTCTGATCGAGACAGCCCTCACACTGGAACTGGAAGCGGGCGACGTGGTCGCTGACAGCGTGGGAGAGACGAGTTGTATCTTCCTTGCTGGTCTCTATCGCGCGGAGCAGAGCATCGCCGAGCGACTGCATGCCTGTACCGTCGGCCGACCGCCTTGGCCGGAGATCGATGCTGAAAAAGCCATGACCTGGGTGGAGAAAAAGACCAGGCTCGCTCTGGCTCCCAGCCAGCAGGAGGCGGTGCGCCTGGCTTTGCGCAGCAAGGTTCTGGTGATCACCGGTGGTCCTGGCGTCGGCAAGACCACGCTGGTCAACGCCATCCTGAAGATCTTGACGGCCAAGGGCACGGACGTGCAGCTCTGCGCGCCAACGGGACGGGCGGCGAAGCGCCTGTCGGAAAGCACCGGATTGGAAGGCAAGACCATCCACCGCCTGCTGGAGACAGATCCGGCGACCGGCAGCTTCAAGCGGGACGATACCAACCCGCTGACCTGCGATCTGCTGGTCGTGGACGAGGCCAGCATGGTGGACGTGCTGCTTATGCGCTCCCTGCTGCGTGCGTTGCCCGATAGCGCAGCCCTGATGATCGTGGGCGACGTGGACCAGTTGCCGTCGGTCGGACCGGGGCAGGTGCTGGCCGATATCATCGCCTCCGGTGCTGTCCCTGTGGTGCGGCTGACCGAGGTGTTCCGCCAGGCGGCGCAGAGCCGCATCATCACCAATGCGCATCGGATTAACGAAGGCAAAATGCCGGAGTTGAGCGCGGAGGAAGGGTCGGATTTCTACTTCGTCGAGGCGGCGGAACCGGAGATCGGGCTGCGCAAGTTGCTGGTGGTGGTGAAGGATCGCATTCCGGCGCGGTTCGGACTGGACCCGGTCCGCGACGTGCAGGTGCTTTGCCCGATGAACCGGGGTGGCCTTGGTGCGCGGTCGCTGAATATCGAATTGCAGCAGGCGCTGAACCCGCCGGGCGAGGTGAAGGTCGAGCGGTTTGGCTGGACCTATGGTCCCGGTGACAAGGTGATGCAGATCGCCAACGATTATGACCGGGACGTTTTCAACGGGGATCTCGGCGTTATCGACAGGATCGATATCGAAGAAGGCGAACTGACGGTCTCATTCGACGGACGGGAGGTCGTTTACGGCTTCGGCGAGCTGGACGAACTGGTGCTGGCCTACGCCACCACGATCCACAAGAGCCAGGGATCGGAATATCCGGCGGTGGTCATCCCGCTGGTGACGCAGCATTACGCCATGCTGGCGCGGAACCTGCTCTACACGGGCGTGACACGGGGGCGGAAGCTCGTCGTGCTTGTGGGGCAGAAGAAGGCGCTGGGCATGGCCGTGCGAAACCAGGGCGGAAGGCGACGGTGGTCGAAGCTCAGGGAGTGGCTGGCCGGTAGCGTCGCATGATGGAGTGGCGGGGGTGAAGGGTGTGTCCCCATGTCGGCTTTCGCCTCTTTTCTGCCGTTTCCGCAACCGATCAGGTTTCTCGAATGCAGACATCAGCATCGACCATCTTTCGCTTCATTTGTACCAACAGCTGTGATACATATGTGCATACACGCAAGGAGGCTTTGTATGTCTGCTGTTACATTCCGGGTAGATGAAACGCTGAAGGCAGCCGCAGTTAAGAAGTTGTCGGCTCAAGGCATTTCACTTTCTGACGCACTGCGCGATACGCTCGCGTATATTGCTGAAACGGGTCGCTCTCCCGTCAAGCGGAGGCTTGTCACAGACGAGGATGCGGAGCTTATCGAGATTGTGCGCGAACGCCTAAAAAACCCTGCCCAAAAGCATCGTATGACTTTTGCAGAGCTTAAGAACCGTCATCGCGAATGAAAGAGTATTGTCTTGAATTCGACGACAGAGCACTCAGAGAGTGGGATGCTCTTGACGGCAGCGTGCGTAAGAAATTTGAAAAGAAGCTGGAAAAGCTGATCTGGAACCCTCACTCTCCAGGAAACGAACTGCATCGCGACCTATCAGGGTTTTATAAGATCAAGCTTCTGAAAGATGGTTACCGCCTTGTTTATCAGGTCATCGACGAACGGATCGTCATCTATGTAATTGCCGTTGGCCGGAGAGCCGATAATGAGATTTATGAACTGGCTTCGAAGCGAACAGAGTGAATTTACTTTCTTGGTAGAAAGTCAGCTCCCGCCCTCATTTTTGCCATTCAATGCCCGGTTAAGTTTCTCGAATAACAGACTATTCCCGGTTTTTCTTGACGTGAGGCGCCAGGGCGGCCAGCGATGAGGCCATGGATACAATCAGTCTTCTTGCCCTGCTCCTGACCTTCTCGGCAGGCTTCAGCATTCTCAACCACCACACATTGCGTGTTCCTGTCACGATTGGCGTTCTGGTCTTCTCATTGCTGACCTCGCTGTTGGTCATGATCCTGAACCCGCTGATCCCGGCCTATGATCTTCAGGCTCTCCCACGATCCGTGCTCGGTGCCATCAATTTGCCTGCGGCACTTCTGAACGGTGCCCTTTCGCTGCTGCTTTTTGCGGGAGCCATGCAGGTGAATGTCGGACATCTGCGCGCAAAGCTGATGTCTGTAACAGCCCTCTCTATTCTGGGAACCGTTCTGGCCGTGGCTTTTCTGGCGGTCGCGGCGTGGTGTGTTTTCCCCTTTCTGGGGCACGCCGTTCCCTTTACATGGTGCATCGTACTTGGCGCCATTCTCGCTCCGACAGACCCGGTTTCAGTCGTGGGGATGCTGAAACGTCTCGGCCTGCCAGGACCGATACAGGCCGTTTTTGCGGGTGAGAGCCTGTTCAATGACGGCGTGGGCGTCGTCATTTTCGGTGTGACGATCGGGCTGGCGACTGGAGACAGTCAAGGGGTGGGCGCTTCTGAGATTGCCATGAGCTTCTGCCGCGAAGCGCTCGGTGGTGGTCTTCTTGGAGCGATAACCGGGTGGATCGCGCTTCGTGTGCTCAAGGCGCAGCGTGACCCGCATATCGATCTGCTGACCTCGCTGGCTCTGGCGACCGGAACCTTCAGCATCGCCAATCAGCTGGGGATGTCCGGAGCGATTGCCGTCGTCGTGGCCGGACTATGTTTCGGAACCAGTTACAGCCATTCCGTTTTCGATGAAGTATCCCGCAAGGAACTCGACATTGCATGGACGCTGATTGACGAAGTGCTGAACGTGCTCCTGTTCATGCTCATTGGCTTTGAAATATTGGAGATCACGCCGCATCTGTTTACGGTGCTGGCGACGCTTGCCGTGATCCCGCTGTCTATTGCCGTGCGGGCATTGAGCGTGCTGTTCTCCACCCTGCCGGTTCATCTCCGGCAGTGGGAACGGGGCCGTGTTCTCGGTATCCTGACATGGGGCGGCCTGCGTGGCGGCATCTCGGTTTCTCTGGCGCTTGGCCTACCACCCGGAGACCTGCGCGACCTGCTACTGCCTGTTTGCTATGGTGTCGTGGTGTTCACCATCATCGTGCAGGGTCTGACCATGGAGCGGGTCGCCCGCAGGCTCTATCCGTCAATCGCTTCCCGGTCGCAATAATGCCCTCCTCCCTTCTCCCGGTCTCGATTTCCGCCCGGCGGATTCTCATTCTCGGGCTTGTCGCAGGCTATGTGGATGCCCTGAGTTTCGTCGATCTGGGCGGTGTCTTTGCAGGCGCGATGACGGGCAATACCACGCATATGGGCGCCTCGTTTATCAGCGGAAACTGGCACCATGGCCTGCTTCTGGTGGGTGTGCTGGGTGTCTTTTTCCTTGCCGCCATCCTGTCCGGCCTGATGCGGCTGTTATGGTCGCCAGCTTATGGTGTCATGGTGATGACAATCTTCATGGTTCTGGCACAGATCGTGCATGGATCCTCCCTACGCTACTGGGGCGAATTTCTCGTGCTTCCGGCACTGCTGGCTGTTCAGGGCGAAACGATCGCGAAATTCTCCGGCACGCCCATGCCCACGATCGTCGTGACAACAAACCTGCTGAAAGCCGCATCGGGAATTGCGGAATGGATGGCGTCATGGATTGCGCCGGACAGGAACATTCGCCCTATCGCAGGAAGCATTTTTCTGCCGCTACTTTCGTGGGGGGCTTTTCTGGCAGGCGTGATGGCCGCCGCTACGGGGCTGGCCTTGCACGGTAGTTTTCCGTTCCTGTGGCCCGTCCCTTTCCTTGTCTTTCTATACCGGGATATCTGGAAAACAGAACGTGCAGGGCAAGACGATAATTGAACATTCAGTCCGGCAGGACCAGATCAGACGTGGGACGTAATGCGTTCACGAATGCGAATATGCCTCTCGGTTAGGTCGGGTTTTCATGCCTGACAGCCGACATTCTCCTTTCCCCCCCCAAAGCTGACATGAGCGGACCAAATATCTGGTGTCAGTTTTCCCCTCTGCAGTCCGCATTCAGAGCAGCAGAATTATCGACATACGGTTTCAACATCTGCCGTCGATACATCGTCAGGTAAGGAGTCGATTTTCGCTGACAGGTATTCTCCGGCCCGCATTGTTCCAGCGAATCAATAACTGTCCCCGGAAACGTGGCCCGCCCTTGTCCCCCGGCAGGGTGTGAGACGTGCGCAAAGATAGAGCCTGTTCATCCGGCGCAGTTCATCCGGCGCACCTGGTGTTGTCGGAGCGTCCTTCAGGGTCATACCCAGCATGACCTTCATATTATTCAAGACAACCGCCGCAATATCGCCGGCCGTCTGTTCGTCCAGTCCGGGCGCGCACACCCGCAGGGCGGCCGAAATGCCGACCAGGGCCTGCTGGCGTGATCGGTCACGGATTTCCGTCCGGTCAGTATGCGCCTCCATCAGCGCCGGAAGGGATTTTACACGCGGGTAAAGCACCGCCAGCAGGTCAATCAGGATGTCAGCCAGTTGTTCAGGCGAAAGATCCGCTGCGCGCCTTTCCAGCGCTTCATATTCGTCATGCACGATCGCCATGTGTTGCTGCAAGAGTGCTTCCCCGACGGCCTCCTTGTTGGGGAAAAAACGGTAGAGCGAACCGATCTTCGCGCCGGCCCTGCTGGCAATCTCCGCCATTGTGGTGGCTTCGTACCCATGTTCCGCCATGAGATCGGACGCAGCCGCAAGCAGCTCCGCTACCCGCTGCCGCCCGACTGCGCGGCGTGGCTGAAGTGTCCCCCGTTTCTCACTTGACGTATTTGAGTCCATACTCAAATATACCCCTGTTTGAGTGTCTCCTCAATTTTTACCAGTTCCGTGCTACCCGGACAACAGATCCGACCCGCATGAACCAGCAGGAAGAACCGTCATGATTTCTCTTTCAGCGCCCCGGACCGCCCTGATCCTGATTGATCTCCAGAAAGGTATTGTCGATCGGACGCTGGCTCCTTTCACGGGAGAGGCGGTTGTCGAACGCTCCAAAAAGCTTGCATCCCGGTTTCGGGCCGCAGGTTCGCCCGTCATTCTGGTCAATGTCGCCTTTGCTCCCGATTTCGCCGACGCCGTGCATACCGAGGTCGATCGTCCTTTTGCGCCGCCCCCAGGTGGATTTGCCCCTGACTGGACCGAACTGGTCGAGGGGCTGGCCGAGCCGACAGACCTGCTAGTCACAAAGAAACAGTGGGGTGCCTTCTATGGAACCGACCTGGATCTTCAGCTTCGGCGGCGCGGAATCACGACGATCGTTCTGGGTGGCATCGCAACGAATATGGGTGTCGAGTCCACAGCCCGCGCTGCACATGAGCACGGTTATGGCGTGGTGATCGCGGAAGATCTGACATCCACTTTCGCCGAAGAAATGCAGCGTTTTGCCTGTGACCATGTTTTCCCGATGCTCGGCCGCGTTACGACCAGTGACGCCATCACTCTGGAGCCCTGAGCAAAATAGCGGCCCGCAGCCCTTCAACGCCGTGACATAAATCTGAAAGCAACAGCTTTGCCGCAATCGCAAGAGCCCGCCCGACTTCCGGCGGGCATCTGGAAAATCGTCAGTGTCGCGGCGATCGGGTCTTTCATGTCGCAACTGGATGCGACGATCGTGAATGTCTCGCTACCGGATCTCGTCACGACAATGCACGCACCATTTTCGGTCATCCAATGGGTGGTGAGCGGCTATCTGTTGGCACTTGCCCTGACACTGCCGTTGAGTGGCTGGCTTGTGGGCCGTATTGGCGGCAGGGCGGTTTATGTGGGGTGTTTCGGTGCTTTTACGATTACTTCAGGTCTCTGTGCCCTGGCATGGTCAGCGTCGTCGCTCATCACATTCCGCCTCTTGCAAGGGATGGCGGGAGGATTGCTTGCACCTATGGCGCAGATGATGGTTGCCCGCGCAGCGGGCAGCCATTTGCCAAAAGTGGCCAGTGCCGTCACCATGCCGGTCCTGCTTGCCCCGCTTCTCGGGCCGGTCGTCGCGGGCGCGATCCTGTCGGTGGCGTCCTGGCGGTGGATCTTTCTTCTCAACCTGCCATTTGGTCTGCTGGCGCTCGTACTTGCCGTCCTGTTTCTGCCTGACGATCGGGCTGAGGTGCGACCCCGCTCGCTTGATATGACGGGGCTGGCTCTGCTGGCGCCCGCGCTGAGTTTTCTTCTTTATGGAACCGATCATGCGGGCCAGCTTCTCGGGCAAATAGTCCTGTGCGGTGCTCTGCTGCTGTTTGTCGCGTACTTCCGTTGGGCGCAACGGAAAGGTGACAGCGCGCTGATTGATCTCAGGCTGTTTCACACGCCTGCGTTTTCAGCGGCCGCGACGACCATGTTCCTGTTGAATGGGGTGACGTTTGCCGGACAGATGCTGCTACCGGTATGGCTCATTCATGCCTGTGGCGTCTCATCCGACCGGACCGGCCTGTTCATGCTGCCGCTGGGGCTGGGGATGATGTGTACCTATCCCCTGATGGGACATCTCACGGACCGCTTTGGTATCCGCAGGCTGACCAGTTGTGGCGCACTCTGCGCCTGTGTCGGCTCGTTGCTGCTCGCTGTCCTTGCTTATACCGGCCTGAATGGCGGCATATTGGCCATTGCCCTGTTCCTGCGTGGGGCCGGCATCGGCACAGTCGGGATTCCTGCTATGAGCGCGGGTTATGCGTCCGTTGCACGGCCGAACATTCCTATGGCGACGACCGCGCTGAACATCGTGCAGCGGATTGGTGGGCCAACCATAACAACGCTCTGCGCCACGTTTCTTGGATGGCAACTGCCGACCGCCGCCATTCCCCATGCCATTTCAGGCGCATTCACCGAAACATTCGGCCTGCTCTGCATGTTTCATGCCCTGTTGTTGGTGGCAACGCTCCAGCTGCCGTCAGCGCTTCACAGGAAAACGTTGTCGTCATAACTAAATGGGATCCAGATTTTTATACGACGTGATGCAGGAAGCCGTCACAGGATGGATATCGTGGGCATAGTCACGGGCTAGTTTCCTTCCCGGAAGCCACCATCCGGCGGTACACCATGGACGCCTGCGGTTGGGCTGGTTCCGGTGCATTTATTTTGTGGCTACGTTGAGCTAATCTCCGTGTCGTCCTTGCACGCGGGAACGGATGCTCAGTCGAAACCCGAGGAAAATAACGCATGTCAAAGGACGATCGCACCAAGGTCATTCCCGGACGGACGCCGGAATCAGCGGCTATGGTGGCAAGCGTCAGGCGAGCCATGGCGATTACGCCGGTTCTCAACCGTTTGACATATGACGAGGCGGATAAAATCCGGGCTGTGTTCAGCGATCTCATCGGCCAGAAGGTGGACGACAGCTTTTCGCTCATACCGCCATTCTATACGAGTGGTGGCGAGCATATCCGGGTTGGGCGCAACGTCTTTATCAATCAGAACTGCACCCTGTACGATCTGGGTGGGATCGACATTGGTGATGATGTGATGATCGGACCCAATGTGAGTCTCATCACGTCGAGCCACCCGGTCGCACCGTCTCAGCGACGCGCTTGCGTTATTGCAAAACCCATCGTGATCGAGAGAAACGTCTGGATTGCAGCCGGCGTAACGATCACTGGCGGGGTGACGGTTGGCGAAAACTCGGTTGTGGCCGCAGGTTCTGTCGTCACGAAGGACGTTCCCCGGAACTGCCTTGTCGGCGGAAATCCGGCACGAGTCATTCGTTCTATCGGCGATGACTGAGGACACACCTGCACCGGGTTGAGACTGCCGAGACACATTGGTTCCCATATCAATCGCTTTTCGTTCGGGCGCACGACAGAGGACCGCTCGTTTTCCCGGTCTTAGCGGACAGGCGACAATCGCCTCATCGCGGCCATGTATAAGCTTGCTCAAGGTTTCAATAAGCAGACATTCTATGTTGGCGACGCAAGCCACGCCGCCAGTTGCCGGACCATGGATCTGGCGACACGACCCGCCCCCAGCAGGGTAGCGCATGCAGGACCACACCAGGAGCCATAACCCAGCAGCCAGAGACGTGGCTCCCTGACGGCCTGCTGCCCGTTAACGCGGATCAGCCCGTCCGGCTCGATCACGTCGAGTGGCGCAAATGCGGAGAGCGCGGGTCGGAAGCCGGTACACCAGATGATCGCGTCGATGGCTTCTTCCCGCCCGTCGGGCCAGACGACGCCCGTTGCGGTCATACGTACAAACGGGCGCACCGCGTGGAGCACGCCTCGCTCCCTGGCGGCGCGCACAGGTGGTACCATGACGATATCGCCAAAACCGCTGGCAGGCATGGCCGACGGGCCGCCGAGAACGCGAGCGGTCGCCCGCTCGAACAGAACCCGTCCATCCACGTCATCGGGCAGGAAGACGGGGTCATGCAGCGTGACCCATGTTGCCTGAGCGACAAGCGACAGCTCCGCCATAATCTGTGCCCCGGAGTTGCCCCCACCCACCACCAGCACACGTCGGCCGGCAAAGGGCGCGGCATTCCGGTAATGGCTGGAATGGAGTTGCGTCCCGCCGAAGAGGTCACGCCCCGCGACATCGGGAACAAAGGGGGCTGACCACGTACCGGTCGCCCCGATAACCGCACGGCCAAGAAAATCACCCGCGCTGGTTCTGACAGTCAGAAGTTTTCCGTTCGCGCGCTCCACACACTCGACCATGACCGGACGGCGGATCGGCGGCGCATAGCGCGCCTCGTAGCGGTGCAGATAGTCCAACACCTCGTCACGGGTCGGATAGCCGCCATCCGGCGTGTCTGGCATCGGCCAGCCGGGCAGCGAACTGTAGGACGCGGGTGAAAACAGATGCAGGGAGTCCCAGCCATGCACCCATGCACCACCCGCCTGCGTCCCGTTATCAAGAATGACGTAACGCAGTCCGGTCCGTCGTAGAAAATACGACGCGGCGAGGGCCGCCTGACCGCCTCCCACGATCACAACATCGAACTGTTCCGCCATTGCCCGGCTCACAGACTTTCCGGGAGACGGAATTCCGCCTTGCGTTCGCTGTAGCGATCAACGAGGTAGTCGGTCCGGTCGCGCAGCAGCCATGTGAACTTCATCAGCTCCTCCATGACATCTACCATCCGGTCATAGAGGGGGGATGGCTTCATCCGGTCATCGTCACCGAACTGGGTATAGGCCATCGGCACGCTGGACTGATTGGGGACGGTGAACATCCGCATCCACCGGCCCAGCACCCGTAGGGCATTGACGGAATTGAAGCTCTGCGATCCGCCCGAAACCTGCATGACCGCCAGCGTGCGGCCCTGCGTCGGGCGGATCGAGCCTTCGGTCAGGGGCAACCAGTCGATCTGGTTCTTGAACACGGCAGTGATGTTGCCGTGCCGTTCGGGGCTGCACCAGACCTGGCCTTCAGACCAGATCGAGAGTTCCCGCAGTTCCCGCACCTTCGAATGACTTGCGGGCACGGAATCCGCTACCGGCAGGCCGGTCGGGTCGAACACCCGTGTCTCGGCCCCCAGCACCTTCAGGATGCGTTCTGCCTCAAGCACCAGCAACCGGCTGAAGGATCGGGGGCGCAAAGAGCCGTAGAGAAGAAGGATACGCGGCGGATGGTCATCCCGTGGGTGTGGCTCAAGCCGCGCGAGGTCAATCCGTTCGAGATATTCAGGATGCAGGGCGGGCAGCTCAGATTCGGTCATAGATATCGGTCCCTTCGTGCATTACGGATGGCTGATCCGGGGCAGCCACAGAGCCAGCGCCGCGAGTGTTGCCAGCAGGACGGGCGGCGTAATCGCCAGTCCAACTTTCATATACTGCCCCCATGTGACCCGATGGTTCTTGGATGCCAGCACATGCAGCCACAGCAGTGTTGCGAGACTACCAATCGGCGTGAATTTTGGCCCGAGGTCGCAGCCGATGACGTTGGCATAGATCATCAGGTCGCGTGTCAGCGGCGTGATGTCGTGAGCCTGTTGGATCGCCAGCGCCCCGACCAGCACACTCGGCATATTGTTCATGATGGACGACAGAACAGCCGCCAGAAAGCCGGTGCCGATGGTGGCCGTGAACGTCCCCTGATGGCCAAGCCAGACCAGTGCGGTCGCAAGGTAGTCAGTCAGCCCGGCATTGCGCAGCCCGTAGACCACCAGATACATGCCCAGGGAGAAGATCACGATCTGCCACGGGGCGCCCCGCAGCACCTTGCGAACAGGGATCACCCGGCCATACCCGGCGACGAGCAACAGGGTTCCGGCGGCCAGGCAGGCTACGACACAGACCGGGATATGAAACGGCGCTGTCAGGAAATAGGCCGCCAGAACGAGGGCCAGCAGCGGAAATGCCGCCCGGAATACATGGTGGTCACGAATGGCCGTGGCAGGTGCGGGCAGTTCGGCGACGGGATAGGTCGCAGGCACCTGCCGCCGGTACCACAGCCACAGGACGGCAAGCGTTGCACCAAGTGCTACCAGATCGACAGGGACCATGATCGCGGCATAGCGATCGAACGCAATGCCAAAGAAATTGGCGCTGACGATGTTCACCAGGTTGGAGATGACAAGCGGCAGGCTGGTGGTATCCGCGACGAAGCCAGTGGCGATAATAAAGGCCAGCGCCGCAGCAGGGCTGAGGCGAAGCTGCGTGAGGATGGCGATGACGATGGGCGTCAGCAGCAGGGCCGCGCCGTCATTGGCGAACACAGCCGCAATGGCCGCTCCCAGCACCACGATCAGCGGGAACAGCGTCCGGCCTCGCCCTTTGCCCCAGCGCACGACGTGCAGGGCGGCCCAATGGAAGAATCCGGCCTCATCCAGCAACAGCGAGATGACGATCAGCGCGATAAAGGTAAAGGTTGCGTCCCAGACGATGTGCCAGACGACAGGAATGTCGTGCCAGTGGATCACGCCAGCCGCCAGGGCCACGGCGGCGCCTGCCATGGCACTCCAGCCGATACCCAGCCCCCGAGGCTGCCAGATGACAAAAACCAGCGTGGCAACGAAAATCAGAAGCGCCAGCATCAGACGATCCGCTTGCCGGATTCATCGACGATCTTCTCCCCGTCCTCTTTGACGAAAGCGCCTCTCTGCGGGTTGGGCAGGATGTCCAGAACCACCTCGGACGGACGGCAGAGTGCCGTACCCAGCGGGGTGACGACGATGGGCCGGTTGATCAGGATTGGATGCGCCATCATGGCGTCGATTAGGTCGTCATCGCTCAAGGCCGGATTATCGAGGCCAAGCTCATCATAGGGCGTGCCCTTGCGCCGCAGGAGATCGCGAACCGAGATCCCCATGCGCGTGATCAGACTGACCAGTTCGGCGCGCGATGGCGGTGTTTTGAGGTATTCGATGATGGTTGGCTCGATCCCCGTATTTCGGATCAGGGCAAGCGTATTGCGCGATGTGCCGCAATCCGGGTTATGATAGATCGTGACGCCGGTTGGCTCGATGCCAATGTCGCGCAATTTCGTCACCAGACTTGCAGTCGCAAGCTTGGCCAGCGGCAATGCGACAAGCAGGGAAATCCGGTTCTTCAGACCCTTGAACGCCGAGACGAACGCTCGCTCCCGGTCGGCATCGGTTCCCGAAACATTACTCGGATCGGGAATGCCCCAATGGGCCGTGATGGGTTTCCCCGGCCATACCGGACAGACTTCTCCAGCAGCGTCATCGCAGACGGTAAAAACGAAATCCATAACGGGAGCGTTCGCAACAGCAAACTCATCCCAGGGCTTGGAACGCAGTCCCTCGGTCGGGTAGTCGAAGTTCGCCAGCACTTTCAAGGCGAGAGGATTGACCTGCCCCTTGGGATGGCTACCGGCGGAGAAGACCCTGAACTGGCCGGCACCATCCTTGCGCAGGATGCTCTCGGCCAAGATTGAACGTGCGGAATTACCCGTACACAGAAACAAGACATTGAAGACGCGATCGGTCATTGGGGGGCTCACTCGGATGGGCAGCAGGACGACAGTTCTGCAACCAGTGGCTCACAAAGTTCAGGGCTTTGCCCGCAGCAGTCCTTGACGAGAAACAGCATCAGTTCCCGTAGGCGCGGCAGGCAGGCACGATAGACAATCACACGGCTATGGCGCTGCGAGGTCAGCAGGCCAGCACGGGTCAGAGTGGCGAGATGGGCCGAGATCGTGTTCTGCGGGACATCGAGATGCCGCGCGACGTCTCCGGCCGGCAGCCCGTTCGGTTCGTGGCGCACCAGCAGGCGGAAGATTTCCAGCCGCGTGGACTGCGACAGGGCGCCGAGTGCGGCAAGGGCGGATTCTGTATCCATAAATCGACGATCACGGATATGTTGTCGTAAGTCAAGCTATTCTATGTGAGAAAACAGAGATCAGGACCGTCGGCTTCGTTAATTTTGATGCTCAGACCAGACCTTCCGCCCTCCCCCCCCTTTCCTGCCGGGAAAAGGCCGCGGATTTTGGGTGCGTCCGGGGCCTTCAGAGTCAGAGGGCTGCGCGGATTTTCGTGACGGGTTGAGAGGATGGGAGAGAGTCTCCTGTTCGCCCGTCATGGAGTGTTTCGCCATGGCGACCGCTATTCCCAAAATCAGCCTGAGTTCGTCCCGCGACATCCCCTTCAACCGGTTGGTGCTGTCCCAGTCCAACGTGCGGCGTGTGAAGTCCGGCCTGTCGATTGAGGAACTGGCCCGCGACATCGAGCGCCGCGGGTTGCTGCAGAGCCTTAACGTCCGCCCCGTCCTTGATGATGCTGGTGTCGAAACCGGCAGCTATGAAGTGCCTGCCGGTGGGCGTCGTTTCCGTGCCCTCGAACTGCTGGTGAAGCAGAAGAAACTGGCTAAGACGGCGCCCGTGCCGTGCGTCGTGCGCGAGGCCGGATCGGCCATCCTTGCCGAGGATGATTCCCTTGCCGAAAATGTTCAGCGCGTGGCCCTGCATCCGCTGGACCAGTTCCGTGCCTTCCGTGACATGCTGGAGAAAGGCATGTCCGAGGAGGAAGTCGCCGCAGCGTTCTTCGTCGCACCGACCGTGGTCAGACAGCGCCTGCGGCTGATGACCGTGTCCGACAAGCTGCTGGATATCTATGAGCAGGACGGCATGAACCTGGAGAAGCTGATGGCCTTTTCCATCAGCGATGACCATGCCCGCCAGGAGCAGGTCTGGGAGATTGTCAGCCAGAGCCATAACCGCGAGCCCTATGTTATTCGCCGCATGCTGACGGAGAAAACCGTGCGGGCTTCGGACCGTCGCGTGCGCTTCGTCGGACTGGACACCTATCTCGCGGCCGGTGGGCCTATCATGCGCGACCTGTTCGAGGCCGATGACGGCGGCTGGCTGCAGGATCCGGCCATTCTGGACCGGCTGGTCATGGAAAAGCTGCAGGAGGCGGCTGAACAGGTCCGCGCCGAGGGCTGGAAGTGGGTCGAAACCGCCCTGTCGTTCCCATGGGGGCACACAAGGCAGTTCGTCGAGATCGATGGCACGGAAGTGCCCCTGACCGATGAAGAGACAGCCCGTCTTGAAGCCCTGCGTGCCGAGCAGGAAGCCATCGAGGCTGAATACGCCCAGGCCGATGAATACCCTGATGAGGTGGATGCACAGCTGGGCGAGATCGAACAGGCCATTCTTGCCCTGGAAGCCCGTCCCCTCGCATTCGATCCCGCTGACATGGCGCGGGCCGGGGCCTTCGTCAGCCTTGCCAGCGATGGCACGCTGCAGGTGGAGCGGGGCTTCGTCCTACCCGAGGACATGCCGACTGAGCCGGAAGAGACCGATGATGCGGGCAGCGCCGATGAATACGATCGCCCCGCATATGATGGGCAGGACCATGATAGCACAGGCCATGGTTATCAGGAGGGCGACAACATCGCTCCCGACGTCGAGCCCGAGGAAGAAGACGGGATCAAACCACTGCCTGACCGGCTTCTCACTGAACTGACGGCCTGGCGCACGCTCGCCCTGCGGGATGCTTTTGCCAGCAACCCGCACATCGCGCTGACCGAAATGCTGCATACGCTGGTGCGTGATGTTTACTGGCAGACATCGGGTGCGGACTGCCTGGAAGCCTATGTCCGGGAAATTTCTCTGCCGGTCCATTCGCCCGATATGCCGGGCAGTGTGCCGGCCCACGCGCTGCGCCAGCGCAACGAAGGCTGGAAGCACGACCTGCCCGATGACGAGGATGCGCTGTGGCGCTGGATCGACGGGCTGGACGATGCCAGTCGAATGGCTCTGCTGGCGCATTGCCTGTCCTTCGGGGTCAACGCACTCTACGAGCGCATGCCCGCCTACGGCGCGGTGTCTCAGCGCAGCGTCACCGAGCGCCTCAAGCGGGCCGATCGTCTGGCGTCGGCCCTCAGCCTTGATCTGGTTGAGGCGGGCTGGCAGCCGACGGTCGAGAACTATCTCGGCCGGGTGACCAAGGCGCGCATCCTGCAGGCGGTGCGGGAAGCACGCGGTGACGAGGCGGCTGACCGTATTGCCCACCTGAAAAAGCCCGACATGGCGCGCGAGGCCGAGCGGCTGCTGGATGGTTCGGGCTGGCTGCCCGAGGCGTTGCGCACGGCAGGAGGTGCAGAGCAAGTGCCGGTTGAAACGGCAACGGTGGACGAGGGTATGGAGGCCATCGCCGCCGAGTAACCCTTATGAGGTCTGGAACTTTGAGACAGCGGCTTCCGGGCACCGGAAGCCGCTTTTTTTATGTCCGGCGCCCCGGAAAGAGGGAGAGGGCGGCTTCGCCTTCTGTGCCGAATAACCGGCATCAGAGGAGAGTTTTCCATGACCACAGCCACCATCCTGCCCCCTGCGTCCCGTGGCGCCGCATCTGGCGGTTTCCGGATTGATCCCTCCCGTGGCGAACGCAGCACCCGCGTATCGTCCGAATGGTTCTCGCGCCCCGATGACGAGCGGTATCTCTCGCTGTCCGACCTGCATGCCGCGACCCTGGCGCGGGCGGATCGGGCTACGGCCCGCACTGTCGAGAGCCGCGCCATCCGTGTGGAAGCATCCCGCGACAATACCGAGCGCCTGACCTTGACCGTGCCGGGGCAGAATGAGCCGATCGCGCCCACCCACTGGTCCTTTGGCCAGATGTGCAGTCTGGTCGGCGCACCATCGTCCTATCTGCGTAACCTTCCGGCCCCACTGGCGGCGATCAATTTGCAGCATGGGCTGCTGTCGCATCGCGCCGAACTGGTGAAAACGCTGGAAACCGAGGACGGGCGTGTGGAACTGCGCGCCGTGACGGGGCCAGATTACGGCCGCATCTGGGACCACGAACTGGTTGGTGCAGTACAGAAAATTGCCGGTGACGGCACAGGCGATACCAACTGGAAGGTGCCGGGCGTTATCGACTGGGCGACCATGACCCATAATCCCTATGTCGACATCACGAAGGAGACCACGACGCTCTACGCATCGGATCGCGATGTCTTCCTGTTTCTGGTCGACGACACGCATCCGATCGAGGCCGGACGCCTGCCCAATGGCGATCCCGATCTCTATTTCCGGGGCTTCTATGCCTGGAATTCGGAAGTCGGAAGTAAAAGTCTCGGTATTGCGTCGTTTTATCTACGCGGAGTGTGCCAAAATAGAATGCTCTGGGGCGTGGAAAATTTCGAACAGATCACGATCCGGCATAGCAAGTTTGCCGCCTTGCGCTTTGTGCATCAGGCGACACCGGCGCTCCGGAATTTCGCTACGGCCAGCCCGGCCTCGTTCGTCTCCGGCATTCAGGCGTCACGTCGTGCGCTGGTTGCCAGAACAGATGACGATCGGGAAAGTTTCCTGCGTCGTCGTGGGTTCTCCAAACCGGAAACCACCAGGATCATCGAAACTGTGCTGCACGAGGAGGGACGCAAGCCCGAGAGCGTGTTCGATTTCGTACAGGGAATTACGGCGTTGGCCCGTACGAAAACCAACCAGGACACACGACTGGATCTGGAGGGCAGGGCACGCAAGCTGATGGAGAAGGTCGGATGAGCGGGCCTGTCATCAGAAAGTGGCGTGGTGGGGAAGGGGCGGCGGACAGGGGCCGCCGCCTTTTGCCTGTCGGCAGGTCAGTCGTTCAGGCTGTCCTTGAGCGCCTTGGCAGGCGTGAAGGCCAGCTTGCGCGAGGCCGCGATCTGGATGGTCGCACCCGTGGCCGGGTTGCGGCCTTCGCGGGCGGCGACTTCCCTGACCTTGAACTTGCCGAAGTTCGGCAGGGTGATTTCATCACCGGCCTTGGCGGCGGCGGTCATCGCTTCGATCAGTGCGTCCAGCACCTTGCGGGTATCGGTTTTGCTCGTGTCGGTGGTGGTGGCGATATGATCGACCAGATCGGCAATCTTCATGAAACTATCCTTTTGCATTCGGGCCTGTGCCCGTTGCCTCTGCCGTTACGGGGGAATCATGGCGGCATCAAGCCTGCAGGGAGGGTGAGATGACAGATACGCAGTCATGGGATGCTGGCGATCTGGCCCGCAGGCTGGCTGAAAATGCCGAGGCGGTCTGTTGGCATTACCTCTCGGCCGGGCGACGGCACGGCAATTACTGGCTGGTCGGCGACGTCCACAACACGCCGGGACGGTCGCTCTATGTCCGCCTGCATGGTGGACCGGACGGCCGTGGCCGTGCGGGGAAATGGACGGATGGCGCGACAGGACAGCACGGCGATCTGCTCGACATCATCCGTGAAAGCCTCGGGCTGCTGGATTTTCGCGATGTCGCCGACGAGGCCCGGCGCTTTCTCTGCCTGCCGCAACCACAGCCACGACAGCCCCCGGATCGCGGCCGCTCCCATGCGTTCAGCCACGATACTTCGGGGCAGGCATCTGGCACCGCAGACGCCGCACGTCGGCTCTGGTCCATGTCCCGCCCTATCGTCAGCACATTGGCGGAAACCTGGCTGCGGCATCGTCACCTGACACGTCTGACGGACCTGTCATCCTTGCGTTTCCACCCGGATTGCTACTATCGTGCCGATACCGACAGTCCGACCGAGACCTGGCCCGCGATGATCTCCGCCGTGACCGACCTTGCTGGCCGTGTTACCGGCGTCCATCGCACTTGGCTGGCGCGCGACGGACGCGGCAAGGCGCCCGTCGCCAAGCCCCGTCGGGCCATGGGCGACCTGCTTGGCAACGCCGTGCGCTTTGGCACGGTGTCCGACGTTCTGGCGGCGGGCGAGGGGATCGAGACGGTGCTCTCGCTCCATGAAATCACGCCCGATCTGCCGCTGGCCGCCTGCCTGTCCTCGGCGCATCTCGCCGCCATGGTGTTTCCAAATACGCTGCGGCGCCTTTACGTGCTGCGCGATGACGATCCCGCCGGGGACCATGCGGTGACGACCCTGCAGGACCGGACGCAGGAGGCCGGGATCGAGTGCCTCGTGCTGTCACCGCGTCTGGCGGATTTCAACGATGATCTCCGCTATCTCGGGCGTGGCGCAATGCGGGCGATCCTGCATCCCCAGCTTGCCCCGCAGGATGTGGCGCGGTTCCTGCATCCGGTCACACACTGAGGTGGGCCGGGAAGGTGGTGTGAGGGTCAGCTTCTTTCCGGTGTGGCGCGGGGCTGTCCCGTTTCCGGATGAGGCGCGCCCGCGTCCTTTCAGGAAGGGGAGCGGGCGTCAGCCAGGCCGGGCCTGCAATGGCGGAGCCGGCTATTTTCCGCCGCGCGTGCCGCGCTTTGCATCGCGAAGCAAAATAGCCGTCTCCCTGCCATCCTTCACTGCGTTCCGGCCGCGCGCGAGCGAGCGGTTCCGGCCCGGCCTTCATCTGCCGCTATCCGCCCCCGGAAAGGCCGCGAGGGGCGCGGCCGAGACCGGAGGACAGACCCATGACCCGCACACAGGACGATTTCGAACCCGCGCACGCCACCTCCTCCACCGCCCACGTGCTGGCGGAACTCCAGCTTTACGGCCACCGTCCCTTCGAAGACGAGCCGGACGCGAGACCGCTGCCCGACGCCAGCCAGATCGAGGGCGCGGTGGCTGACATCTTCGACACCCTGTCAGCCACGCTGACCGACACGCGGCTCGAACCCGATCTCGAACCGCTGCTCTGGTCCACGGTCAACGTCTTTCACCGCATGGTCGGGCAGGTGGAGCGTGATCTCGACCGCAACGAGCAGGCGCAGAAACGCAGCCAGCAGGAACAGGATGGCAGCGAGATCCGCTCGGTGGAACTGGAACGTCTCATCGCCGAAGGGCTGACCCTGCTGGAGCGACGCAACGCCTACGAAATCTTCCGCGACCTCGCCTGCGACCAGTTCGAACGCCTGACCATGTCGCCCTGGCGACCGCGCTCCGGTTCGCTGGTCAGCCGCAGCACCCTGACGGCGTCGATGATCGACAGCCGCGATTTTCTCAACGCCCGCCGCAAGGCCGAAACCGAACTGCTCGTACCTCCTGGGCCCAAGGTCGCGGTCACCGGCGGGCTCGATTACGAGGATCATCTCCTCATCTGGAACCGTCTGGACAAGGTGCGCGAGAAGCATCCCGACATGGTGCTGTTGCATGGCGGCTCACCGAAAGGCGCTGAATTCATTGCCTCCCGCTGGGCCGATCACCGCGAAATTTCGCAGATCGCCTTCAAGCCGGACTGGAACCGGCATGGCAAGGCCGCCCCGTTCCGGCGCAACGACGCCCTGCTGAAAGTCCTGCCTGTAGGCGTCATGGTGTTTCCGGGATCGGGCATTCAGGACAACCTGGCCGACAAGGCCAAACAGATGGGTATCCCGGTCTGGAGGTTCCGCAGGGAGGGTGGCGCGTGAGCGCCATTCCCATGACTGTTTCATGAAGGCGGCCTGACATCTGCTGCCAGATGCCTGGGCCGCAATGACGTCGGGCTCCCCAGACGCTGCGCACCTGATGGCGGGAAGCACGTTCGCCCGTCATCCGGAAGGCCCCACCCGGAGAACCGGCGGGACGGAGTTCGATGGCAGCCCCGTGCGTCTGCGGGGACGGTCCATTGGGATGAAAAGCCCGCGCCAACCCCATCGGTGAAAGGGCCGGGACGGCAGGCAGCGAACGAGGGATCATCCGGCCCGCTTTGAAAGGATGCGCCTGTGCCGGGAGCGGGGGCCTGTCGCACTGCACGGGCGACCCTGCCCATGAGCGGGTGAAAAGGCGGCGTAACATCGGGGACGGCAAAAACGACCACTGGACGGGGCCAGTTTACAACAGTGGCAGCGTGACAGTCTCGCGCCAGATCGCATCGTCCCCCACCTGACGGACCGGTCATGCCGGCATCGCATCTCCGGGGGGCTGTCGGGTCCGCACACCATGGCCTCTGTCGGATGGCTGATCTAGCCGAAGACCGGCTGCGCCTCGATCGGCTGGCCGCAACGGCGTTCCAGAACTTTCTTCCCCTGACGGCTGCGCCGTCATTCCTCGCGAGACAAGAAAGTTCCGGCCCTGCCGTCCTCCGCTGCGCTGCGGCCCTGAAGGGTGCTCTGCCGCTCGCCTCCGGCTGGTCGATCGCCATCGAGGCCACGGTGGTTGCGGCCCGATAACAGCATGGAGATACGACAATGGCTAACATCGGTTCCTTCAAGAAGGTGGGCGAAGGCTTCGAAGGCGAAATCGTCACCCTGGCCCTGCAGGCCCGCAACGTCCGCCTGGTGGCCGAAACCAACCGTCCCAACGACAACGCCCCCAACTACCGCGTCTATCTGGGCAGGATTGAACTCGGTGCGGCCTGGACCCGCCGCTCCAGCGAAGGGCGCACCTATCTGAGCCTGAAGCTGGATGATCCTTCCTTCGCCGCCCCGATCTTCGCCAACCTGTTCACCGACGAGGACGGCGAGGGTTACTCCCTGATCTGGACCCGGCCCCGCAGCCGGAACGGGGACTGAACCTCCCACACCCAACCCCGCCCGGTCTCTCCGGGCGGGGCCTTCTGGGTCTTTTTTCCGGGTGCTCTTCCGGGGCGCGGGCGACAGCGCTGGTCGCCCGACGTGAGACGCAGGAGGAACACGAGGCTTTCCCTCAGCCTTCCCATTGTACCATGCGCGAGGGCGCACCGCGTCAAGGACGCGTGGTCCCCCCAATTTTGCCCGGCGCACCCGTGCCGGGCACGCCGAGCAAAATCGGCTCCCCCACGCGCCGGCGAGCCGGTCGCCTGCGGCGATCCCTGACCCGGTCCGCCCCGGCATGAGCCGTCCGTCCTGTCTTCGAGAAACGAAAGGAACAGGACGATGACCACGCTACACGACCATATCCAGATGCTGCGCGCCGAACTGACCAGCTTTCATCTCAGCAAACGCGAGCGCCGACAGATCGAGCGCGAACTCAAAGAGGCGCTTGCACAACAGACCCGTATCGAATCACACAGGCCGCCACCGCCCCATTGAGGGCGGATACGGCAGGGTGAGGAAGCCTATTTCTGATCGTCCGTCGGGAAGTGACTTTCGTCCAGTAGCGCGGCCGGCCGCACGTCCAGTGCCTGCGACGCATGCCACAGCGAAAGCAGCGTCGCGTTCTGGCGCCCGGTCTCGATCCAACTGATATAGGCGCGGTCCACGCCCATCCGTTCCGCCAGGGCCTCCTGGCTGAGACCGGCGGCGCGCCGCAGGCGCCTCACGTTCGCGCCGAAAAGTCCTCGGATGTCCATCCGCAGGATAGGAACGATTTGTGTATTATCGCGCTACGTATTATAATACACGGACGTCAAACGCCTTCTCCCGTGATGCGCTATGGGCATCACGTGATGTCGCGGAAACCGAAGTTTCCGGCCCATCTGGCGTGAATTACCCCTCAATATCGAAACTACCCGGACCTTGCCGGATATGTTTGGGATCACCTCCCTGAGTCTTCGGGACTATCCGTTCCGGTTCCGCACCGGATACTGGGTCGAATCCATGACATATCGGGGGAGGGGGACGTGCCGACAATCCGGCCGTGGGATGCCGCACCCCTTCGTCGCGCCTACGCCGGGCTCGACTCTGCCGGTCTCGCCCAGGAATGGCTGCGACACAATCCGGCCTACCGGCGCGATCATGCAGCAACCATGACGATGGGCAAGGTTGACGCCGAGGCATGGCGCGCTTTTGCTCGTCGCTGGGGGTTGCGTTTTCCCTGTCGATCCTGATCTCCCCGCCTGGCTTGCCCCCGCATTCTGGGATCCGGACATCGCGCCGGAGGTTGCCGTGCGTGGCGATGGGGGTGACATCCTGTCCCGTCTCACGCCATACGAGCGGGCACGACATGATGGTCCCGATGGCATCCATCTCGTGCTGGACAGTGCGGCGGGTCCGCTGCGCCTTGTCATAGTCGTCGATCGGCAGCCCGATGCGTCAGGAACCTGGTTCGTCATCGATGACGGGCACCTCCCGACCCGTCTGGCCTGCGTTGCACGCTTCGGCCGCCTGCTTGCCAGCCAGGCGCCCGGTCCTCTTCCTTCCAGCTTGCGCCTGAGTCCCCAGCAGAAACTGCGCCAGATCCGCATGCTCTGCATCGCCGAAGGCCGGCGCACGGGGGTGACAGCGCGCCGGATCGCAGCCGGCATCTACGGCGAGCGCATCCTGCACCTGTCCCGCAATGAGTGGCGTGCCAGCTCATGGCACCGGGCTTTCTACCGCGACCTCGACGGTGCCGACTTCTATCTGAACGGCGGCCACATCGCCCTCCTTCAGGGGCTGAAGCAGGGGGGTGACAGTCTGGCGGCCTGAACTTTGTCATCCCTCCCCACAGCTCATTCTCCGGCAGCGTCCTCCCATGAGCCGCGACATTCCGCACGCGGCCCGATCCACCGGGAGGAAGACCCCATGCGTGTCCAGCCGACTCTGCCACCGCGCTATCTGCGCACCCCGGACGCGGCCAATTTCGTTGGCCTGTCCATCCGCACCCTCGAAAAACACCGGAGTTGCGGCACCGGTCCCCTCTACCGCCAGCTTGGCGGCCGGATCGTCTATGCCGTGGAAGATCTCTGCGCCTGGGCCGATCTAAACGTCCGGCTGTCCACCGGGGATGGTGGCGGCATTCCCATGCCGGCCGATCCCCGCGCCTATATCATCCGCTTGCAGGCCAGGGCTCGCAAGGCGCAGCGGAGTGCCGGACGATGATGCCAGCCGCCGATAGCTGGCGTCAGCCCGACCGCCGCTTCGTGGTCACGGGGGCGGCAAGGCCCCGCGACGTCCGCGATCTAATGGGCCGCCCGTTCTTCCCGTTGGGGAAAACGCCGCGTGTCATCCCCGTCGATTACGAGGCGCGGCATGCCAGTGTGACGGTGTCGGCACCGGACGGATCGGGCATGGCCACGATCTGGGATGCGGACGTGCTGCTGTGGCTGACCGGACAGATCGTCGATGCCCTGAACCACGACCTGTGGGTATCGCGCCATGTGCGCTTCACGCCCTGGCGTCTGTTCCAGGATCTGGGCTGGGCGACGGGGGCGAACGAGTATCGGCGCCTGCACGGCGCGCTCGGGCGTCTGGCGGCCACGACCGTCGCTACCAACATCCGCAATGGCGCGGACTGGCGGGAGAAGCCGTTTACCTGGATCAGTGACGTCCGGATTTCCCGTGAGGATGGGGTGGCCCTGACGCTGGCGGACTGGCTGATGGAGGCCGCCTGCGACCGTTCCCGCGTCCTGAGCGTCGACCCTGCCTATTTCCGTCTTGGCGGGGGATTGGAGCGGTGGCTTTACCGCCTGGCGCGACGCCATGCCGGGCGACAGAAGGAGGGATGGTGCTTCGATCTGGCGGACCTGCATGCGCGCTCGGGCAGCCTGACCCGGCGTCGCGACTTCGCCGCCAAAATCCGTGCCATAGCCCTCGCCCGCACGGTTCCAGGTTACACGTTTCGTGTCATTTCTGGCGGAAAACTGGGAGTTTTATGCGCCGCTCCAACGAGTCAATCCACTGGGACTGTGGATAACGATGTGAAACCTGTCGTCGGACCGGCGGCGCATCATATCGTGGGACCGTTGGCGGATTCATCGTCGGACCATTGGCGAAAAACGGCGCAACCCATTGGTTTTGAAGGCGGAATCGGCCTCTTAACTTATATAACTTATATAATAACTTATTATGTAGGGGATTCCGGCCTTTCGGACACCTTCCCGATAGCCCCGGTGAGACGGGAAAAAGAGGCTCGGGAAGCGGTCGCGGATCGCATGGTCGGTGTCCCATGACCGACTGTTCTTTCCGGCTACGGGGCGATGTGCTCACCACGGTCGAACTGACCTGGATCGAGAAGCGCATCGAGCACTGGGTCCGGTTCGGTCATCCCATAGAGGATCTCATTCTCGACCGTCGGCGCAGGCTGATGAGCTTCACGCCGGACAGCGTGTTCGCTTTCATCCGCTGGGCCGCGAACGATTTCGGCACTGTGGTGTCCTGCATCGACATCGTGCGCGCCGTCGGGGCGCAGGAAGCATGCCAGACCGTGCCCTTTGTTCGTCCCGGCGGCGAGAGCCTGCTGCGCCAGAGCGGCTGGCCAAAAGTGCGCCGGGTGCTGGAGGCTATCGACGGCGTGGGAGGCGTTGGGGATCGATCCTGTCGCCGCCTGTCCCGATCACTGGCGGCATCTGCATCACCGGCTCACGGCGGCGCAGGAGCCGCGTCCCTACACGTCAGAGCGCCACGAGGCGTGGCTGCGCCGGAGGGCGGCGTCATGACCCGGCGCGGCTGGTTTTTTACCACGTATTTCGCCGTGCTCGGCGTCGGTGCCTCGCTGGCATTTCATCCCGCGCCACGCTGGGTCTGGAACGAAACGGCGAGTGTTCCGGTCGGGCTGTATCGCATTCAGCCCACGGTCCCGGTGCGCGTAGGTGACATCGTCGCCATCCGCCTGCCGGAGCGCGAGGCGACGCTGCTGGCGACACGCGGCTACCTGCCTTTCGGCGTGCCGCTGCTAAAGCCTGTGGCAGCACTGGCGGGGCAGAGTGTCTGCCGTAACGGCGCGCATGTCACCATCGACGGAAAGGCCGTCGGTGATGCGAAACCCATCGACCATCGGGGCCGGGTCCTGCCGGTCTGGCAGGGCTGTCAACGTCTCGGGCCGGGGCAGGTCTTCGTCATGAACGCTGCCGTGCCAACCAGTCTGGACGGGCGGTATTTCGGTGTCCTGCCGATGGACACCGTCATCGGACGCGCCGTGCCGGTGCATGTCAGGACGGGAGAGGCGGAGCCGCCGCCGCATTTCGATCCCCTCCCGGAACCGGATGATCCCGCGCGGAAGGGACTGCTTCTGGCTCCGCCCATGCTGCCCGCGAAAGAGAGCGAACCGCCCATCCAATGACGGTGACGTGGTCGTCGGATTTTCCGTCATTCCCACTCTGTCTGAAAGGATTTTTCCCATGAGCCAGATCGGATTTTTCACCCGCACCGCTGATGGTTTTGCCGGACGCGTGCGCACCCTATCGCTGGATGCTGAACTGACCTTCGTACCAGCGGAAAACAATGGCGCGGAGCATGCTCCGGATTATCGTATTCACCTGGGTGACGGGGATACTGGCCCCGAGCTGGGCGCGGGATGGAAACGCACCGGGGAACGTGCCGGCGAGTATGTTTCTGTGCTCCTGGACGATCCCACTTTCATGCAGCCGATCCGCGCCACACTGTTCCAGGCCGGACGTGGTGGCCGCGAGTGGCAACTGGTCTGGAACCGGCCTGCAAAACGCCCAGGAGGCCGGGAATGAGCGCCCGGTTTTTTATGTCCGCCGGCGTGCTGGCCGTGCTCGCGCTAACGCTCTCGCCGACCATCGCCCACGCGCAGGATTTCGACGATCTGGTGCGTCAGGCGGCGGAACGGAACGCGATCCCGCCAGCGTGGGTGCGGGCAGTCCTCCGTGCCGAAAGTGCTGGCGATCGGCACGCGGTCTCCGGCGCCGGTGCGATGGGTCTGATGCAGCTTATGCCCGGCACGTGGAGGGACGTCCGCCGCACGCTCAATCTGGGGGATGATCCCTTCGATCCACATGACAACATCGCGGCCGGGGCAGCCTATCTGCGATGGCTGCATGATCGCTACGGCGATGCAGGGTTTCTCGCCGCTTATAATGCCGGTCCCGGTCGCTATGACGATCATCTGGCGACTGGTCGGCCATTGCCTGCCGAGACGGTTTCCTATGTCGCATCTGTCGCCCGGCTGATCGATGACCCGTCGTTCAGCGCGCATTTCTCCATCCCGCTTTCCATTGCTCCGGCGGGTGGCTGGACTTCCGCGTCGCTCTTCATTTCCGGCAGCGAAAGTGCGCTTTCATCGTCATCTCAGGGCATTTTTTTAAGACGATCCGGGCAGACGATTTTTACTCCGTCCACGCTCTTCGCAGGTCATGTCCGTAGCGCGCCGGGAGTGGGTTTGGCGCAGGGGAAGTGAATCACGAAAACCCCGGAAAAGGACAGAAAAAGTGAGGGCTGGATAAAAGGCCGCACATCGCGGCTCGGTCGGGTTGGCTGTTTTCCGGGGTTTTTTAGGTCTCGTTGCGAGGTGCGTGGATTTTCCGCACCTCGCGTTGAGGTGTCATCTCTTTGATCCGACGCGATCTTTCGCGCGGTGTAGGGCATTTTTTATGAACAGGGATGAGGAATTCCGGGTTCGACCGGGGCGCATCCGCTCCACCCGCGCCCGGCAGGCGCGGCCTTTCGTGACGCAGGTGCTGGCGTCCGTGCAGCGGGCCGGTGGCAGGGTTTCCCGCGCGGGAAAAATCAGTGCCGGGCGTCGCTCCAGTTTCGGGCGCGGCAGGGCAGCCGCCCATGCCGCCAATCGCCTGCTGACCAGCCGCTCACGCGGCGTCGTCATCAAGGCCCGCGTCGTGAGGCATGCGCCGCGCGCCACACCGCTGGCAGCACACCTTCGCTATCTCCGCCGGGAGGGCGTGACGCGGGACGGCGAGGATGCGCGCCTGTTCGGCAAGGACAGCGACGATATCCGTGCCTCGGACTTCGCAGAACGCTGCGATGGGGACCGTCACCATTTCCGCTTTATCGTCTCTCCCGAGGATGCGCCGGAGATGTCGGACCTGCGGGCTTTCGCACGGGATCTGATGGGGCAGATAGAATCTGATCTCGGCACGAAACTCGACTGGGTCGCCGTCGATCACTGGAACACCGCGCACCCCCATTTGCACGTTATCGTCCGGGGCGTCGCGGAAGATGGCACCGACCTGGTGATCGCGCGCGATTATATCCGCGAAGGCATGCGTGCCCGTGCTCAGGATCTGGTGACGCTGGAACTCGGACCACGCACCGATCATGATATCCATCAGGCGGTCGAGCGGCAGGTGAACGCCGACCGCTGGACTCAATTGGACCGCCAGCTTCAGAGGGACGCGGGAGAGGATGGTGTCATCGATCTTGGGCGCGCGCCGGGCGAAACGCCGGACGCCTTCGCCACCGTGAAGCTGGGGCGCCTGCGCCGTCTGGAAACCATGGGGCTGGCGCACCAGGTCGGGCCGGATCGCTGGCGGATGGACGAGAGCGCGGAGGCGACCCTGCGGGAGATCAGCGAGCGCAACGACATCATCAAACGGATCCACCGGGGGCTGGCGGAGCAGAAGATCGACCGTGCCGCGTCATCCTGGGTAATGGCCGCCGAGGATACCACCGATCCCGTTATCGGTCGGCTGGTCGATCGTGGTCTGGATGATGAACTGCGCGGCACGGCTTATGCGGTCATCGACGGGATTGACGGACGCACGCACCATGTCCGCCTGCCGCACCTCGAAGCCGCTGGCGATGGATCGGTCGGTTCGATCGTGGAATTGCGGCGTTTCACCGACAAACAGGGACGTGACCGTGTCGCGCTGGCCGTGCGCTCGGACGTCACGCTGGAACGGCAGGTGACGGCGGAGGGCGCGACCTGGCTCGACCGGCAGGCCATCGCTCGGGAGCCTCCTGCTCTGGCGTCCACCGGGTTCGGCGCCGAGGCCAAAGAAGCCATGGAAAAGCGGGCGGATCATCTGGTGAAGCAGGGGCTGGCCAGCCGCGACGGCGGGAGCATCCGTTATGCGCGGAACCTGATCGGCACCCTGCGTCAGCGGGAACTGGACGCGCTGGGCCGGAACCTCGCCGGGAAGTCGGGAATCCCCTTCCGGCGGAGTGACGAGGGCAATCCCGTTGCCGGCACCTATCGTCAGCGTCTCAACCTGGCGTCGGGCCGGTTCGCCATGATCGACGACGGGCTGGGCTTCGAGCTGGTGCCGTGGTCGCCGTCGCTGGAAAAACAGCGAGGGCGGGAGGTGTCGGGAATCATGCGCGGCGATGGGGGGATTGACTGGTCGTTCGCGCGCAAGCGAGGACTCGGATTGTGATGGGCAAATCGGATGACTGATCTTCAGATTTGCTCAGCATGTTGGGGCAGGGCACGATGTTCCTGGCGTTCCCAGGTTTCGATCAGGAACAGTGCCAACGAACTCGCCGCATTGATGGCAAGCCGAGCAATCCGCGCGTCAATGCGCCGGAAACCTTTTTCGCGACCATGCGCATCTCCACCGTGCGTTCGTAATGCGCCAATGCCTTTGGCAACGGAAGTGAGACCACTGAGCGTCTGACGGATGTCCGCTTCTATTTCCGATGGAAAATCTGTACGCCCTGGAGACAGGCCAAGGGGTATCTGCACAGCGCGGATCAGCCCATCGATATCCTTTTTAGGCGGCAGTGGCAGGGCAAGTTCCACGAGGATCGAACGGCATACTGCCTCAATCAGGGAACAGGCCGCTGTCACCGCATCTTCTGGATCGCTTTCCAGATTTGGGAGAGCCCGTGCGATTTCCATCTGAACCGTGTCGAAATCCAGCGTGGCCACTTTCTTGATAAATGGTTCGACAATTCCACCGGCTCCCTGACGCTCTGTCAGAACAGCCTTCCCGCCGACGATAACGACGGCCAGCTGGTCGGCTCCAAGAGCCTTGTTGAGATGCTCGCGTACAGCGGTCGCTCTGTCAGGGTGCTCCAGATAGGTGCGGGGGTCACAGACCTGTTCGATAATCCGGGTGAGATAGACCTCAGCATTACCATCAGGGTGGTTAGCGACCTTGCGGATGAAGTCAGTTGTGGCCGGGACGCGCGAACTCGCGCCGATACGCATATCGAGGCCACAGTTGAGAAAGAACTGCTCGATTTTGGGGCCTGAGCGATAGATACCAATTGGTGGTGTATTATCGTTTCCAGCACCACCCGTGATCGTATCGACCAAAGCTTTGATAACAAACGGAGAGAACTTGCCGGTCATGGCTTCATCGTGAGCAGGGTGAGAACAGTCTGCTTTCGATCCATCCAGGCGGCAGCCACCTGACTGCGCCATGCGATCATGTCATGGATCCGTTGATAATCATCGGCGATATTCCGAGTGAAGATTGGTTCGTGATGCGCGATCCGGTTCCTCAGACGTCGAATGATCTGGAGGTCCGCGTAGGCTGCTGCCCGCAATTGCGAGATCGTTGGTCCTGATGGTGCTCCGGGGAAACAGGTACGCAAATGCGTGTTCCAGATGCGGCTGTCCTGACCGGCAGTGAAAATATTCTCCCAGAATGCAAACTTTAATTCAGCTATGATCTTGCCGGTTGTGGGCAGCGTCGAGGCGCGAGACTGAAGATCGATCGCCGGGTTATATCGCGCCCGACCTTTCGGGCGAGGCAGGCTTCGGATGAAGCCATTGTTCCATGGCCAGTTGGCACCATGGACGTGCTCAATCGCTTCAGCGATGCCATTGCGGACAGCAACCTCGCAGACCTGAAGCGGGATGATCAGCGCCGATGAAACGTCGAGATTCCACTCATAAAGTGCGAGAGCCTTTTCCCGGTCGTTGCCCATGGCTTGCAGGTATGTTGCAAAGCGTGGTGCGGAAATGACGACGGGCAGATCCTGTATCTCGGCCGGGGAGAAAGGCAATGAGGAGTTCCTGTAGGCACGATATTGACGGTGGCATCAGAGCCACGATATAAGAACGCAGCGGCTTTGAGAACGCGGGCTTATGCCCCCCCTCATCGTCCAAGGATATATTAAGGCCCGCCGAAAGGCGGGCCTTTTTCTTTATATTGCCCGTCAAGCGCCTTGGCCAGAGTGACTATGGCGGGCAGTTCAAAGCGTTGGAAATTCATCGCTCAGGAAGCCGTGCCCTGTGTGCAATGCGTTCACCGCATCAATCACATGGTCGAGCTTCCGCTGTTCCTCCGTGCATTGCTGATCGACGGTATCGTCAGACGGGGGGAAGAGGGGCGATGATCCGGTCATGGCTCGACTCCTTCCGGGGTTATTCTGCGCATGATGTGCGGGTTTGGCTGTAGTCCGCAACGTGCAAGTATTTTTTCGCTCCTGTACGCACTGGTACGACAGGTGACACAGGACGCTTGCTTCTCGGAAAATCCCGGTTCTTCGCTGTCTCCCATGACAAGGGGAGGGATCGATGGACCAGCCGGGAACACGTATCCAGTGGGGACAGGCGCTCGTGGTCCTGTCCATGATCGTGCTGTCCTGGTGGACGGCCACTCAATGGACGGCCTGGGAACTGGCGTTCCAACCGGAACTCGGTCAACCGTGGTTCACGGTTCTGCATCGTTGGCCGGTCTACGCTCCGCCGCTTTTTTTCTGGTGGTGGTATGAGTTCGACGCCTACGTGCCGGCGGTCTTCGCGCGCGGCGCCTGGATCGCGGGTTCCGGCGGGGTGCTGGCTTTTGCAGCGGCCGTGGCGCTGTCCGTCCACCGCGCCCGTGAGGCAAAGCGGGCCGCGACCTATGGCTCCGCCCGCTGGGCCGAGGACGCGGAAATCCGCGCGGCCGGACTGCTGGGCGAGGATGGCGTGGTGCTGGGCAAATACCGCCGGGCCTATCTCCGACATGACGGTCCCGAGCACGTCCTGACCTTCGCGCCGACGCGCACCGGCAAGGGTGTGGGGATGGTGATCCCCACGCTCCTGACCTGGCCGGGTTCGGCCATCATCCATGACATCAAGGGCGAGAACTGGCAGATTACGGCCGGTTTCCGGAATCGCTTCGGGCGGGTGCTGCTGTTCGATCCCACCAATCCGGCGTCCTCGGCCTACAATCCGCTGCTGGAGGTCCGACGCGGGGCGTCGGAGGTCCGCGACGTGCAGAACATCGCCGACATTCTGGTCGATCCCGAAGGGTCGCTGGAACGGCGCAATCACTGGGAGAAAACCTCCCATGCCCTGCTGGTCGGTGCGATCCTGCATGTGCTCTATGCCGAGGACGACAAGACGCTCGCCGGGGTGGCGAAATTTCTCTCCGACCCCAAGCGGTCGATCGAGGCGACCCTGTCGGCCATGATGCGCACGAACCATCTGGACGGGAAGGGACCGCATCCCGTCGTGGCCTCGGCGGCGCGGGAGCTGCTCAACAAATCAGATAACGAGCGCTCCGGCGTGCTGTCCACCGCCATGTCGTTTCTCGGCCTCTACCGTGATCCGGTGGTGGCTACCGTGACCAGTCGCTGCGAATGGCGGATCGGTGACCTGCTGGAGGGCGAGCAGCCCGTCTCCCTGTATTTCGTCATCCCGCCTTCGGATATCAGCCGCACCAAACCGCTGATCCGCCTGATCCTCAACCAGATCGGGCGGAGACTGACGGAGGATCTGTCTGGCCGGGAGGGGCGGCGTCGCCTGCTGCTGATGCTCGACGAGTTTCCTGCTCTTGGCCGGCTGGATTTCTTCGAGAGCGCGCTGGCCTTTATGGCGGGCTACGGGATCAAGGCGTTCCTGATCGCGCAATCCCTTAACCAGATCGACAAGGCATACGGCCAGAACAACAGCATCCTGGACAATTGTCACGTCAGGGTCAGTTTCGCCACGAACGATGAACGCACCGCGAAGCGGGTGTCCGATGGGCTGGGTGTGGCCACCGAAATCCGGTCGCAGAAGAACTATGCCGGGCACCGGCTGTCGCCCTGGCTCGGGCATCTCATGGTATCACGGCAGGAGAGTGCGCGGCCCCTGATGACGGTGGGCGAAGTCATGCAGATCCCGGCACGGGAGGAAGTCGTCATGGTGGCGGGGTGTCCACCGATCCGCGCACGGAAAGCGCGGTATTTCCGGGATCGCCGCTTCGTCGAGCGCGTCCTGCCGCCGCCCGATCCCACGCAATTGCTCCGGCCTGTCCGGCCCGATGACTGGAGTGGTCGTCCGTCTCCTGTCACCCCGCCACCGGAGCAGGCGGGGGCGTCGGCGGCACCGGATAAACCCGGCGATGCCGATAGTGATGAATCCCTCGACACGGGACGGAAATGGTCGCGCGAGCATGACCCAGCGGATATCGGCAAGCACAGGAAGCCCACAGCGCCTGACCTCTTTGGCGAGGAACTGCCACCGGATCCGGAAGCGCGGGATCGTGCCGACCTGACGCGGATTGCCCGGCAGGCTGGTCTCGACCGTGGCAACGATCTCGGGCTGTGAGGGCGCAATGAGGACATCCCCGAAAAAGGCGCGGCTGTCGGTCTATCTGGAACCCAAGCTGCTGGACGCCCTGACAGCCCATGCGGCGCGGCGCGATCTGTCCCTCTCCTTGGTGGCGGAAGCGGCCATCGCATCCTTCCTATCGCCCGATGCTGATGAGCGGCGGGAAGCGGCGATGAGTCGCAGGCTGGACCGCCTCGACCGGCAGGTCGCCCGTATGGAGCGCGATCTCGGGATCAGCCTTGAGACGCTGGCGCTGTTCATCCGCTACTGGATGACGGTCAGTCCGCCCTTGCCGGAACCGGCTGCAGCGGCGGCGCGGGCGCAGGGGGCGGAACGCTACGAAGCGTTCGTGGCTGCCCTTGGCCGACGACTCAGCCGGGGGCCGTTCTTTCGGCATGAGATCCCGGAGGATGTACCTCCCACATCGGAATCATGATGTCCGCAGCCAGCAAGTAAAAACCGCATCCGTTACGATCCTGTACGATCGCAGGAAAATGCTGTTGAAAACGGGAGAAAACAACACTCTCTAATGATCCCCGTCGTCGTCCGGAAAGGCCGGATGACCCAAATGGACGGGGGGCTTCCATGGCGGTTACATCGATTGAGAGTGGCGCCCGACAACGTGGGATTTCCATGCTGCGCACGGCGATGGGACCAGCGATTGCGGGGCACCTTGCTGATCCGGCCGTGGTCGAGGTCATGCTCAATCCCGACGGGCGGCTCTGGATCGACCGCCTGTCCGAGGGGCTGTCCGACACGGGGGAAACCATCACACCTGCCGATGCCGAGCGCATCGTGCGTCTGGTCGCCCACCATGTCGGAGCCGAGGTGCATGACGGTGCGCCGCGTGTCTCGGCCGAACTCCCGACCGGTGAGCGGTTTGAGGGACTGCTGCCACCTGTGGTGACGGCTCCGTGCTTCGCGATCCGCAAGCCCGCCGTCGCGGTGTTCACCCTCGACGACTATGTCGAGGCCGGGATCATGACTGAGGGGCAAGCACATTTCCTGCGCCAGGCCGTTGCCGAGAGAAAGAACATCCTGGTCGCTGGCGGCACGTCCACCGGCAAGACCACGCTGGTCAACGCCCTGCTGGCCGAGGTTGCGAAAACCGACGACCGGGTCGTGCTGATCGAAGATACGCGCGAACTGCAATGTGCTGCGCCCAACCTTGTCTCGCTCCGTACGCGCGACGGCATCGTGACCCTGTCCGAACTGGTGCGCTCGGCCCTGCGCCTGCGGCCTGATCGTATCCCGATTGGTGAGGTGCGCGGTCCCGAGGCACTGGATCTGCTCAAGGCATGGGGCACAGGCCATCCCGGCGGCATCGGCACGCTGCATGCGGGCACCGCCATAGGTGCCCTGCACCGCATGGAGCAACTGATCCAGGAGATCGTCGTCACCGTGCCCCGCGCGCTGATTGCAGAGACGATCGACGTGATCGCCGTCCTGTCCGGACGGGGCGTGCAGCGCCGGTTGTCCGAACTCGCCACGGTGGATGGGCTTGATCCCGCCACAGGCGCCTATCGCATCCATCCCTTCCAGCATCCGGGAGAACCTCAATGACCCATGCCATAATCCGCGTGCGTCGACACGCGCCTGTCCTTTCCGCCATGCTGCTGTTGTCCGTGGTGTGGTGTTCCTCGGCCCTGGCGTCCGGGTCGGACATGCCGTGGGAGGAACCGCTCAACCAGATTCTGGAATCGGTGCAGGGACCGGTGGCGCGCATCGTGTCGGTGATCATCATCACCGTGACCGGCCTGACCCTGGCCTTTGGCGAAACATCCGGCGGCTTCCGTCGCCTGATCCAGATCGTCTTCGGCCTGTCCATCGCTTTTGCGGCCAGCTCGTTCTTTCTGTCGTTCTTCTCCTTCTCGGGTGGAGCACTGATCTGATGGCCGCCGGATATGACGATGACGCGGTGCCGGGTTTTCATGTCCCGGTGCATCGCTCCCTGACCGATCCGATCCTGCTGGGTGGCGCACCCCGTACGCTGGCGATCGCCAACGGTACGCTGGGGGCTGCGATCTCGCTGGGGCTGCGGCTCTGGCTGGTTGGAGCCGTGTTCTGGATCGTCGGGCACGGGCTCGCGGTCTGGGGTGCCAAACGCGATCCGCAGTTCGTCGAGGTGGGACGGCGACATCTCCGTTACCCCGCCTGGCTGCGGTCATAGGGAGGGCAGGGCGATGATGTCCCTTGGCGAATATCGCAACCGTGCTGCCCTCCTGTCGGATTTTCTCCCATGGGCCGCGCTCATGGAACAGGGTGTGGTCCTGAACAAGGACGGTTCATTCCAGCGCACGGCAAAAATTCGTGGTCCCGATCTGGACAGTGCCACACCAGCGGAACTGGTTGGAGTCACTGGCAGGCTGAACAATGCCCTGCGCCGTCTGGGCTCGGGCTGGGCGATGTTCGTCGAGGCGCAGCGCGTGCCCGCGACAGTATATCCCGACAGCGATTTCCCCGATGCGGCCAGCCAGATGGTCGATCTCGAACGTCATGAGCAGTTCGAGGATGAGGGCGTGCATTTCGAGAGCCAGTATTTCCTGACGCTGGTCTGGTTGCCGCCTGCGGAATCATCAGGCCGTGCCGAACGGTTTCTCTATGAGGGCCGGGAGCGGGAGGGACCGGATCCGCATGGCATGCTCCATACGTTCGTGGACCGCACGGATCGGATGCTTGCCCTGCTGGACGGGTTCATGCCTGAAGCGGCATGGCTCAATGACGGCGAAACGCTAACGTATCTCCATTCCACCATTTCGACACGGAACCAGCGCGTCAGGGTGCCGGAAATTCCCATGCATCTGGATGCGCTGCTGGTGGACCAGCCGCTGTCGGGTGGTCTGGAGCCGAAGCTCGGCGATGCTTATCTGAAAACCCTGACCATTACCGGTTTCCCGTCACGGACCTTCCCCGGAATCCTGGATGACCTGAACCGGCTGGCGATGCCGTATCGCTGGTCCACTCGTGCCATCCTGCTCGACAAGACCGACGCCACAAAGGTGCTGACGAAAATCCGTCGCCAGTGGTTCGCAAAGCGCAAGAGCATTACGGCGATTGTTCGGGAGGTGATGACCAACGAGGCGTCGGTTCTCGTGGATAACGACGCCGCCAACAAGGCGGCGGATGCGGACCTTGCCTTGCAGTCCCTCGGTGCTGATGACGTCGGGCAGGCCTACATCACCGCCACGGTAACAGTCTGGGATGGTTCCGCTTCCATCGCTACAGAAAAGCTCCGTTTGGTCGAAAAGATCATCCAGGGCCGCGATTTCACCTGCATGGCGGAAAGCCTCAATGCGGTGGAAGCGTGGCTGGGTTCTTTGCCCGGTCATGTCTACGCCAATGTGCGCCAGCCACCTGTCTCGACGTTGAATCTTGCGCATATGATCCCGCTTTCCGCCGTGTGGGCGGGACCGGAGCAGGATGGGCATTTCAAGGCGGCACCTCTGTTCTACGGCAAAACGGCCGGTGCCACACCGTTTCGTTTCAGCCTCCACGTTGGTGATGTGGGTCACACGCTGATTGCAGGCCCGACAGGGGCCGGAAAGTCGGTGCTGCTGGCGCTGATGGCGCTCCAGTTCCGCCGCTATACAGGATCGCAGGTGTTCGCTTTCGATTTCGGTGGTTCGATGCGGGCCGCGACGCTGGCGATGGGCGGGGACTGGCACGATCTCGGCGGTGGCCTGACGGATGATGACGGCCACCCCGCCGTTTCGCTCCAGCCGCTGGCAGGGATTGATGAGCCCGATGAACGCAAATGGGCTACCGAATGGCTGGGGCAGATCCTTGTCGGCGAGGGGGTGACGCTGACGCCGGACGTCAAAGCCCATCTCTGGTCGGCCCTGAATTCCCTCGCGTCATCGCCCGACCATGAACGCACGATCTCCGGTCTGGTGGCACTCCTCCAGTCCAACGTCCTGAAGCAGGCCCTGGCGCCCTACTGCCTTGGTGGTCCCTATGGCCGCCTGCTCGATGCAGACGCCGAGCGGCTGGGTGAAGCCGACGTGGTGGTGTTCGAGACCGAAGGTCTGATCGGTTCTGGCGCAGCCTCTTCCGTGTTGTCCTACCTGTTCCATCGCATCGAAGGCCGTCTGGATGGTCGCCCAACGCTGCTGGTCATCGACGAGGGCTGGCTGGTGCTGGATGACGGGGATTTCGCCGGCCAGCTACGGGAGTGGCTGAAAACCCTGCGCAAGAAGAATGCGTCGGTGATTTTCGCGACCCAATCCCTGTCCGACATCGCCAACAGTCCGATCGCGCCAGCAGTGGTGGAAAGCTGCCCGACGCGGATCTTCCTGCCGAACGAGCGGGCGATCGAGCCGCAGATCGCCACGATCTATCGGGATTTCGGGCTGAACGAGCGGCAGATCGCCATCATCGCCCGTGCGGCCTCGAAGCGGGAGTATTACTGTCAGGCCCAGCGTGGCAACCGTCTGTTCGAACTGGGGCTCGGGCCGGTAGCACTCGCCCTGTGCGCGGCATCCGGCAAGGACGACCACAAGCTGATCGACGCGGTGCTGGCGGAGCATGGACGGAATGGTTTTCTCCCCGCGTGGTTCGAGGCGCGTGGCGTCATGTGGGCGGCAGATCTGTTGCGCGATGATCGTGGACCAGAGGGCGTGCCATGATTGAAAAATCTTTCCGGCTTTGGGCTGAATTTTTCGGTCGTGCGAGCGAAAAACATTTCCGACGAGGTGTCCTTTTTACCTCTGCAATGCTGGCGGTTGGCGGGACATTCTCTCCCTTGCATCCGGCCCATGCCCAGTGGGCGGTGTATGACGGTGCAAACCACGTCGAGAACGTGCTGATCGCGGCCCGGACCCTCCAGCAGATCGACAACCAGATCACGTCCCTCGCCAATCAGGCGCAGATGCTGGTCAACCAGGGGCGCAATCTCGCGAGCCTGCCACTTTCGACATTGTCGACCCTGCAATCAACGATTTCGCAGACGACGGCACTGCTCGCGCAGGCGCAGAACATCGCCTACAGCGTGCAGTCGGTCGAGCAGCAGTATCAGCAGGCGTACACGTCCGTCTCGGCCGGCATGTCTGACGGCGCCCTGTTCAGCCAGGCACAGACGCGGTGGCAGAATTCCGTCGGCGGGTTTGAGGACGCCCTGAAATTGCAGGCGCGGGTGGTAGGAAACATCCCGAGCGATAGTTCGGCCATGACGCAACTGGTTTCCGCCAGCCAGACTTCCACCGGGGCGTTACAGGCCGCGCAGGCGGGCAATCAGCTTCTGGCCCTGCAATCCCGGCAACTGTCCGACATCCAGGCGGAACTGGCCGCGAACGGGCGTGCCATGGCCCTGCAACAGTCGCGCGATGCCGCGACAGAAGCAGAAAGTGACGCGCAGTATCAGCATTTCTCGCAGCATGACGCCTACGTGCCGGGCACGGTGTCCATGTTCGGCGGCAGTGGGAACTGACGGTCATGGCCACGAACGATGTCGGTGTTATCGACACTTTCCTCAATACCTTCACGACCACGATCGACAGTGGCTTCGGCCTTCTGAAAGGAAATGTCATCTCACTGGCGGGGTCATTATCCGTGCTGGACGTCGCCCTTGCCGGACTGTTCTGGGCCTGGGCGGCTGATGAGGACATCATCCAGCGTCTGGTGAAGAAGACGCTGTATATCGGGTTCTTCGCGTTCCTGATCAACAATTTCGACCATCTTGCGAAGGTGGTGTTCGACAGTTTCGCCGCCATGGGTCTCAGGGCCGGTGGCGGAAGTCTGCCACTTTCGGATTTCCTCCATCCCGGCCGACTGGCCGCGACGGGGTTCGATGCGGCCCAGCCGCTGCTGGAGTCCGTTCATAATCTTCTCGGCCCTGTCGCATTTTTCAAAAACTTCATCCAGATTTTTGTGCTGTGCCTGTCCTGGTTGATCGTGCTGGCAGCGTTCTTCATCCTGGCCGTGCAGCTTTTCGTGGCCCTGATCGAGTTCAAGTTGACCAGCCTCGCTGGTTTCGTGCTGATCCCGTTCGCCCTGTTCAACCGGACGGCGTTTCTGGCCGAGAAGGTGCTGGGCAATGTTGTGTCGTCGGGCGTGAAGGTGATGGTGCTGGCGGTGATCTCCGCCATCGCGTCCGTCCTGTTCCGGCAGTTCAACACCTCCTATGGCGACGCGGTTCCCACGATTGGCCAGGCGGTCTCGGTCGTGCTGGCGTCGGTGTCGATCGTCGGTCTGTCCATCTATGGCGGCAGCATCGCCAACGGGCTGATCTCCGGTGCCCCCCAGCTTGGGGCTGGCGCGGCCGTAGGGACCGGCATGGCCGTCGGTGCCATGGGCGCTGCGGCTGTTGCGGGTGTCGGGGCTGTCGCATCCGGTGGCGCCGCAGCCCTCGGCGCCACGGCTGCCGCCGCACGGGGAGGGGCCGCGATCGCCGGGGCCGCCACGTCCGCCTATTCGGCGGGAGCCGCAGGCGCGTCTGGCGGCGCGGGCAGCATGGCCGCCGGGATCGGAGGCATGGGCCGGGCCGTCGGCGGGAACGTCGCGAATGCCGTCAAAGGGGCGGCATCACGTGCCGGTTCATCCCTCAAAGAAAGCTACGCCGCCGGTGGACGCTGGGCCGCGCGCGGGATGGGCGGTGGAGAGGGTGACGAAACCGGTGGCAGCGGGCCGTCTCCATCGGGTGGGGGTGGTCCAGCTGGTGGCGGCGGCCCCTCGGGAGGTGGCCCTGCCGGTGATGGTCCATCTGGTGGAGATGGTGGCGGTTCTGGTGAACCGCCCCGCTGGGCTCAGAAGATGAAGCGTCGCAATGCCGCAACCCATGCCGCCGAGGCCGCCCACATCATCCGCTCGGCCGACGGCGGCAGTGGCTCGGCGTCCATTGATCTCTCGGAAAAGGAATGAGGACGATGTTCCGTCGCTCCACCACCCGCTACGGGACCACGCCCGAACCCGTGACGCCCTATCAGAAAGCAGCGCAGGTTTGGGACGAACGGATCGGTTCCGCCCGCGTCCAGGCAAGAAACTGGCGGCTGATGACGTTCGGATCGCTCTTTCTCTCGGCAGGGCTCGGGGCCGGGCTGGTCTGGCAGTCCGCGCGCGGCACCATCACGCCGTGGGTGGTGCAGGTGGACCGGCTGGGGCAGACGCAGGTCGTGGCCCCCGCGACAGCGGGCTATATGCCCGCCGATCCGCAGATCGCCTGGTATCTGGCGCAGTTCGTCCACGACGTGCGCGCCCTGTCGTCGGACCCTGTGGTAGTCCGGCAGAACTGGCTGCGGTCCTATGATTTCACCACCACGTCGGGCGCGCAGGCGCTGAACGATTATGCCCGCCTCAACGATCCGTTCTCGCGGATCGGGCACGAGCAGGTCGAGGTGGATATCGCCTCGGTGATCCGGGCCTCGCCCGGCAGCTTTCGTGTGGCCTGGAGCGAGCGCCATTACCGCGACGGCGCTTTTGTTGGCACCGAGCGCTGGACCGCCATCGTCTCGGTCGTCCTGCGCACACCGCGTGACGCCGATCATCTGCGGAAAAATCCTCTGGGTATCTACGTCTCCGCCATCAACTGGTCGAAGGAGCTGGGCCAATGATCCGTCGTGCTCTTCGTTTCCTCCCGCTGTTTGTCCTGCCTCTTGCAGGCTGCGCGCAGCATTACCACCCGCCGATCATCCGCTACGATGATGCCGCTCAGGCCCTGCGCCAGCCCGATCCGCCGAAGCCGGTGCAGGTCGTGGAGGTTCCAAAAATCCTTCCCCTGCCGGGCCAGCTCAAGCCGCTGCCGCCACGACGCACGGCCCATCCGGTGCCCGAAGTCGCCGACCCGACCGTGCGCGTGACGCAGGCCAATCTGGCGGCGCGTATCCAGCCGACGCGGGCCGGTTATGTGAACGCGGTGCAGGTCTATCCCTATTCTGCCGGCGCGCTCTATCAGGTCTATGCCTCGCCCGGTGAGATCACCGATATCATGCTCCAGCAGGGTGAAAAGCTGGTCGGCACCGGGCCGGTGGCCGCTGGCGATACCGTGCGCTGGATCATCGGCGATACCGAGAGCGGGGCGGGGGCCACGAAGCGCATCCATATCCTGGTCAAGCCGACCCGGCCGGACCTGGCTACCAACCTGATCGTCAATACGGATCGGCGCACCTATCTCGCCGAACTGCGCTCCACGCCGGTGACGTATATGGCGTCGGTATCGTGGGACTATCCCGAGGATGATTTGATCGCCCTGCACCGGCAAAACGATGCGGCCGATGACATTGCTCCTGTGGACGTGGGTTTGGATCTCGACGCGCTGAATTTCCGTTACGCCATCCAGCCGGTGAAAGGCGCCACACCGCCCTGGTTACCCAGCCGGGCTTTCGATAATGGGCATAAGGTCTATATCGCTTTCCCATCCGGGATCGGGCAGGGGGAACTGCCCCCGCTCTTTGTGCTGGGGGCCGATGGTGGGCCGGAACTGGTCAATTACCGGGTGCGGCAGAACTGGATGATCGTGGATCGCCTGTTTGCCGCCGCCGAACTGCGGCTGGGCGACAAGCATTCCGAGCAACGGGTGCGCATCGTCCGTACCGACGGACGGCGGACATGACCGGGCAGGCGCCGACAGTGGGCGAAAATCCCGCAGGTGCTGCAACGCCGCCGCCCGATCTGCGTCTGCGGGCCGATCGGCCGCGCGTGGTGCGTCTGTCGCGCACCGTGGTCTGGTCGCTGGGCGGGGTCGGCATGGTCGCGGTGGCCTTCGCGCTGGGTTACGCCCTTCAGGCCAGCCATAGGCCGCCGTCCACGTCGGCCACACAGGATACCGATGTCCGTCCCTCGGCCGACGGGCTGGCGGGGCTGCCCTCCGATTATATCGGCAAGGACGTGCCGAAACTCGGGCCAGCGTTGCCCGGTGATCTCGGGCGCGCCATCCTGCATGCGCAAGGGCAGGGGAAGGCGGCCTCCGGTACCGAAGACCACCGCGCCGCGCAGGAGGCCGAGGCGGCGATCGCCAGCCGGCTGTTCGTGCAGACGGGGGAGCGCGACCGTGCCAGTGACCAGGCGATGCCACCCGTGCCGGGCGCTCCTGCCTCTCAGGGGCGGGCGTCCACCACGGACGGACCACAGGCTGGAAACATTGCCTTCCTGGAAGGGCAGCCGGATCGCGCGACAACCAGCCCCGATCGCATCATGCCGCTGGTCTCGCCCTACGTTCTCCAGGCGGGCACGGCGATCGCTGGCGCGCTGAACACGAAAATCAGCTCTGACCTACCGGGCCAGATCGTGGGCCATGTGACCCAGAACGTCTATGACAGCCCGACCGGGCGCTTCCTGCTGATCCCACAGGGCAGCCTGCTGTTCGGGGCCTATAACAGCAGCGTCTCCTTCGGGCAGCAGCGCACCCAGATTATCTGGACCCGGCTGATTTTCCCGAATGGCGAAAGCCTGGTGCTGGAAAAGCTGCCCGGCGGCGACGCCATTGGCCAGTCCGGCCTGTCCGACGAGGTGAACAGTCACTGGGGGCAGTTGTTCAAAGCCGCCCTGGCCACGACCCTGCTCAGCGTGGGCTCCGAAGCCGGGACGTCATGGAACGAGAACAACCTGATGCAGGCGATCCGTTCTGGCGCCAGCAACGGGTTTTCCATGGTCGGTAACCGGCTGATCGATCGCAGTCTGAACGTCCAGCCCACCCTGACCGATCGGCCGGGGCTGCCCTTTACCGTTCTGGTCGGGCACGACCTGCTACTCAAACCCTACCGGGATCAAGGACATATACGATGACGGACCTGAAAATCCGGGAACTTCCCGATGAGAAACCGGTCAGAATGACCGTGGCGCTACCCGCCGACCTCCATCGTGACCTGCTTGCCTATGCGGCACTTCTTTCCGGCAACGATGGGGCGATGGACCCGGCCCGGCTGGTCGCGCCCATGCTTCGGCAGTTCATGATGTCGGACAAGGGATTCGCCAGGGCGCGGAGGCAGGCAAAAGCAGCATCGTCGGAAAAGTAGCCTCACGGCCACGGCTGATGGGCTTCGATATATCGGGCGAAGCTCTGGGCGCAGGGATTCTCATTGTCGGGCCGCCAGACAATGCCGAATTCCAGATGGGAGGAACCGCCTGCGTCACGGATTTCTATGATCGCGATGTCGTGGCCATGCTGATCGCGGATCAGCGGCAGCCACGAGGCCGGAAGTAGCGCGATGCCTTCCTTGTTCTGGACGAGTGCGACAACCCGATTGCTGCCGATATCATGATGACGGATTCTGGGATGGATATCGGTTTCACCGAGTTTTCGCCGGATAAGTTCCTTGAAATCATGACCGGCATTATCACGTCCGATCAGGAATGTTTCATGACGCAGATCTTGCCATGAGATTTCCCGTCGTGTCGCCAGAGGGTGATCGGTGGAGAGCGCCGCCACGATGCGGTCGCTCCAAAGGGGCATGACGCGCAGGACTGGCGTCAGATTGCGACGTGTGACGACCGCGAAATCGATCTGTCCGCGCTGGAGCCGACGCACCAGTCTCTTGCCTGTGCCCTCGGAATAGCGAAAGATGATATCGGGATGCGTAGCACGGAACTCCGCCGTGAAGGCCGAGAGGCGTCCAGGCAGGACGCAGGTCTGGATGCCGATGGAGATCTGGCCATTCTCGCCCTTGCCCGTCCGCCGAGCGCGGGCGTTCATGCCAGCCACGTTATCCAGGATCATCTGGGTCCAGAGGATAAATTCTTCACCGAAGGCTGTCGGGGTAGCACCGGCCGGGGAGCGGGTGAACAGCCTGACATTCAGCCGCTCTTCGAGGTTGTGCAGGGAGCGGCTGACGGCCGATTGCCGGGTGTTCAGGAAACGTGCCGCGCCGTGGATACTGCCTTGCTCGGCGATTGCCCGCACGCATAGGAGTTGCCACAGATCGAACGGTGGGCGCCGCATGGCCCGTCACACCATCTTGCCACGGCATGGTTTCAAAACCGTATTGTCCGTTAATTGTATAAAACGAGCATAGATGGGCAGAATAAACATGGCAGTTTTATCCTGTGATTGGGTGTTGTTACGCCTCCGAAAACATAGCTAAATAAAATGACGCTGATAAAACTCATCTTGCGGAGACATTAATGTCTCCGCCCTGTTCAGAAATTTTCTTGATGTGATTTAGCATTCGTAGCCGTAAAATACCACTTACCCACCGGATGCATATCCAATAGGGAAGAAATAGCCGCTTTGTTTTTCTATCTGTGCATTTTATTCGCGTTTCTGTAGTTAGGAGGCACTCGCCTTTTGTAATTGACGTTACCATAATTGATACAAACACTTTATAGAAACCGGGCCGAGTAAAATGGATAAAATCAGAGGGGGATCGCATCACAGGAGATGTATTCGAAGAATCGAATGTGCCTAAAAGGCCGCGTATGATTTCTTTGGAGGGAATTTCGCGAAGGACGATAAAATCTTCAAAATCAAACATATCCGTTGCATCAGATGCTTTCAGACGTCGCGCCGGAAAGCGTAGCGAAAGGAAGAAACGGATAAGAGGGTCGTCCCTCAGCTTGAATGCCAAAGCGATTTTGAACAATGAGTTCTGATCGCTTCTGACCTTGATTGCATGTTGTTCTTTGAAATCATATTCAGGCGACACTTGATCGAGATCGGATGACGTTGTGAGAGTTTCGCCGCGCCGGATAAGAACATTCATGATGCGATCGGTAATATTCACGACTGCCAGCCTCCCCCAAGTGCGCGAAAGCATTCAACTGCGGCGCGATCCTCTTCTGCCCGCATGGATGCCAGTCGATCCTGCGCGTTCAATAAGGTGATGTTTGCTTGAAGGGCATCATTTAGAGCCAGAGTGCCCGCTGTATAGGACTGCCATGTGAGAGCCGCAGCATGGTGCAACGCTTCAACATTATGCATTTGTGACGCGATCGCTTGCCGTGTCTGGGAAAGATGAAAGAATGCATCTTCTACATCTTCTGCTGCGCGTAACATGGTGGCCTGATAGCTGGCGAGCGCCTCTGCGTAACTACCACGAGCACGGGAGACATCGCTGGATATTTTTCCGAAATCGAAAATGCGCCATCGTAATGCTCCTGTCGCAGTCGGCTGGAATCCAGGCGCAGTGAATAGCTGTTGCGGGCTCATACTTTCGAAACCCAGCGCGCCCTGAAGAGATATTTTTGGATAATAATTTGCCAGAGCCTCGCCGATGCGGGCGTTGCTTGCTGCCAGTCTTCTTTCCGAGGCGATAACATCGGGCCGACGCCGGAGAACTTCCAGAGGCTGCGCATTCGCGGATGGTGCGGGAACAGCGGGTAATTCAGCATAAATCCTGAGTTCTACAGCGTATGTTCCGGGCTGTGTTCCCATCAGGACATCAAGTCGGTTTGACTGCGTTTCCTCATCTTTTTCTATATCGATCATGTTTTGCCGGGCGGCCTCGACGACTACTGTAGCAGAGGACAATTCCCGGTCGTCGGCAACATTTCGACTGCGACGCTGCCGGATAAGGTCCATCATCTTCTGGTTGGAGGTGAAAACATCCCTGGCTATGCGTAGCCGGGCCTGATCGCCCCGGATGCGGAGGTATGTATCGGCAGCCTCGGCCGCGAGGCTCAGTCTCGTACCATCACCTTCTGCCTCAGCAGCCTGAAACTCATCCCGTGCGGCTTCGTGTGCTCTTCTCAAACCGCCGGCGATGTCCAGTTCCCAACTTGCCACCCCACCGACGTTGTACTCGCGATAATCCCGATTGAAGTGTGGAATTTCCCGAACAATGTGACCGATGAGTCCTTCTTCGGACAATCTTGTCGCCGAAACCTGAGGGGAAAAATCGAGAGTTGGTAACATCTGTGCGGCTGCTGAGCGCGCGATTGCCCGTCCCTGAAGCACTCTCGCATAGGCTGCCTTCAGATCAAGATTCTGGGTAAGCACTCGGGACTCAATTTTATCGAGTTCTGTATCATGAAATGATTTCCACCAAGAAACCGCGTTCTCCGAGGAAGATATCGAGAACGCTGTTTTGCTGACATTGTGGAACGGGATAAGCGATATTTGTGGTGTCCGATAGTTCGGACCGACAGCGCATGCCGTCAGGCATGACATCACTGCGGCGAATACCGACTGTCGAATAATGGCTGCGGCGGGGCGGCGTCTCGCCCCTGGGTAAATAAGGCAACGCGTTCCTTCCTTCAGGGTACGGTTCTGAATCACCTGGGGAACCTCTGTCATGAATTGGTGCAGCCGCATGGAGTGTGGCGTATGACGTGTTCCATAAATCGTCACTCATTGTCAACGTGAGTAGCTCAACGTATGAATTAAGTGTTCCCTTTTTCGACGTGAGGTTCGGATGCAGTCAGCAGGCAAAGGTCAGAGAGGCCCGATAGACCATGAGCGGCGGGAGCAGATTCTCGATGCCGCCAATGAGCATTTCCGCCACTATGGATACAAGAAAACGACTGTCGCTGACCTTGCCAAGGCGATCGGTCTCTCGACTGCATATATCTACAAGTTCTTTGATTCCAAACGGGCTATCGGCGAAGAGATCTGTCGCCAGTGTCACGAGCGGGTGATGGCGGACGTCAAGGATGCCATGGGCTCCGGCAAACCAGCGTCGGAGAGGCTTCGCCTCATCTTTCTGACCCTTGCCCGTGACGGAATCGACCTTCTGTTCAATGACCGGAAAATGCACGACATTGTGCTCGCGGCTCTGGAAGAAGGCTGGTCGACGGCCGCCGACTTCGACGCGGAATTGCTGTCACACGTCAGATCGGTGATTGCCGATGGCAGGGACGCAGGAGAGTTTGAGCGCAAGACTCCACTAGAAGAAGCCTGCCGTGGAGTGGTCCTTGCACTCCAGCCTGTCAGACATCCCGTGCTTCTCGAGTTCAATCATAATACCCTTATTGAGGATGCCTCTCTCCTGGCCGGCCTGGTGCTGAGGAGCCTTTCAGTATAGAATTAATAAGTGACGAATTGACAATATAATCACTCGCGGCGAAGATGGCTCCCACGATGTATCGAGGGAGCAATTTGAATGCCGCCAAGAAGACGGTTTTTCGGGAAGTGGCTGGGCATATTGCTCCTCATGCCCGTAGTTGGTTGCAATAGGCATACGCCGTCAGATCCGCGCACGGCTCCGCGTGCCGTCCTTGTGATTGTTCCCGGCAGCACGACCTCTTCGTCCCCGATATATCCCGCTGTCGTCGCAGCACGCGTGCAGCCCACGCTTGCCTTTCGTGTTGCGGGGAAAATAGTTTCCCGGAAGGTCGACGAGGGTCAGGTCGTACATCGCGGTGATGTACTGATGACCCTCGACAGAACCGATCTTGCGCATGACGTGACTAGCCAGAGCGCTAATGCGGCATCCTTGCGTGCGGCCTGGGAGAATGCAGCGGCTGACGAACGTCGTTATCGGGGTCTGGATCAGACGGGCGCCGTGTCGAAGTCTTTCTACGATGGAATACGCAGTCGTGCCGAAAGTCTCCACGCACAACTCATGGCGGCGGACGCCAATCGCAGGATCGCGACTGACCGGGACGACTATACGGTTTTGAGGGCCGACCATGACGGTACGGTGCTTTCCGTTTTTGCCGAGGCCGGTAATGTTGTATCGGCAGGCCAACAGGTCCTGACCTTCGCATCAGCCGGTCCTCTGGAGGCGTCGGTTGATCTCCCCGAAGACATGAATCTTCCTATCGGCTCTTCAGCGATCGTTTCAGATGCAAAGAGCGATCAGATCATCACGCGCGCCGCGTCGCTCCGCCAGATCGCCGCTATTGAAGATACTGCAACGAGAACGGTGAACGCACGGTACATCATCCCGAATTTTCCGACGAACTTACGGATCGGACAGACGCTCACTGTTACGCTGACATCGTCACTGTCCGACGATATGGTCGTTCCTCTTTCTGCTCTTTTCGATATGGGAAGCGCACCGGGCGTATGGATCATCGAACCATCTAACAAGAAGGTCGCGTTTCACCCGGTGCCTCTCCGGCGTGTTGAAGGCAGCGCGGCTGTTATAATGCCCGATCAGAGAATGCGCGACCTGCGTGCTTCCGGCGAATTACAGGTGGTCGCTGCTGGTGTCCATGACCTCCATGCGGGGGAAGTTGTGACGATCGCGCCTGACCAGGCGCAGATGCAATGAAGGCGTTCAATCTCTCGGCATGGGCGGTTAGGGAACAGGCGATCACGCTGTTCCTGATCGTCGCGCTCGCCCTATCCGGTGCCTATGCTTTCTTTGCACTCGGCCGTGCAGAGGAACCAAGTTTTACCGTCAAGACGCTGACAGCTACTGTTCTATGGCCAGGCGCTACAGCAGAGGAGGTACAGGATCTGGTTGCCGATCCGCTGGAAAAGCGCTTGCAGGAGCTGACCTGGTATGACCGGGTGGAAACAATGGCACGCCCCGGCATGGCGGTCATGATGCTCACCCTCAAGGACAATACACCTCCATCTGCCGTGCCGGAGGAGTTCTATCAGGCGAGGAAGAAACTGGGGGACAGCGCGCATGTGCTTCCACGAGGTGCTATTGGCCCCTTCGTCAACGACGAATATTCCGACGTGGTCTTCACGGTTTATACCCTTGAAGGCAGGGATGTTCCGCTCTTCTTGGTGACCCGTGCTGCGGAGACCGTGAGAGAGAAGCTTCTGCATGTGCCAGGGGTCCAAAAAGTAGCGATTGTCGGGGAGCAGCCGGAGCGGCTGTATATCGATCTCTCACACTCGAAGCTGGCGGAACTCGGCCTGAGCGTAACGGACGTTATCCAGACGCTTCAGGAACGGAATGATGTTGTAGATGGGGGTTTTGTCGAAACCAGTGCCAGTCGGATTTATGTTCGTACGCGGCAACCACTGTCGCGACCGGACATTATCGGAAACACAACGATCAGTGTGGGGGGCCGGACTGTTCGACTGGGTGATATCGCGGCGGTCCACACAGGTTATGAGGAACCACCGGATTTTCTGACCCGTCATAACAACCAGTCCAGCCTGGTTCTCAATGTTGTCATGCGGCCTGGCTGGAATGGCCTGAAGCTCGGTGCTGCGCTGTCTCATGCTGAAGATGGGATCAACCGGAGCCTGCCGGTCGGGATTACGCTCACGCGGATCGTTAATCAGGCGCAAAATATTCACGCGGCCGTCGGCGAGTTCATGTTGAAATTCTTCGTGGCGTTGAGCGTCGTCATGTTGGTCAGCTTTATCAGCCTCGGCTTTCGTGTGGGTCTCGTTGTGGCAGCTGCCGTGCCTCTGACGCTGGCAATCGTCATGATCCTCATGCTTGTAACGGGGCGCGCGCTCGATCGGATCACGCTTGGCGCCCTGATCATCTCACTTGGACTTCTTGTCGATGACGCGATCATTGCTATTGAAATGATGGTCGTGAAGCTTGAGGAGGGCATGAACCGTATTGCGGCCGCGTCCTACGCATGGTCTCACACGGCGGCACCGATGCTCGCGGGAACACTCGTGACGATCATTGGTTTTACACCTATCGGTTTTGCACAATCAGCCGCAGGTGAATACGCAGGAAACATCTTCTGGATCGTCGCGTTCGCTCTCATCACGTCATGGTTTGTCGCCGTTATTTTTACGCCTTATCTGGGTGTCAAATTTCTGCCTGATCTCCGGGCAGCACATGCGCAGCCACCGTATCAATCCGCACGGTATGAGCGTTTCAGGCGGCTGGTCCGCAGCGTAATAACTCATAATAAGGCCGTCTGTGCAGGCGTGGTCTGCCTGTTCGTGCTGGCGTTTGTCGGTATGGGATTTGTGCGGCAGCAGTTTTTTCCCAGTTCGGATCGACCGGAGCTGCTGGCAGAAGTAATAATGCCGAAAGGAGCACCCATCGAAAGCACGGCCGAAGCAGCAAGGAAAGTCAGTGACTGGCTACAGAAGCAGCCTGAAACTCTCAGCGTCACAAGCTATATCGGTGGGGGCGCTCCCCGGTTCTTTCTGGCGTATAATCCGGAACTGCCTGATCCGGCATTTGCAAAAATCGTTATTATGACCGCAAACGCGAAGCAGAGAGACAGGCTGCGCGATAGCTTGCGCCAGGAAGTCGCGAAGGGCCTGGCGCCAGAGGCCAGGGTGCGTGCGACCGAGTTCGTCTTTGGTCCTTATACGCATTTTCCGATCATGTACCGCGTCATGGGGCCGGACGCCCAAACAGTAAGTCATATCGCTCAGCAGGTCAGCGATATTGTCCGGGCCGATCCCGAGACGCGGCAGGTGAATACCGACTGGGGAGAAAAACAGCCATCCCTGCATTTCGTGATGAATCAGAGCAGGCTGGCGCAGTTGAGTCTCTCACCTGACACTGTCTCGCGTCAAACCCGATTTATGTTGCAGGGCATAAGCGCGGCCCAGGCTACCAAGGATATTCGGTCGGTTGATCTGATCGTGCGCTCCGACGGCCAGTCTCGTGCAGACCCGGCCCGGCTTCTCGATCAGGATATCATTGCCGGTGACGGCCGTCGTATCCCGCTGCGGCAGATCGGCATGCTGGAATATCGCAGCGAAGAGCCTGTTCTGTGGCGGCGAGATCGCATTCCGACGATGACCGTGCAGGCGGATATCAATGATCAGCTTCAGCCGCCCGAGGTCGCCGCGCGACTGGACAAAGTGCTGCAGCCTTTGCGAACGACCCTTCCAGAAGGGTATCGTATTGAAACGGGAGGTAATACCGAAGAGTCCGCGAAGGCCAACGCAGCAATGGCACCGATTTTTCCGATCATGATTCTGCTCATGCTCGGGGTTATCGTTGTCGAAACCCGATCTCTATCGGCGATGACGATGGTCTTTCTGACGGCACCTCTCGGCCTCATCGGAATGGTTCCCACGCTTCTCCTGTTTCACCAGCCCTTCGGGTTTAATGCGATCCTTGGTCTCATCGGTCTTTCAGGCATCCTGATGCGCAATACGCTGATTCTGATTGGTCAGATCCACACTAATCTGGCAGACGGCATGGAGTTTTCCGATGCAGTTGTCGAAGCCACGGTACAACGGGCACGCCCTGTCATCCTGACGGCCCTGGCGGCAGTCCTGGCATTCATTCCACTGACTGAGTCGATTTTTTGGGGAGCACTGGCATTTACTCTGATTGGCGGAACTGCCGCCGGTACCGTGCTGACACTCCTTTTTCTGCCAGCGTTATATACTCTCTGGCCGAGGAAGTCATTGGGGACGATTCATGCCGAACATGGCTGATATTTCCCGCTTAGATCTTTGCTTTCTGCACATATTGCTGTGATATGACCTCAAAACGGCAGGAACTGCCTTCATGTCTCAGCAATCTCCGTAGAGACCCGGTACGGGGATAAAACCCGGTAGATCGCGGACGCGATCGAGCCAGCGCATAAGAGCCGGGTAGGGGGTAAGGCTGATACCGCCTTCGGGTGCTAGTGCAAGGTAGGGAAAGAGAGCGCAGTCGGCAATTGTAGGCCGGCGGAGCGCAAACCAGTCCTGTGTCTCGACATGCGCATTAAGCACCGGCAGGAGTTTGTCGGTCCAGCGCATGGCAGTGCCCATATCGAGGGGATACCCGAATTTCCGGATCAGACGGGCGGCGTTGGGGCCGTTGCGCACCTCGCTCGACGCCACTGAAAGCCATTGCGTGATGGTGGCCTGTGACATGGCGTCTTCAGGCCACCAAGCGCGGTCCGCCAGCCGGGCGGCAAGGTAAACCAAGATGGCCTGAGAGTCCCGAAGTGTGAAGTCACCATCCACCAGAACCGGGACTTCCCCGAACGGGTTCAGTTTCCGGAAATCCGGATCATGGTTCTCACCTGCTGCGAGATCGACCGGAACGAGATCCAGCTTCGTATCGGTCAGGGCCGCGAAAAGCCGGATCTTGTAGCAGTTTCCGGAGACGTCCAGATCATAGAGAAGCATCACGGAGTGTCCTGTGGTTGGAAATTAAGAGGGCAGGAGACAGACGGAGCTTGCCCGGCAGCACCATGGGCTCTAGTGTGACGAACGACTGTTCGTGAGTCAAAGGCGAAATGAGAGAACCCGTTCCTATCCACCAGATCGTTGTCGAAGCCCGCGAACTGTTTCGCGAATATGGCTACGAAGGGGCATCCATGCGCGATCTGGCCGATCGCGTGGGTCTGCGTCCGCAAAGCCTCTACACGCGCTTTCCGTCGAAGGAATCGCTGGTGCCAGCAGTGCTGGCCCTGACTCTCGACGATACGCTGGTCGATCTTCCGGATCCAGCGGGGGACTGGCGTGCTGCCTGGCGGATGCTGATCGGGAGGATCGCGGAGACGTTCGAGGCACGAGGGCGCTGCGTGGGATTGCATCTCGCGTATGGCGTGACGGCGCAGACACCGGACGCTCGGGACGCGGTGCGGACGTTTTTCGCACGATTGCGCGATGCGATGGCCGGGATTCTGGACGCCGGGGAAGTTTCTGAACCGGTATCCGTCGCGACGGATACACTCGCGCAACTCGAAGGGGCAACGCTCTGGATCACGACCGAGGGCGACATGGAACCGCTCCGGCATGCTGTGGAACGTGCCCTGTGTATTGGTGATCGGGAAGGGAGACCACTGTGATCGAAACCAAAAGATTGTGTCTCTCGCTTCATCAGATGACGGATTTCCACGATCTACATACGATGTGGAGCGATCCGGATGTCGTTCGACACATCAGCTGTGTTCCATCGTCGGAACAGGAGTGCTGGTTTCGCCTTCTTCGCTATCGGGGCCTGTGGGATCTTCTGGGTTATGGATACTGGTGTGTCCGCACGAAAGCGGATGGGCGCTATGTCGGCGATGTCGGCTTCGCCGATTGGAAGCGCGATATCGAGCCATCTCTGGACGCTGCGCCGGAAGCCGGCTGGGTTCTGGCGCGCTGGGCGCATGGCAAGGGATTTGCGACCGAAGCCCTTCAGGCTGCATTGGCATGGATGGACGGGCGCGGCGTGGATCGCACGGTCTGTATCATCGCACCGGAACACGCGACGTCGTGCAGGGTCGCGGAGAAATGCGGATATTTTCTGAAAGGCAGCGCTTGTTTCCGAGCGGAGCAGACGCTGCTTTTACAGCGCAAGAGGGACGATCGGTGATGGACGCTTCCGTAACGACATACCGTGCCTGGAGCTGGCACGCGCCGGGCGAGCCCGAACAGCTTCAACTGGTGGACCGGGCCTTCGTGTCTCCAGGACCGGGTGAGATCGTCGTGCGGAATACCATGATCGCGCTCAATCCCGTTGACTGGAAAGTCATTGCCGCCAGTCCCGACGGATGGAGGCCGGGGCATGTGCCGGGCGTGGACGGTGTCGGAATCGTCGCGGAGGTCGGCGACGGCGTGAGTATCCCCCTGGGAACGCGGATCGCATATCATCAGGGGATCGGCAAACCGGGTAGCTTCGCGGAATATACGATCGTGGATGCCGATTGTGCGCTCGTTATTCCCGACGGTGTCAGCGACGAGAGCGCCGCCGGAATTCCGTGTCCGGGGCTGACGGCGTGGCAGGCGCTCGCCAAGGTACCGGATATGCCGAACCGGGATGTACTGGTGACCGGGGCTGGCGGCGCTGTGTCGCTGATCCTGGTGCAACTGGCATTGCGTCGGAACTGGCGTGTCTGGGCGACCGCGTCGCCGGCTCATCACAAACGGCTGCTTGCGTTGGGCGTTGCCGGTACGTTCGATTATCGCGATGAGCGCTGGCGTGCGCAATTGACCGTAGCACTCGGGCCGCGCCGCCTCTTTGCTGTATTCGACACCACGAGCGGGGCGTATGCACGCGGTCTGGCGCCACTGGTGGGGTATAACGGACATCTGGTCTGCATTCAGGATCGGCTGGAATCACCGCCTCTGCCGCCGTTCACGACGGCGCTGTCCCTGCATGAAGTCGCGCTGAACAGCGCGCACGGCCATGCGACGGCGGAGAACTGGCGGGAGTGGCGCCAGGCCGGAGCGCAGTTGCTCGACGCTGTGCGGATTGGTGCCCTCGGCCTCCAGCCGCATATAGTCACCGCGTTCGATGACCTGCCGGCAAGCCTCTCCGCCCTGAAGCACGGGCGCATCAAGGGGAAAAAGATTCTCGTGCGCATTGAGGCTTGAAGCCGTAATACCAGCGTGCCCGTGCCCTCAGTGACGCGCGCGAGTAGAGTTTCCAAACTGTGTGATGACTGACTTCGGGCTGTCAGGGGTTTCGAAGCGTAGACTAATGGCAGCAACGGGGGGGGAATCCGGCCTGTCCGCTTTGGAGCGCTCAGATAATGTTTCCTGCCGTTCACTCGACGACATGTGGCTGCCACTGTGCGCGCATGGCGGTCATTGCCGTGACCAAAGCAATCGTCCAGAAGCGGACATATGCGGCACAGGGAACGGTGGCACGTCGCGCGCCCCATTTCGGCATTTCAGGCGGCCATAGATTCCTAATTTGAGTCGGCGAATCAACGGTATCCTTGGCGAGCAATGTGTGGACCAACTAGCCTGCGGACGAGTTTCTGAGACCAGTGTGTTTAAGTCACTTAGACGGCGCCAAAATATATTGCATATTACATCCAGATCTAAATAGGGGAGACAACATGCCGGATATCGCCGTCCTAATCACAAACTGCAATAGCGTAGACCGTGCTGAAATCGGATTGAGGGAAGGCGCCCTCAACATTAAGTATGGCCCAAACGGGATCGGCAAAAGCACGATTGCGCGCGCTATCGTTAGCAAAATTCGTGCTGACGGCAGACTGGAGAATCTTGCCCAGTTTAAGGGGCGCGGAAAATCGGGAGCGCCCTCTCCTCAGGTCGAAGGCATTGATGAGCTGAAGTCAGCGCTCGTTTTCGATGACGATTACATCCAGCAATTTGTGTTTCAGAAAGACGAAGTACTAAAGAACAGCTTCGAGGTTTTCATTAGAACGCCTGAGTATCTGGCGGAAATGGCAGAGATCGACGAACTGCTGGCTGGTATTCGGCAGGCGTTCTCCGACAATCAGAAAATTGGTCAGGTAATATCGGACTTGAAGGAGCTGCGCGACGCATTCGGCAAGCCAAGCAAAACTGGCGCGATACCCAAGTCAAGTAAGATCCATAAGGCTTTTGGCTCAGGCAACAAACTTGAAAACATTCCGGCGGCGCTCAAGCCGTTTGAGACGTTTATCAAGAGCCAGGAGCCTGCCAAGTGGGTCAACTGGCAGATCAAGGGAAATGAATTTTTGCAATTAGGGGACGCGTGCCCTTACTGCGCTTCACCACTCGACCAAGCTGGAAGCAAGGATGCGGCTCTTGCAGTTGAGAAGGAATACGATGCTACCGCCGTTGGTCATCTCAGCGCCCTGCGTGCCATCATCAATAGGCTAGGTAGTTATTTTAGCGAAAGATGTCGTGAAAATCTTGATAAAGTCACAAAAGCCAAGGTCGAACTCACAGCCCAGGAGAACAGCTTTCTTACGGGGCTTAAGGCAGACATAGATGCCCTCATAGAAAAGCTTGAAGGCCTCCGCACTATGTCATTCTTCTCTTTGCGGGACGTCGAAGAAGTAGCCGATAGACTGACGCCCTTAAAAATCGACCTGGGGTTAATGGACAAGCTCGATTCCGAGGAAACGCGAAAGACTGTTGACCCCATCAATCAGCAGCTCGACGGGCTGATCGCCAAAGTCGGAAACCTAAAAGGTAAGATCAATCGACATAAGGCCCGCATCAAAAAGGCCATCGATGAGAACCAGTCGAGCATAAATGCCTTTTTAAAATCAGCCGGCTACAAATACACCGTCGAGATTGTGCCTGAGCCTGACTCTTACAAGATGAAGCTAGTTCACCAGGATCTCGCCAATCATATCGAAGCTGCCACGCGACACCTGAGCTACGGTGAGAAGAATGCCTTCGCGTTGGTCCTGTTCATGTATCAGGTGCTGAGCGAAAAGCCTGACCTGGTTGTCCTGGACGACCCGATCTCATCGTTCGACAAGAATAAAAAGTTCGCCATATTACATGAGCTTTTTCGTGGAAAAGCCAGTTTGCGCGGGCGAACAACACTTATGCTCACCCACGATATCGAGCCTGCGATCGACGTGATCAAAAGCACCAGTGCGATTTTCCAAGGCGCCTCGCCATCTGCCAGCTTCCTTTCATCTCGGGCAGGCGTCGTATGCGAAGTGCCGATCGAACGGCATGACATACAAACGTTCTCGAAGATCTGCGCCGACAATGTCGCTGCCCTCAATGACAGCATTTGCAAAGCCATTTATCTGCGCCGCCACTACGAGCTGCATGGCGATACTGAGTTGGAATACAATCTGCTGGCAAGCCTGTTCAAGGGGCGGGAAACGCCAACCATTCAGTCTGGCACCGCTAATCGTGACATGACTGCTGAAGAAAAGAACACGGCAGAGTCTAATATCAGGGAGGCCTTCATTCCCGATTTTGACTATGACGCCCTCGTGTCCGAAGTCACCAACGTGGATGCCATTAGAGCGAAATTTCACGCTACGACAGTTGGCTACGAAAAGATTCAGCTATTTCGCATCATCAATGCTGAACATGATGATAATGTCATACGCAAGTTCATCAATGAGGCTTACCACATTGAAAACGAGTACGTGATGCAGCTCAACCCCCATAAATTCGAGATTATCCCGGAGTATATTGTGGCGGAGTGTGAGCGAATGCTCGCGCCAACCCGTGCTCAATAAATAGCATGAGCGAGTAAACGGAACTGGAAGTCGTGGCTGGTGTCCGCATCTGGGTGAGTCTGCCCATTAGCTGCCAGTCTGCTTTCGCCAAAACTTGGTCGCGAAAGATCTTGATGCTCATGTCCGCTGCGGGGGCGGCTCTTCGACGGCATACATGACCGAGATGAGGGCGTCTGCCCCCTGTCCGCTTCACATTCCTTGAGCGGACAGGCAGTTCCGGGGGGGGGGGAGCGGAACGTCAGCTTCATGTAGGGTGATCAGTAAAACTGGACATTCACATGACGACCCTCGTGAACGTTTTCACCTCATTCCGGTCGTTCAAATAACCCATGAGACTTTCTGAAAGCCGGCATTTACTCATGAACCAGCCAAGCGTCAGCCTATTGATTCAGTATACGCGTTAGAAGCCCACCTGGTCCGCCCACCACACCGATTCCACGCTATTGCCTTACATTTCCATGCCCGAACCCCCAGCGCAACAGCTTCCGACCAGCGCCGCTCGTCCACTTCTCAATCTGTAATATCTTGTTCTGGCCTCAGAGCGGTCGGCAGCGATGGACAAATCGCCCTTTTGGGGAAGACCAAAACTCGGCTCCTGCACCAAAGGATCTGCCGAAGACGGCTAATGTGCAATCAGTTCGATCGAGGCACTTGCACACTGGGAAAAAAGAGTTTTCCACTTGGGCTTTAGCGCCATCTTATAGTGATATAAGTCTGTTTCAACGTTGCCCACACGAGATGTCTGCCGCTATGAATCCATCACGCCTGCGTAAAGCGCTTCCACATGCCAAACTCGTCGGATTGATTTCCGCCGAGCGATGGAAGAAGTTGGCCGCCGAGATCGGCGTGCCAGGCAAGGACAGAAACGCCGTCCGCAACGATCCTGCGCTGATCGAACTCCGTATTTCGAAAACGCGTTTGCTGCGCGAAGTCCTTGACGAGCATGGACCAGCTATCGAAATGGTTGCCGATGTCGTCGCGTTCCTTGAACAGCACGGCCTGGCAGCCCGCACAACTAGCGACGTCGCGACTTTGCCTGGCTTAGAAGAATTGAAACCGCAACATCGCAAGATCCTCAGCCAATGGAATACGGCGTCACGTCGACGGTGGAAGCGAGATCAAGATGTTGAGATGCTTTGGCGTAAGGCCTCCGATGCCCTCGACCGACTACTCGAATGTAGCAGCGACCGGCCTCATGCCCAATGGAAGCTACGTCGCGGCACTTCTTTTTATATGTATGATCAGCCAGACTCGACATACAACGAGTTTGAGGTAGACCTGCTGCGCCAGCAGATCGAGAGCATCAAGAATGCGTTGCCCGACCCGCTCAATGACAAGCTGCTCAAGGCAATTGCCGATAAATGTTCGGCAATCTCTAGCGAACTAGATCATTTGGTCACGGCTCATGAATCCGGACGATATCCTACAGAAGAATATAAAGAAGAGATAGAAAAGGTCACGATCTTTGTAGAGCGCATTAAATTGACTGGTGATCTACTCGAAAGCGCGACAGGCATCGCAGATCTCCTCGCTGTATCAGTTTTTCGGAACTTGCCACAACTCTACGAAGTCTGGCTATTGTGTTTCCTTTTGGCGACGCTTGGGCAGGTTGGTTATCCGGTAATCCTAGATCAGGTGCGTTCTGTCACAGGAAACAAGGTATGGAACCTGCGCTATGCCGGGGCGAAACAGCCTGTTGCAAAGGTCGGCACAAACGCGTGGATCTTTTTCCAGTATAAGGCAGCGAGCCATTCCACCATGCCCGATTTTGCGATTTTCGATAATCCATCGGCAAACGGCAAAGCTCTTGCCGTATTCGATGCCAAATTTTCCGAATTGCATGGTTATGGCATGAGTGACTATGTAGGCACGCTCGAAAAATATCGCAGCCTCGGGGGAAGAGCACTAGTCCTCGAATATATGACTCGGGACGATCTGAAATTTCGACCTCGCATCGTCTTTAGCGTCCGTCCAAGCGGTGTGGGTCTCACACGCCTGAAGTCGGAACTTTTTGGCATTTTTGTGACGGCGCAAGCGCCGGCGATTGCATTGATCGATCAGTCGGCCAGTTTCCGTCCGTTCCTTCACAAAGCGCTCCGTTACATCTTAGCCGGTGCAAAGGCAAAACGGCTGGAGGATCGATACATCTCGTTCGGCTCAGTGGCCGTCGCAAAGTCCGGTCTGATCAAAGCAATCCAATCTCGCGAGATCGAGAATACAACGTTTGATGGGACGGCCCTCGCACCGCTATACGAAACGTTAAGCGCGATACGGTCCGCTGAGGTTCGACCAACACTACTGGTTGCCACAGATGGCGAATTTGAAGACGGAACACTCGCCGGTTTGCGGGAATTGGCGGAGGCGATTTGGGTGTTGGGGCCTAGCGACCTGAATTGATCCTAATCATGCTCCGCTCGCTGCGGAATAACGGCGGTTTCATCTCCAACATGGTGTTGTGGTAAATCTTTGCGTCGGCAGAGGGCATCGCGCCTAGCATCATCGAAGATTGTATTGTCAGACGCATGGACACACGACTGAGCTGATTTGGGCATACCCGAATATTGATCGGTCGACACGTTGCAATGGCCGCTTCATGTCAAAGCTGTCGGTCCTGCACGTCGATGGGAATGGCAACTTTGTCCCACGTACGGTCTATCGCCCTTCGCCTAACAATGTCGGCTTTTGGGCAACCGCCATCACCACTTCGATGTCTGCCTCGAGGCGGAAGCGGACATAGCTCTGGATGCATAAGCTTTACGCTTTATGAGGGTAGGGGGCATTTATTCAGTAAGAGGTCATGCGTGTGCCGAAAAAAGTTCATTAAAACAGCCTATTAATCCCGCTTTGCTCTCAACTTGCGGTTGCCGCAAGCTGAGAAGCAATCCTGCCCCCGCAACCAACGACGCTTGCGAATGACCGTTCGCCATATTTCGCCGAGATCGTAGTATGCGGTTCCCCGCAACCATGAATAAGTCCTTGATCGGACACGATAAACCCGCCCTCATAAGGCGGGTTTTTTGTTGTCTGAAATGCACCGCAGGATGCACATAGGATGCAAATGGGAGTGAAAGCACAGCGTAGTTTTCGCTTGATTTCACGTGTGCGTGAGCATTTTCACAGACCTTCCCGGTGGCGATGACGTCGCGGCTACTGGTGTTCGAAGCGACCGACATGATTCTCCTGGCAGGGCGTCTAGCAGGAACCAAAAAAATCAGATCGCATATCAAGGAAAACTGCGGGTGACAGCGATCAGAAAAGTGCGGCCCGCTATTTTGTTCGTGCAAGACACAACATATGGTGTCATTGTCCCATCACAACCACAACATGAGCGAAATGGCACCGGGGATGGACCATGCTCGCCCGAACGATGGAGCCGGTGCATGGATGGAGATTTCTCGCTGTTTACGGGTGGGCAGGGAGGATGCGAAGCTGTTCGCAACCCGTTTGAAGAGGCTTTCGGAACCCGGCCGATTTCCGCCCGTCCGCTGGATCGCGGTATGGGAGAGGCAGTTGGTCGCCGGACCGTGTTCCGGCCTTCCGACCGCGAAGATTTTGGGCGTGTCGCCGACCGTGTAGCCGAAGGCAATGCCGGGCTGCTGGCTACGGTCGGTGATGCGGAGATCATGCAACTGCGTAACGCAATCGCCACGGGGGCGCTGCTCACATCGGGCCGCCATCTGCAGCATGGCGACAGCACGCAGCCGGATCGCAACATGGAAATGTTCACCAACTGCGCGACGGCCATCTGCTCTTTTGCGAAATTCTATCTGTTGCTCAATGGCTCCGGCGTCGGGCGGGCCTATGACGACGAACTCTGCGTGGTGGACTGGGGGCAGGCCCCGGATCTGAAATTCGTCCTGTCGCCTGACCATCCGGACTACCCGCATGATCGCGCCAGCCTGTTGCGGTTCGGCCTTGAGATGCAGGTCCTGCCCTGGGGGACGGCGCTGGAAGCCTTTGATGCGGAGATGGAGGCACAGGTCCGCGCCTTTCTGGAAAGAACCGTGCTCGCCCGTGCTCCCGAAGGCAATGATCTTATCCATGTCATTGAGGACAGCCGTGAAGGCTGGGGCAAGGCGGTCGAGACCATTGAGGCGATGGCCTTCCGTGGCGAACGTGACCGCTCGCTGGTGCTGGATTTCAGCGCCATTCGCTGCGCGGGCAGCCCGATCGCGGGCATGCAGGGACGGCCAGCTTCGGGACCGGTCTCGTTGCTGCGCGGGTTGCTCAATGTGCGTGAGCATGTGATCGAGGCCGCGCGCGCAGGCGACATGCCACTATGGGAACAGGCGCTACGGGTGGATCATTATCTGTCCGTCGAGGTGCAGGTTGGGGGCGCCCGTCGGGCCGCACGCATGGCGACCAAATCATGGCGGGATGCGGATGTGCTGCGCTTCATTCGCGCCAAGGAAGAAGGCGGGCTATGGACCGCCAACCACTCCGTCATGGTGGACGCCGAATTCTGGGATTACGTGAACGATCCGGCAAAGACCGGCTCGTTGGCCGACCATGCCCGCACGGTGTTTGCCGAGGCCACGCGGTGCGCGTGGATCAATGGCGAGCCCGGTTTTATCAACGGTGACCGGCTGGAAGATAATCGAACCGGCAGCGCACGGCTCAAACAGGTGCATGCGGATGGACGGGATTTCCGCTCGCATCGTTATCAGGCCACCGAGGGGGCGGCCCTGCTGGCGGATCTGGCGCAGCGGGCCACCTCCGCGCATTTCCCGGTCACGACCAATCCGTGTGGTGAGATCACACTGCACGTCACGGGTGGTTATTGTGTGATTGGTGATTTCGCTCCGCTGCTGGCCTGCCCCGTGGCGCTGGAGGATGTGACGCCCGGTCAGGTGCCGGCTGAGACGGCGGCAGTATGGGATGCCCGCGTGCGGGATTCCGTGCGGCTGGGTGTGCGGTTCCTGCTGCGTGCCAACCGCATGGACGCGTTGTATGGTGAGGAAGTGCGGCGAACCAACCGTATCGGCATCGGCCCGACGGGCCTTCATGAATGGGCATGGGTGCGCTTTGGCCTCGACTTCCGTGATCTGCTGGATGAGGAACGCGCTGCTCCTTTCTGGAACGCTGTGAGGGAACTCTCCACTATCGCCAAAAGCGAGGCGGATGCCTATGCGCACGAGACCGGCACCGCCCGACCGGTTACGGTCACAACCGTCAAGCCCGCGGGCACCACGTCCAAGCTGTTCGGTCTGACCGAAGGAGCGCATCTGCCCGCACGGCGGCAGTATCTTCGCTGGGTGCAGTTCAAGGGCGTGCGGCGCGAGGACGGCACATGGGAGGCGGGAACCGACCCGTTGCTGCCCACCTATGAGCGCAAGGGCTATCCCGTGCGTTCGCTGCGCAGTTTTCCCGGCATGAGCATTGTGGGCTTTCCGACCGTGCCGCTTATCCAGCGTCTCGGCATGGGCGAGCGTGTGGTGACAGCACCCGAAGCCTCTCCGGAGGAGCAGTATCGCTGGCTGGAATTGCTGGAGAAATACTGGATCGGGGCGGAGCAGGGCAATCAGGTGTCCTACACGCTCAAGGTCTATACCGACCGGCATAGTCTGGACAGTTTCCGCGCCATGGTGGCGGCCAACCAGCCGCATGTGCGCTGCTGCGCCGTGCTGCCGAGCCGCCCGGATTCCGGTCTTGGTTATGAATACCTGCCGGAAGAGGAAGTGTCGGCAGGCAAATTCGCTGCCATCACCGCCATGATGCAGGATGACGAGGTGCGCGAAGTGGTGGACTGGGCGCATCTTCAATGTGCCAGTGGCGTCTGTCCGATCTGAGGAGGATACTGAGAAACCCGTTGACAGACTCTGCCTCCGAAGGCTTTGATCATGACAGCTAGTGCGGTCTTCGCTGATCGTACTTTCGTATGCGTTAACGTGAAACAACGCACAGAAACTGACAGCAAAATGCTGGCAGCCTGTGCGTCTGTGTATCCACAGTCACCGGCCTGTCGGCACGACAAGGATACATAGTCATGAAACTCTTCCAGTCTTTTTTAAATCGGGGTGATGGCCCCGAGATCCGACGCGTAAGGCATGAACTTGTCAGACGCAGTCTTGAGGTCCGCGCCGTTGAGCGCCTGACTCCGCACATGATCCGCATCACGCTGGGCGGACCCGAACTGGCCGGTTTCACCAGTCCAGCGCCGGATGACCACATCAAGATCTTCATTCCCGGTCTGAATGGTTCACCAACCCGCCGTGATTACACGCCGCGCCGCTATGACCCGCAGAACGGTACACTGCTTCTGGATTTCGTCAATCATCATGGTGGACCAGCGGCTGCGTGGGCAAGGGCCGCCAGACCGGGAGATCGGCTGGAAATCGGCGGTCCACGTGGGTCGCAGATCATTGCCAGACCGATTGACCACTGGCTTCTGATTGGCGACGAAACGGCGTTACCCGCGATCGGGCGTCGCGTGGAGGAACTGCCAGCCGGCACGCCTGTCACAACGCTCGTGGCTGTGCCGGGACTAGAAGATGAGCAGGTCTTCGCCACGGTCGCGCGCCATGCTGCCCACTGGGTTCATCGTTCCATGGATCAGGCGGATGAAGCCACGGGCATTCTTGCTGTTCTGAAAAATCTGGAGATCCCTGACCGTACTTTCGTCTGGGTCGGTGCTGAGGCCCGCGTGGCGAAGACCGTGCGCCAGTATCTTCTGGATGAGCGCAAGGTTCCGGCCCAATGGGTCAAAGCATCCGGCTACTGGGTGAAGGGAGAGGCCGATGCTTCCGTCAGGGATGTCGGAGATGTGCGCTGAACGAGATGAAGATGACTGGTTATTTATGCTTTTCAGGAAAGCTCAATGAACTTCTGTAATGCTGGCGAGATCTGCTCTCTGTTCCACAATAGAAACAGGGTTGATTCTGCGTCAGCTTCACTCAGGGGGAGGGCGCTCAGACCGGCAGGCAGGAGTGCTGTCACACTCTCGGCAACGATTGACAGGCCAAAACCTGCGTGAACCATTCCGAAAATGCTGCCGATATTGGTAACTTTCCATGATGGCTCAAGGGAGAGGCCGTTTTTTTCGGCTATTTGTTGCACAATACGTGCGATGCCGACTTCGTCCGGATCCTGAAAACCAATCAGGGGAGTGGCATGGATTGCCCGTATGGAAAGGTCGGTTCGGGATGCAAGGGGATGGTTTTCCGGAAGTAGAACAAATAGCTTTTCCGTTATGTATCGTCGTGTGCTGCAGATGGAAGGAACGGTTTCAAGATCTCTTACCAGAGCAACATCGATGTCCTTTTTTGTGACAGCACTGACAAGATCCGAGATGGATTTTTCAGCCAACGTGATCTGCACCTCAGGGAAGTGCTGTTTCATTCTCTGTAGATGGTCGGGGAAAATCCGCCCCATCAGAGCCGATCCGACATGACCCAGAACAAGCTGGCCCATCTCACCACGGGCAATGCTTCGCACCCCGTCGATCAGGTTGTGATGGCTCTTTAGGAGGTGCTGTGCCGCCTCCCGGCAGGCATGGCCAGCACTGGTCAGGTCAATGCCCCGCTTGCGACGATGGAACAACTGGGCACCAAGAGCCTCTTCCAGAACCTTGATCTGCTGGCTGAGCGCGGGCTGTGCGATGTCGAGCTTTTCAGCCGCACGAGCGACGTGGAGGGTTTCGCACACAGTGAGAAAGACAGCCAGCCGGCGTGGAGAAACAGACGTCAGATGTTCATCCATAATATTTGACTTATCAATAATGCCGTATGGTGAATATGGAACATATTATGGTGGCCGGATAGCCTTCCTTTTGCGACAGGAAGGACAATGTCATGGACAGGACGGATCACACAGCCAGCCCACCGGTCATCGACCTACGCTCCGCTCTGGTTAGACTTGAGCAGTCTCCAGATGAACTGATTTCAACAGACCATGAGATCGACCCACGTTCCGAACTGGCGGGTGTTTATAAACGTGTCGGGGCTGGGGGTACCGTCATGCGTCCGACCAGAACTGGTCCGGCGATGATGTTCGAGAATGTGAAAGGCTACCCCGGTGCACGCGTACTGGTTGGCCTTATGGCAAAACGTGAGCGCGTGGCCTTACTGCTTGACAGCAGACCCGAAGAGCTTGGGCGGCGGATGGGCGAGGCGGTCCTTAACGGGATTGCTCCGGTCGTCCTCAAGGGGCAGTCCGCTCCGTGTCAGGAACAGGTCTTTCGGGCTGATGACCCGCACTTTGACCTGCGTAAGCTTCTCCCGGCCCCAACCAATACGGAAGAGGATGCTGGTCCCTATTTCTGCCTCGGTCTCTTACTGGGTAGCGATCCGGATAACGGCCATACAGACGTGACCATCCATCGTCTGTGCGTGCAGGGGCGCGATGAACTCTCGGTCTTTTTCGAGCCTGGCCGCCATATCGATGCCTTTCGTGCCAAGGCGGAAGAGCAGGGCGAGGCATTGCCCATTACCATCAATATGGGTCTGGATCCTGCCATCCCGATCGGGGCGTGTTTCGAGGCCCCCACCACACCTCTGGGCTTTGATGAACTGATCGTAGCTGGCGGGCTGCGTGGTAGAGCGGTTGAACTCGTAGATGCTGTGACGGTGAAAGAGCGCTCCATCGCCAGGGCCGAAATCGTGATTGAAGGCGAGATCCTGCCGGGACGTCGGATACGGGAGGATGTCAACACCAATACGGGCCATGCGATGCCCGAATTTCCCGGTTATAACGGTCCTGCCAATCCGTCCCTGCCGGTGATCAAGGTCAAGGCCGTGACCATGCGGAAGAACGCTATTTTGCAGACATTGGTAGGGCCGGGTGAAGAGCACGTAAATCTGGCAGGCATTCCAACGGAAGCCAGTATTTTCAACGCCTGTGACAAGGCGCTGCCGGGGTTTGTGAAAAATGTTTATGCGCATAGCGCGGGTGGAGGAAAGCTGCTGGCGATCCTTCAGGTCTGTCAGCGTAGTGCGGGCAATGCGGGTAAGGCGCGTCAGGCCGCGCTGATTGCGCTGGCAGTTTATCGTGAACTCAAGAACGTCATCATCGTGGATGATGATGTCGATCTGTTTGACAGTAACGATGTGCTCTGGGCCATGCAGACCCGGTATCAGGGCAATGTGGATACCATGTTTCTGCCCGGGGTGACGGGCCATGTGCTCGATCCCTCGCAGGTGCCGGAGTATGATCCCTCAATCCCTGCAAAAGGCGTGTCGTGTAAGACGATCTTTGACTGCACCTATCCGTGGAAACTGAAAGAGCATTTTGTGCGTGCGCAGTTTCGCGATGTCGATCCGCATCCGTTCGCACCTTCGATCTTTCCCAAAGCGGGCATGTAATCCCGCAGGAATCTGTTTGCCGGTCCGCCATCCCGCGCAGACAGACAGGTTCTGTACTTCTGCCGTCATCAGGAAATATCTTCAGAACGGGAGCGTTCCATGGTCCAAAAACGGATTGTCGTTGGCATTACCGGGGCGTCGGGCTTCCAGTATGGAGTTGATGTCCTGCGTCTGCTGCGGGAAGCGGAGATCGAGACGCATCTCGTCATGTCCCGTGGTGCGCAACTGACGCGTGAGCATGAAACAGATCTGTCGGCTGAGGACGTGTACGCCCTTGCCACCCATATCCACTCACCAGGTGCGCTGGGCGCGCCCATTTCAAGCGGGTCTTTTCGTACCGAAGGCATGATTATCGCCCCGTGCTCCATGCATACGCTTGGTGCAATTGCATCGGGAGTGACGGATAATCTTGTCACGCGCGCGGCCGATGTCGCGCTCAAGGAAAGACGGCGTCTGGTGCTGATGACGCGGGAGGCGCCACTTCATCTGGGTCATCTGCGTAACATGCTGGCCGTGACCGAATATGGCGGTATCATTTTCCCGCCGGTTCCCGCCATTTACGCGGCGCCGCGCACAAGTGCCGATATTATCCGCCATAGTGCCGCGCGCGCCCTGTCCCTGCTGGGTGTGGAAGTGCCTGACATGCCCCGCTGGGGCGAAACACTGTCTGCCGTCTCAGCGGAAAAATAGGAAAACAGCCATGCTGATCGGCTCATATACAGATGCCGGCGTAGTGCTGGCAGGCGGAATTCTCGGCGCGGCCCTGAGCGGGCATATTCCACAACGCCTGAAAGATGGTCTGCCTATGATGTTCGGTCTGGCATCCATGGGAATGGGTGTTTCGCTGATTGTCCACGGCCATGCCGTTGCCGTGATGGTCTTATCCCTGCTGCTTGGTGTCATCATAGGGGAAAGTTGCGCTTTGGAGACTCATCTGGGAGTGGTTTCCACATGGGAGAACCGCTTGGTGGGACGCTTTGTGCCTATGCCTGCAGATCTGATGCCAGAGGTATTTCTCGAACGCTTCGTTGCCCTTACCGTTCTCTTCTGCGCAAGCGGAACTGGCATATTCGGTGCCATTCACGAAGGTATGACGGGAGATCCTTCCATCCTGCTGGCCAAATCTGTTCTGGACTTCCTGACCGCCGCCATTTTTGCAACAACGCTCGGCTTTGCCGTTGCGGCCATATGCATTCCTCAACTGGCAGTTCTGCTGGCCCTTGCGACAGGTGCGACTTACCTTGCCCCGCTGACAACCCCGTTGATGAACGACAATTTTGCAGCCGTAGGGGGTGTGCTGATGCTGGCAACCGGCTTCCGGATATGCGGCATTGTCAAATTCCCGGTTGGTAACATACTGCCCGCACTGGTGCTGGCCATGCCCATGACCACCATATGGCTAAGGTTTGTCGGACCATGACCATATTCACCCCCCGGATTGATGCCCTGCTGGAAGAATTCCATGTCATGTCTCTGGCGGTTTGTGCCGGGCATCAGCAGTGGGCAGCGCCTATATTCTATGTTTTTGATCCGCTGCGGGGCCGCCTGCTGTTCGTGACAGATCCCGCAACCCGTCATGGTATGCTGCTGGGGCAGGCAGGGCGAGGGGTAGCAACCGTCAGTGGTCAGGACAGCTCCATTCCTCTCCTGCGGGGGTTGCAAATGGAGGGGCCTGTGCGGAGGCTGGGCATTGAGGACCGGGAACTGGCGGCAAATCTTTATATGGCCCGGTTTTCTATTCCAGCCCATCTTCAGCCTATCTACTGGGCGTTTACGCCGCTTTACATCAAGGCGACCGATAACAGGAACGGGTTTGGCGACAAGGAAGAATGGAGGGCGGAGTAACGGGTTGCCAAGTGTTCTGAATAGTTAGCTTTATTACAAATCCATACATTCTGTTCGACGCGCCATCGCGTGAATCCGGTTAATGAACCGCATCGAACGATTGACTGAACGGGGCATCTTACCTGCGATGAAAAGAATACTTCTAAAGCTGACCGTCTTTTTGTGGATTGTGGGGCCGGCAATCAGCCTCCTCTCTGTGTTCTCGAACCCGGCGCGGGCCTCGGATATCGCCAGCCTGTCGGAGGTAAAGCCCGTTACCTCCTGTGAGGCGCTAGGCAATGTCGATCTTGCGCCCGCCGTGGGCGCTGCCGTTCACGGCCAGAAAGCGGCTGTGCTGGACACTCCAAAGGGTAAATTCTGCAAGGTCACGGGGCAGATCGCGCCTGCGATTTCCTTTGAAGTCGATCTGCCCATGGAGCACTGGACCCAGCGCTTTCTGCTCGGCGGTTGCGGTGGCCTGTGCGGAATGACGCAAGTGGGCGTCAGCAACGCGGGAGCATGTGTTCCGGCGCTAAATGGCGAATTCGTCATGGCGGGCGATGATATGGGCCATACTGGCTCCATGATGGGGCTGGCGCAGGGCGAATTCGGTAAAGACCCGCAAAAACGCATCGATTTCGCCTATCGCGCCAACCATGTCACTGCTCTGGCGGCCAAGGCCCTGACGGCGGCCTTCTACGGCCAGGCCCCGAAATATTCCTACTTTGTAGGATGTTCCGATGGCGGGCGTGAAGCCCTGATGGAGGCGCAGCGCTACCCCGAGGATTTTGACGGGATTTCCGCAGGGGCTCCGGCCGCACTGTTTACCGTGCAGAACTCCTTTTACCATGCGTGGAACGTGCGCGGGAACCAGCGTGCCGATGGCACCAATATCCTGCTGCAAAACCGTGTGGGGGTGCTGCATGACGCCGTTATCCGTCACTGCGATACGCTTTCGGGTGTAAAGGACGGCATTCTGGAAGAACCTCGCGCCTGCCATTTCGATCCCGTGTGGGTACAGTGCGCGGCAGGCCAGAGTGACACATCGCACTGCCTGACAGCGGAAGAAACGCAGGCGGCGCTACGGCTTTACAAGGGGGCCACAGATGCGGCGGGGCGCCCATACATCATCGGTGGTCCACTGCCGGGTTCAGAACTGCAATGGGCGCTGCCTGCCACAGCACGCGGAGAGTCCATGAGCCAGGGTATTGCCGCTTCCGCCATTGCCTATGTCATTCCGCTGCAGGTGGATGAAAAAGCGGCTGACCTGACCCGCTTTCATTTTGATGACGCGTCCTTCGCCACCATGACCAAGCTGGCACCGCTATATAATGCCGAGAACACAAACCTCCGTCCGTTCCACCAGCACGGTGGCCGCTTGATCCTCTGGCACGGGCTGGCGGACCAGTCGATCTCGCCCCTGAACACCATCGCATATTATCAGGGCGTGCAGCGGGAAATGGGCGTGGAGCAGACTGACAGTTTCCTGAAATTCTATCTGCTGCCCGGTGTGGGACATTGTGGAAACGGTGAGGGCTTCCCGCAGGTCGATTTTCTGTCCCCGCTCATGGCCTGGACGGAATCTGGCATTGCGCCCAACGCTATTCGTACGGAAAAGACAGCCCAAGGTGATGGGCCGATGGGACCGCCGCCCGGAGGGCACGGCAAGCCGCCGGCTGGTGGCCAGATCCACATGGCCCCCATGCCCAGCCAGCCTTACGCCCGGCCGGATGCGGTAGCGATCGCCAGCCGCCCGGTTTATCCCTACCCCTACATTGCGCAGTATGTCGGGGCAGGGGATGTGAATGATGCAGGGAATTACCGCCCCGTAAAGTCACCCGTCTTCCTGCCCATGACGTTTGCAAGCCATGCCTCGTTGCTGATCGGTCCGGATAATCAGAAGCAGTATGGCGTCCGGGACGGAAAGCTTGCCGTAGAAGACACGAAGTAACCGGAACAGTTTGCCACCCGGCGTCAGATGCCGGGTGGCGTGAGGCAGGCGACAGGCGCGATAGTCACGCCGGTTCCTGTGCACTGACTTCAATCAGCAGGTCGTCACCTGCGGGGTGATAGAACAGGGTCCAGCGGTCACGCCCACGCGTCATGACTTCCACCGGTCCTGGCAGATAGCCGTCAGCGCACAGGCTGGCATGTCGGGTGCGTACCTCAAGCGGATCATCGAGAATGAACCCGATATGGAAATTGCGCGGGTAGGGCTGGGGCATTTTGCTCATGTCCATCAGGACCAGCGTCATGCCATCCGTGCCCGTAAGCTGGGCAAAGGCGTGCTGCCCGCGTGTCTCCTCAAGGACAAATCCGAAATGCTTTTCAAGCAGGGAAGACAGTGCCAGCACATTGCTCGTGCAGAGGTTGATATGGTTCAGCTTCATCCGAAAAGCCCTGTATCATGCGTTGCAGGCGGACCTGTGAACGGGTGATCCATCCTGTTCCCCTTGAGGACAGGACGCGCGACAGCCGTCACATCATGGCGTCTGAACCATGTGATCCGGCCGCGGGATCTGCTCTGGCAGGAGAGCATGATCAGAACCATGTTCAGGGCGTCGGGCTTACCAAACCGACATACGTCTTTTTCGGCGCTCTCTTTCTGCCAGACTGCGTTCTGGCCGTAAAGCCGGAGGCTGGAGCAAAGACGTGGGCCACTTTCAGGCTTGTATGTGTGCCTTGGCTGGAAACCGGTATAATATCTTTTGGAAAGTTGGAGATCACAGGTGGCGCTGGACCGCCATATGGAAAGCACGCACCTGATGACATGTGAGCAAGGCTCGGGCGGTTCTCCTGTTTCCCTGCCTGTCGCGGCCATTACGCTCTCGCCAGCGTTTGACACACGTCCGGTCAGGGACGGGTCTTGCCCAGATTGGACCTGGCCGCCCGGATGGACCAGTTGTGTGGGAGTATGTCGGTAACGCGAGCGTCTAGCCGGGACGAGTAGAGACGCCACTGGCCGGAACCAGGCTTTCCTGCGGCCTGATGCAGGGAATTGGCCGACTGGCTCCGCTTGCGCGGGACTGGAAACACGATTAATTCGTCACATTGTTTGTTCGCGTTTTACGGAGTGGCATGACCGATCGTCCCAAGCCTCGAATTTCGGCCCGAAAGCAACCCAAGCAAACCCGCTCCGCCGGGCTTGTGGCAACCATTCTGGAAGCCGCGACACTGGTGCTGGCGGAGGAAGGTGCCACCCGCTTTACGACAGCGCGCGTTGCCGAGAAGGCGGGCGTAAGCGTTGGTTCACTATATCAGTATTTTCCCAACAAGGCAGCGATCCTGTTCCGGCTCCAGGCCGACGAATGGCGGCGAACGACAGGAATGCTGCGCGATATCCTTGAGGATAAGCGTCATCCGCCCCTGGAGCGTTTGCGCGCGGTCACTCATGCCTTCATACGCTCCGAATGCGAAGAGGCGGCTGTTCGCGTGGCGCTGGGCGATGCGGCTCCTCTTTATCGGGATGCGCCCGAGGCCTCTGAAGCACGGGAATCCGGCGACCGGATCCTGCTGCATTTCATGCAGGAGCTTCTCCCGGACGCGCCAGACCGAACGCGTGAGCTGGCGGCTGATCTGATCACGATGACCTTCAGCGCGGTCGGCAAGGAATTTTCCGGGACTGCCCGGACAATCGCGGAAATCGATGCCTATGCGGACGCCATGGCCGACATGTTCTGCGCCTGGCTTGTGAAGATCTCGGCCGACTATGCTGTTTGACCGAGAGCGGTAACTGCTCTGCCTCCCATGTGGGAAATGCGAACCCGCTCGATGAGCCCGGCGGTGCGCTCCCAATATTTCTGATGAAAAACACTGAGTATTTCAAAGCCGTTCTGTGGGCGGCGCAATGCGAATAGTGGAGGTGACGGATTCGTCGTATTTTTGTGGGGCGCACGGAAAGCGCGAAACCTAGTGCGGAGATCACCTCATGACCGCCCCCGTGACCCTCAAAAAGACCTCGACGCTGACCACCGCGCCTGTTGCCTCTTTACTGGATCGCCTGTTTGCTGAGGCAGACGCCGCAACAAGCCCTGCCGTCTCGGAATTGCCCCGTGAGGAATTGCAGCGCCTTGCCGGAAGTCGGACCGACTATCGGAAATTCTATGGTCTCGCAAAAGACCTGTGGCTCCCTGTTTCGCGTGAGACGGGTACGCTGCTTTACATGCTGGCACGCGCCAACTGGGCGAAAGGCATTGTTGAATTTGGAACGTCCTTCGGTCTCTCCACCATCCATCTCGCTGCCGCGCTGCGCGACAATGGCGGGGGCAGGCTGATTACCACTGAGTTTGAATCCTCCAAGATTGCCCGCGCCCGGCATCATCTTGAAGAAGCGGGTCTGGCAGATCTTGTGGAGTTCCGCGAGGGCGACGCCCTGCAGACGCTGGCGACCGGTCTCCCCGAGAGTATCGATCTCGTGCTGCTTGACGGCGCCAAGCCGCTCTACCCCGATATTCTCGATCTTCTGGAGGACAGGCTGCAGACCGGCGCGCTGATCGTCGCGGATAATGCCGATCACAGCCCTGCGTATCTGGCGCGCGTCCGCTCTCCTGCCGCCGGGTATCTCTCCGTGCCGTTCGCCGGGGACGTCGAACTGTCCGTAAGGCTTGGCTGACCATAATTCCGATATCTGAAGAGGACGGAACCATGCATGTCTTCGTAACAGGGGCCACCGGCTGGGTCGGTTCTGCAGTGGTTCAGGACCTGATCGGTGCCGGGCATCAGGTGACCGGTCTGGCCCGGAATGATGAAAAGGCGGCTCGCCTGGCCGCATCCGGTGCGACGGTCTTACGCGCCACGCTCGATGATCTGGACGCACTGAAAAACGCCGCCTCAACAGCAGATGCGGTCATTCACACGGCGTTCAACCATGATTTCTCGAAATTCCCCGAAAGTGCGGCGCAGGATCAGCGTGTGATTGAGGCGTTGGGCAGTGCGCTGGAAGGATCGAAGCACCCGCTACTTGTCACGTCCGGTCTGTCGGGCCTGTCTGCCGGCGCAACGGAGGCGGATTTGCCTGATCCGGCCTCTCCGCGCAGGTCTGAGGTGGCCGCGCGGGCGCTGAAGGAACGCGGTGTCCGTGTTGCCACGGTGCGGCTCGCGCCGTCAGTACACGGCATCGGCGATCACGGGTTCATTCCGATCGTCATTCGCCTGGCGCGCGAAAAGGGGGTGTCAGCCTATATCGGTGACGGCCAGAACAAATGGTCCGGCGTCTATCGACTGGACGCGGCAAAAGTCTATCGGCTTGCGCTTGAACAGGGCGTGACCGAGGCCGTCTATCATGCGGTCGCCGATGAAGCCGTACCGTTCAGGGACATTGCCAGCATCATTGGTCGTCGGCTCGGCTTGCCGGTCGAGCCGAGAGAACGGGAGCATTTCGGCTGGTTCGCCAACATGGCGGGCGGGAACATGGCGGCTTCCAGTGCGCGAACGCGTGCGCTGCTCGGCTGGAACCCGACAGGCCCTTCACTGCTCGCTGATCTCGAACAGCCTGCTTACTACGCCTGACGTTCATCAAGCGGGCCGCTCATGGCCTGTGCGGGCCCTCGGATACCGGCGTAGCCTGCCCGCCACGCTTCAGGAGCAGGGCGACGTCTCCCGTGTCAGGACAAACTGGCAGATGCGAAGCCCATGCCGTTTTGAGCCGCCGTCGATGGCGAGACGGTTAGTGGCACGTTCATCGGCACCCTCCAGCTACATAGCGGGAAATTCGCCATCGTCGGGAAGTCCTATGAGTTCACGCTGGTCCCATGGCAGCCGGTGATTGAGCATCATCTCGGGCGGGAGGTCACGGGCATCGTGCGGGGTGGATCGGTATCGTGGCCGTTGGGGAGGCAGAGAGGGATAGCCATCTAAATCTTTTGCAAAGCTGCTCAATCTTGCTCTGTAACCAAGGCGATCCGTGCAGGCGTCAGGTCAAGTGCGGGCCGGGTATCCAAAATCCGGCACTATGGCGCAACGATTTTCTTCACAGCGTCGATCAGAGTTTTGCGTAAATCATCCGGAGAGGCATTGGAAGGACCGCTTTCGGGCGAGCCTTCAGCCCCGACCTTGGCCATACTCAACAGGAGCTCGAGTAGATCTTCGGCTTTGTAACGGCGGGTGATCACACCGGATTTTTGGGCAGTGCGAATGGCGGCGATCTTCTCAGCCGCCGCATCAAGAGCCACCTGCGGAGGCGGCGTATTCCGTTCAAGATTATGCCACCGCGTTAACCTCAGAACCTCGGGATGAGTGCGATAGCGATCAAAAAGTCTGGCCGCATAAGCGGGGAGATCATTGGCATCGATCGGAATGCTCTGAATGGTTGCATTGACCATCCTGTCATAGACGACATCAAACAGACCGTCTTTACTTTCAAAATATGCATAGATCGCCTGCTTGTTGCATTTGGCGTTCGCTGCAATCCGGTCAACGCGACCTCCAGCGATTCCGTATGTCGCGAATTCAACAGTCGCCGCCTCGATTAAACGCTGCTTGGTCGCATCGGATTTTCTCATAACAGGGCTCTGATCCTTATCTGCCGTTCGCGGCTATAGGCATCTCGTAAATAAACCAACCAGTTGAGTTCGAAAAGGGTAGTCGGAACGCCCAACGATACGCTGCACCAGGTAGCAGTTCTCCATAAAAAACCAACTAGATGGTTGACAATCGCGCGCCCATGTCTCCAGAATAAACCATCCGGTTGGTTTTGTGAGGCATGATGACGGATTTTAGGCCCCCAACGACGCAGAGTCCTGAAGTCAGTCTGCGCAGACTCGGTCTTGGATTATTCCTTGTTTCCATTGGGAAAAGTTCTGTTCAGTCTGCTGTCGCTGGTGTGTTGGTCGCGGCCAAGCTTAATTTTATCGCGGGCAAATCCGATCGTATTTCATTGGTGGCCCTGATCGCTGTTGTTTCCGGAATCGCGTCGTTATTCGCGGCGGTATTTTCCGGGAATCTTTCCGACAGAACCCGGAGTCGCTGGGGTATGCGAAGCCCGTGGATCGTAGGCGGAGGTATTGTTTGCACGCTCGCGCTACTGGCAATGGCGGTAGCGCAAAGCGTCTTCATGCTGCTCGTCGCGACGAGCGTCGTGATGATGGCATTCAGCGCGCAGCTTGTGGCCACGACGGCCGTCATTCCAGATCGCGTGCCCGGGGCCCAACGCGGCTCCCTTAATGCAGCGTTAGGCGTAGGACAACTTATCGGCCTTGCGCTGGGGTTGATCATTTCTTCCCCTTTTATTGGGAACCCTGGCAAGGGAGCCCTCTGCATCGCTGTGGTCCCCACTCTGGCTGGTCTTATTTTTGTAATGGTCGCGCGGGAGCAGTCGAATAAGGATGTACCACGACTTCCTGCGGATACCGCTGCGGTGTTGAAGTCTCTTTTGCCTCCAATCGCCGCTCTTGACTTCTATTGGGCCGTGTCCGCCAGATTTTTCATAGTGCTGGGTACCGCCATGTTGCTCAGCTACCAACTCTATATTGTCACTGATTATCTTCGACAGGATCAGGCGGGGGCTGCGATGACCCTGAGTCAGTCCGCCGTAGCCTACGTCGCCGGTGCCATCATCGGTGGTGCATTGGGTGGTCCCATTTCTGACCGTTTTCGCCGGCGCAAGCCACTTACCTACCTGTCTTCCTTCCTGATCGGAGCCTCAATCCTTCTGCTGCTGGGCTGGGCTGAGCCTTGGGCAATGATAGGCTACAAGGCGGTCAATGGATTTGGTTACGGTATCTACCTCGCCGTTCATGGCGCCCTGGCGACGGAAGTTCTGCCGAACCCCAAGACACGCGGTAAGGACCTGGGCTTCCTGACAGTAGCCAATACGCTGGGCGGAATCTTCGCACCAATGCTTACCGCAATGGCCGTCAGGCTCGGTGGTTATCCCTCAATGTTCGCGCTCGCAGCCTTCCTCTGCATTGGCTCGGCCTTGCTGATCGTGCCCATCCGTTCAGTTCGCTGATCCAGCAGGAGGGCCGACGAATTTCTCAAACTTCAAAAGGAAATACATCATGATTCGACATGTCTGGTTGATAACAGGGTCTTCACGCGGCTTTGGTCGGTCGTTGGCTACGGCTGCGCTTGAGGCAGGTGATTCCATCGTTGCGACGGCCCGCCGCCCCGAACAACTGGCGGAACTGGTCGAAAAATATGGCGACCGCGTGCTTCCGGTCGCGCTCGATGTGACGGATGCCGCTGCTGCGCGCGAGGCGATTGACGCTGCCGTCATGCATTTCGGCCGGGTTGATATCGTTGTGAATAACGCGGGCTACGCTAACATAGCCGCTGTTGAAACCGCTCCTGAAGATGATTTCCGGCGTCAGTTCGAGACCAACTTCTGGGGTGTCTACAACGTCTCGAAGGCCGCTCTGCCGGTTCTCCGTAAGCAGGGATCGGGGACGATCGTGCAGTTCTCATCCGTCGGTGGACGTGTCGGTGGAACGCCGGGCCTCGGTTCCTATCAGGCCGCGAAGTTCGCCGTGGACGGCTTCACCCGCGTGCTCGCGGCGGAAACAGCGCCCTTCGGCATTCGATATCTTGTGATCGAACCAGGCGGCTTCGCGACGGATTGGGCGGGTGCGTCGATGGACATTCAGAATATTCCCCAGGAATATGATGCCACGGTCGGGAACATCGCTCGCATCATGGGCACCGCTACTACGAACCGTGGAGACCCGGACCGGGCCGGGGAGATCATCGTGCGCACCGTCAAGCGCGCGAACATCCCCACGCATCTCGTTCTTGGTGGCGGCGCCGTGCAGAGTGCCATTGCTTATTCCAACAAGCAGATCGCGGAAGTCACGGCCTGGCAGGCAATCAGCAATTCGGCCGATTTCGGTCAGGAGTATCCTGCCGACATGCCGGCGGACGAGCCGGCGAAATAATCCTTTATCGGCCCCCGATCTTCCAAAGAGGCCGAGCAAGTGGCTCAGCCCCATCCGTGCATCTGCCGCTTACCGAAATTCACGCCCTTGAAACAGGAAAAGACGAATATGAAGCAATTCGAGCATAAGGTGGCGCTCGTTACGGGGGCGGGATCGGGCATGGGACGCGACACCGCCATTGTGCTGGCGGAGCGTGGAGCCGCTGTCACTCTGGTCGGCCGGCGGGAAGAAAAACTCGCCGAGGTCGCGGCAGAAATTACCACCGCTGGCGGTCGGGTAATGTCTGTCGCGGGCGACGTCAGCAAGCCGGAAGATATCGAACGGGCAGTTGCACGTACCGTCGAGGCCTTCGGCGGCTTGCACTATGCGGTCAATAATGCCGGCGTCTCTGGCTGCTTTGATCCGCTCCCGGAGATGAGCGTCGAAAGCTGGAACCGCACGATCAGTATTGATCTTAGCAGCCTGTTCCTATGGACTCAAATATGAAATCCCCGCGATTCTGGCTGCCGGCGGGGGCGCAATCGTCAACGTCTCCAGCGTGTTCGCCGATCGTGGTGGTCCTACTGCCGATTATTCTTCCGCCAAGCATGGCATCCGGGGCCTCACCCGGACGGCGGCGATACAGTATGGACGGCAGGGCTTACGGGTGAACGAGCTTCAACCAGGAGTTATCGACACTGAAATGACGCAAGCTCACCCGGAAGGAACACAAAAGGTAGTCGATAATGGAATTCCGATGGGCCGAGTAGGCACTGGGCGCGAAATTGCGACTGCCGTCGCTTTTCTTTTGTCCGATGAAGCATCTTACATCAACGGCGCACATATTGCCGTTGATGGAGGTTTTTTGGCTTGATATGCCGGGGGCAAGGCTGGGAATATCAGTCTTGTACCGGGCTATTGTGATTAATAGCCGACCAATACAAGTTATCAAGCGGCACGGCTTTTGGGTTAGGGTCAGATCTCTTTACGACATGATCCTGCTGTGATTCCAATTCTCTATGGAGAATTGGAATGAGCAGACTGCGGATGTTGAGCCGCGAGCAGATGAAGGTTCTGCAGCCATTATTATCCCGTGTGAATGACCGTCGGGTCATCAGCGGGATCATGTATGAGATTCGTAACGACTTGCAGTGGAAAGATGCACCCAGAGGGTTCTGATGACACGCCCCCCTCTATAACCGGTTTCTCCGCTGGAGCAGGCGCAGCGTTTTCAAGGAGATTTTCACAACTCTGGCAGCGCAGACCGGTGTTCCAGAATGCCTCATGATCGACAGCACACATCTCAAAGCGCACCGTACGGCAGCCTCTATAGGTAAAAAAGGATAACATCCTGTCGCCACGCGGTGCTCTCTGTCGTGATGCTTTCGCTTCGCGTGGGCTCATACCTTTCTTTTCGGCCATCTGCCCCGCAGCTACTGTCATCTTCTGGATGCCATTAAAAATCCTGATCTAGCAACAGCCTTCTATTGTGATCTCAACGCTTTGTTTGCACCGGTCGAGACAACTTGGGATTGCTTCTTCTCAACATGCGGGTTCTCGACTGGCATCCTGGATCACCCCTTTCTCCTGCGTCACGGACTGGACCGGGCTGTCATGGCGGCAGCAATGATCAGGATACCAAATGCCGCGATAGCTATCCTCGGTTGCCAATACTCCATAAAAACGAAGCCGATTGCGAGCCAGCCGACAGCGGCTGCCAAACTAAGGATAATGGCCGACCATTCACCAGGAAGTTCTGGCGCGCGCCATGTCAACCACACGCCAGTCAAGCCAAAAATGATTTGCCCGAGCGCATAAGTAGCAAAGTCTCGTGCATGCTGCTTACCCGAATTGCACATGGGTAAGCTGTTCGGAGATATCCCACAGGCGGGCAGCATCCTGCCGGTCTAGTGCGGCGGGGGGTATTTTGGCAGCGGTGGGATACCCCCGCGTCTCGCTCAGCCTGTCGGGGCCATAATAGCAGCCACCTTTTGCCTCCGATGACGTCGCGGCGAAAAGTGTCGGGAGTGCGCCCTGGGCGGCCGGCTGGAAGAGAAACCACAATATCCGCCGCGCAAGGCCCAATATGCTCGAAGCCCCAGCCCCATTCGGAAGCAGATCCGTACGCGAAATGCCGGGATGGGCTGCGATGCTGGTGATCCCCCAATTTCCTGCTTCGCTGCGACGCTGAAGTTCCAACGCAAACATCAGGCAAGCCAGCTTGGACTGGCTGTAGACCGGCATGGGCTTATAATTACGTATTGCCTGAAGATCATCAAACGTGATCCGACCGTCACGCGCTGCAATGCTGGAAAGTGTTATAACGCGCGGATGGCCCCCCTTGCGAAGCAGGGGCAGCAGATGCGCGGTGAGGGCGAAATGTCCAAGATAATTGGTTCCAAACTGCAGTTCGAAACCATCTGAGGTCACTTTGCGGGTGGGTGGCATCATCACGCCAGCATTGTTGATAAGCACGTCGAGATGGTCGTGTTGGCTACGCAGACGTTCACCAAACGCGGCAATTGACGCAAGATCAGCCAGATCAAGAGCCTCAAAGCTTATGGCTGCCTTGGGGGATTCTCTTTTTATCCGTGCGACGGCGTCCGAGCCCTTGGCTGGATTTCGTCCGGCGAGAATGACCGTTGCGCCAGCATGTGCGAGCGCCAGCGCATCCTCAAACCCAAGGCCGCCAGTCCCGGTCACCACGAATGAACGGCCATGTATGTCTGGAATGTTTGATGTCGTCCATTTTCTCATATTCGGTTCCTGTAAAAGCAACAAATTCTCTTTGGGAAGCGATGGTCGATAGTCCGATGACGCTCGCCATTGGTCTCGGCAGATGCTCGATATTTAGCTGTGCCTGTCGGGAGGACGAATGCCCGAACTGCCAAATTTCTTGCCCGATCCTGTAATGGTCTGGCTCCGGCAGTGCGCAGTGTGTAGATTGGAGCCGTTGGAATTTTGGCCGGAGCAAGGCATGTCTTCATCTCTCGCCAGAGCTGTAACCTGCTATCTGGACGCGCAGGGTTGTGGCGCGAATGGGCTTTGCACGACGTCGTTCGACGGTCTGAATATCATCAGACTGAGCGAAAAGACGCCGCCGAGTGGCATGGTCTACAAACCGTCGCTCTGCATCACCCTTCAGGGCGCGAAGGCGGTGGAGTTTGGCGATGCCATTTTCGAGTATGGGGCGATGGCGTTCCTGCTGGTCAGCATCGAAATACCCGCTCTTGGCCGCGTGACGGAAGCAAGCCCTGAATGTCCCTATATCGGCATCACCCTGGATCTGGACGCAGGTATCCTGCGTGAGGTCATGTCGGAACTCGCTCAGCCGCCCGTTCCCTCGAATGATCAGGGTATCGGGGTCTTCGTCGCCGACCTGTCTGAAGATCTGGCGGATTGCATCCGACGACTTATACGCCTGCTCGATAATCCTGCGGCACTCCCGATCCTCTGGCCTGCGATCATGCGGGAAATCTGTTTCTGGCTGTTAACAGGGCCTCATGCGGGCGAGGTCTGTAAACTCGTCCTGCCCGACAGTCACATGCAACGGGTTGCAGAGGCTATTCATCTGCTGCGCGCCAACTTTACAAAGCCGGTAAGGATTGAGCATCTTGCCGCCGTTGCACGCATGAGCCTCTCGTCTTTCCATCAGCATTTCAAGACACTGACGTCTATGACACCGCTCCAGTATCAAAAACAGTTGCGTCTGCTTGAGGCGCGCCGCCTGATGGTATCAGAGGACGTCAACGTCTCGCACGCGGCGTTTGAAGTTGGTTACGAAAGCCCGTCGCAGTTCAGTCGGGACTATGTCCGCAGGTTCGGGACAGCACCCAAACGCGACGTGATGGAACTTCGGTCCTTTATCATCTGATCATGCAGGACCGTGTGTGAGGCTCTGTCCACCGGATAAATTTAGCAGACAGGTACTGGTAGCAGACGCCTTTATTCAAGACATTACGCCTCTCAGCGACATTTTCGTCAAGCCAACATTGACGGGCGAATTCTGGCCCATTCTTATAGTCAGGCCAGATTGACGTGCCCCCTTTTTTGTATCCACTCAAAAGGAGAGTTCCCGTTTTTTATGGCTTTGGGTTGATGGGATGACAAGTGTCTCGGGGGCATGCCCCCGAGACACTTGTCTGGCGACCTGATCCGGTGTCCTGCCACCCAGTCGGGAATGGGGGCGCACCGTATTGTAGTCTTCCCGCCAGTCAGCCAGAACCTGTCGGGCATGGCTGAGAGACGTGAACAGCGTCTCGTTGAGGCATTCATCCCTCAACCGGCCGTTGAAACTTTCGACAAAGCCGTTCTGTTGCGGTTTCCCGGGGGCGATATAGTGCCATTCAACCTTCATCTCATCGGCCCATTTCAGGATGGCATGGGATGTGAACTCCGTACCGTTGTCGCTGACAATCATGAGGGGGTTGCCATATCGTTCCACCAGAGCCGTCAGTTCCCGCGCCACACGTCCACCTGATAATGACGTGTCGGCAACCAATGCCAGGTTCTTGCGACTGAAATCGTCGATAACAGCCAGAATGCAGAACCGGCGGCCACAGATCAGGGCATCCGAAACAAAATCCAGGCTCCAGCGCTGCCCGGGTTCCTGAGGGATGGTCATGGGAGAACGTGTCCCCAGTGCCCTTTTGCGGCCACGCCGATGACGGACTTTCAGACCTTCCTCTTGGTAAAGGCGGAACAGCTTCTTGTGATTGGGGCTGAATTCTTCCCGCGCCAGAAGATAACCCAGGCGGCGATAGCCAAAGCGGCGTCGTTGGTCCGCCAGTTCCCGTAGACGCTGGCGCAGGGCAGCATCGTCCGCTCCGGTAGAAATATACCGCGCGACACGCCTGCCAACACCAACAAGCGCACAGGCTCGGCGTTCGCTCAGCGCCAGAACACCACGAATATGGTCGACCGCCTGCCGTTTCGCGACAGGCGTTACCACTTTTTTCCAACAATTTCCTTCAGCGCCGCATTATCCAGAATCGCATCCGCCAGAAGACGTTTCAGGCGACTGTTTTCATCTTCCAACGCTTTCAGTCGCCTGATCTTGGAAACTTCAAGACCGCCATAGCGGATCTTCCATTTGTAGAACGTCGCGTCACTGATCCCGTGTTTGCAGCAAAGATCAGAGACCTTCACCCCGGCTTCTTGTTCCTTCAGTATCCCTATGATCTGCTCTTCCGTAAAACGACTGCGCTTCATCCGTCCGTATCCTTCTCGATCGGACTCTACTTTTAAATGGTTACATTTCCGGGGGGCACGCCAGTGCGCTGGCGCTGACAGGCCGGTCGGGATGTCCAGGCCCGATAACCACGTGCCGAGACCTGCAGGACGTGGCAGAGCCTCTCGATTGGCCACTCATGCCGATGCCCATGGATGAAGGCGAACCTCATGGCTTCTGGCTCGCAAGGAACCGGGTAGCTTTTTTAGGATTTCCCTCTCCTCCCGCAGAATCCGGTTCTCCAGACGAAGACGTTCATTCTCGCGGGCCAGGTCACCCTGAGGCTCGGATGTCGGCCCGGTCGGACGGTACTCCACTATCCATTTACCCAGAGTGGATTTGCCAATACCAAGGTCGGCCGCAATGCGCGTGCGTGACAGCCCGCTGCTCAACGCAATCCTCACGGCCTCGCGTTTGAAATCTTCCGTATGCTTCATGGTCCCGTCGGTCTCCTGATACGAGCTTAAAACGCTCAGATGACCGGCACAAAACCGTTACAAGTCCAGCCTGAGAACAGGCCGCACCCACCTGCCGGATGACACCGCCCGTGGCTTCCGGCAGGGGGCGTGGGGTTTCGGGGCAGCTTTGAAAGTCCGCCCGCAAACATTTTGAAAACCATAAAGAAGTTTTGGGGAGTTTTTTTTAAAGGCGGTGCTCGGAAACGTCTGTTACTTCCGCAATGCGGCACGCACATCGGCGTCACTGGCAACCGTATCAAGCACGTCGGTCAGGCGGTCGCACAGGATGTCGATTTCCTCGGTGCTGCAGCACAGCGGCGGGGCCAGACCGATGATGTCATCACCAAAGGCACGGAACAGAACGCCCTTGTCATACCCGATCCGCGCCAGCTTGCTGGCAACCTTCAGGTCGGCCGCGGGCTTGGTCTTGGCCTTCTTGTCGGTGACCAGTTCAATGCCAGCCAGCATGCCGCTGATACGCACGTCACCCACCAGCGCGTGGTCGGACAGGGCATTCAGGCGTTGGGCCAGATGCGCGCCCGCCTTCACGCCGTTGGCCAGTATGCCCTGCTCGTACAGGTCCAGCACGGCCAGGCCGATGGCAGCGCTGACCGGGTGGGCGCTGTAGGTCATGCCATGACCCACAGCGACACCCGGGGGCGTCTTGTCGCGGATGGTGGTGTAGATGTCCTCGGACAGGAACACCGCACCCATCGGCGCGTAGCCCGAGGTCAGGCCCTTGGCCACCGTCATCATGTCGGGCACCACGTTTTCACGCTCACAGGCAAAGAGCGGGCCGGTCCGCCCGAAACCCGTGATCACCTCATCGGCCACGAACAGGATGCCCAGCGCACGGCAGGTCTCGCGCATGGCTGCAAGCCAGCCCTTGGGCGGCACGATCACGCCGCCCGAACCCTGCACGGGTTCGCAGAAGAAGGCGGCAACCCTGTCCGCACCCAGTTCGGTCACCTTGGCCCTCAGCGCCGCGACGGAGGCGGCGATGACGGCCGCATCGCTGTTGTCACCCTCATGGCGGTAGGCATAGGGGCTGGGGATATGGTGCTGCCACGACAGCGGCACGTCGGCATCGCGATGGAAGGCGGCAAGCGCGGTCAGCCCCGCGCCGGTATAGGTGGAACCATGATAGCCGCGTGCCAGCCCGATGACATGACGGCGCTCGGGCGTGCCTTTGGCATGTTGGTAGAAGCGGATGAAGCGCAGCGCGCTGTCAACGGCGTCCGACCCGCCCTGCGAGAAGAAGATGCGGTTCAGGTTGCCCGGCGCGTGCCCGGCCAGGCGGCCGGCCAGGGTGATGGCGGGTTCGCTGGCATAGCCAAAATAGCCGGTCGCATAGGGCAGGCGGGCCATCTGCTCGGTCGCGGCTTCGACCACGCTCTTGCAGCCGTAGCCCACATTGACGCACCACAGCCCCGAGAACCCGTCGAGCAGTTCCTTGCCATGGATGTCCTTGAGCCATGTGCCATGGCCGGAATGCAGGATACGGGGGCCGAACTGCTCCTGATCGCGCCAGGATGAGACCGGATGGATCAGGTGGTCCCTGTCGATGGAAATCAGTTTTTCTGGGGTCATGTTCGGGCTCGGTCAGAAGTTGAGGGAGTTATAACAGATTTGCTGATTGTGCCGGAATCCGACGGAAGATGGTGCGCTAAATCCCGTCCCGACAGCAGATTATGCCATTCTGCCGTGCGGCCACGGGTCATCCTTTTGCAATGTGGCTTGGACGCCGCCCCTCAGGGCTTGCTGTCGTCCAGCAGGCTTTCGATGGTCACGGCGGATTTTATGATGGGGGACTTGATGACAATATAGCTGAAATATTTCTCGATACCGATATTGCGATCAAGCATCGTCTCCACGATTTCCTGGTAATGATCCACGCTACGGGTCATGAATTTGAGCAGGTAATCATACCCGCCACTGACCAGATGGCATTCCACGACCGAGGAAATCTTCTGCACATAGTTCTCGAAGCGCGAGAAATCATCCCGCCGGTGATCGGACAGCGTCACTTCGGTAAACACGGTCAGCAGGCTGCTAATCTTCTGCAGGTTGATATGCGCGCCATAGCTTACGATGTAGTCCGCCTTTTCCAGGCGCTTGACCCGGAGCAGGCACGGACTGGCCGAAAGCCCGACCCGCCGCGCCAGTTCCACGTTGGTCAGCCGCCCGTTGCGCTGCAACTGGGCAAGGATACGCAGGTCAATCCGGTCCAGTTTAGGCTGGGGCACCATGTTTGCAGCTTACCTTTGTCCGTATGAAAACCGTTATATGTTGCTTATTGGCAATGAATTGGTCGCGGACACCATGCATCGTTCCGATCCTGCCTGTTGCATCTGTGCCCGATAGTATGCCTGTCACACGGTTACAGCAAGGGCGCGCAGGCGGTCGCGCGCCCGGGGTAAAGATTATCCGAATCGTCTTATATCAAACGCTTCCAGCGGGATATCGGTACTGCCGGTAGCGATCAGCTCCGCCATGGTCGCCCCCACGCCCGGTCCGAGCTGGAAGCCGTGCCCGCAGAAGCCAAAGGCATAGAACAGCCCCGGCACCTTGCCGCTGGGCCCCATGATGGGCAGGTGGTCACCCACATAGCCTTCCACTCCCGACCATGTGCGGATGACACGCAGGCGAGCCATCTCGGGCACCAGGGTTGCAAGGTGGGGCATCTGGCGCAGGGTGTTGAACGGATCGATCGGCGCGCGCCGGGTCTCGAGGTTCGCGACCGTGCGCAGCCCGCCGCCAAACACGATATTGCCGCGCTTGACCTGCCGCAGGTAAACCCCTTCCTCCGGCACGCTTGAGGAGGAACCGATGACCGGTTCGATGCGGTAGGGCATCGGTTCGGTTACCCCCATCTGCGGTCCGTTGGTGCTGAAGGGGATGTCCTCGTCAAAGCTTGCGGCCATGGCCCGGCCCCACGCCCCGCTGGAAATCTGCAGTAGCGGCGCCTGATAGGACTGGCCCGTCGTGGTCTCGACAATGAAATCCTCGGCCGATTTGGTAATGGCCGAGACCGTGGTGTTCTCGATCACGCGTGCGCCCGCGCGCCGGGCCGCCCGGCCAAAGGCGGGGGCGGCAAGGCGGGGATTGGCATGCCCATCGAGCGGGGAATACGACACCGTGCGGATATCCGGCCCGACCATGGGAAAGCGCGCGCGCGCCTGATCCCCGGTCATGATGGTCAGGTCCAGCCCGTAGGGCTTGCAGTCCACGGCATATTTTTCCAGCCGCGCGCCATCCTTTTCGTGGGTGGTGAGAAGGATGTGGCCGCTCATGACGAACTCCACGTCCTCGCCGATCAGTTCAGGCAGGCGCACCCAGATGTCACGCGAACGGTTGGCCAGCGGCAACTGGCCCAGAAAGCGGCTCTGGCGGCGCACATTGCCAAAGTTGACGCCACTGGCCGCCTGCCCCACCAGGTCACGTTCAAGCAGGATGACCGACAGCCCGCGCTGGCGCAAGAAAAAGGCCGTCGCTGCCCCCATGAAGCCACCGCCGACAATGATGACATCGGCCTGCATGCGCTGTGTCGGATATGCGGTCATGATTTTACCGTGCAGTTGAGGGGGAGGGGCTTGATCGGTGCCGCCGTGCGCAGGCGTCCGACCTCGCGCACCGGCACATCGCGCGCGGCAGCCAGAACCTCGGCCGCGGCCAGCCCGCACATGCGCCCCTGGCAGCGCCCCATGCCGGGCCGGGTCAGGGCCTTGGCGCGGTTCATTTCCGGTGCGTCCAGTTCGCCCGCCGCACGGCGGATCTCGCCCGCCGTGATGTTCTCGCAGCGGCAGACCACCGTCTCGTCGGGCAGGCCTGCGGCTAGGTGCGCGGGCCATGGAAAGGCCTGCGCCAGCCCACGGCCAAAGCGGTTCATTGTGGCCAGTGTCCCGTGCAGGGGGAGGATTTCCTGCGCGTCGACGGCGTAACCGGTGTCGCGCAGCACGGCGCAGGCGGCAAGCTGGCCTGCGGCTTCCGCCGCGTCGGCCCCGCGCAGCAGCACGCCATCGCCCGCTAGGTAGATATCGGGCCGGGTGGTGCGGCCGTCGCGGTCAACATGGGGCCGCCACTGCTGGAAGCAGGGATCGAAGATGAATTCGCATTTCAGCAGGTCGGCCAGTTGCGTTTCCGAACGCAGGCCGTAACCCATGCCCACCGCATCGCACGAAACATGGCGCAGCACGCCCTTTGCGTCGCGCCATGTCACAGCAGAGACCCCGCCATCACTGCTCTCTATGCCGCGGGGCATGATACCGGCGTGCAGCTTCACGCCTGCCCGCACCAGATCGGCCATGTAGCGCACGCCATTGGCCACCACGCGCGCGCGGCTGGCCATGCCGCGCAGGCCGCGCAGGCGGGTGGCCAGGCTGCTGGTGTCCAGCACGGCGGCGGGGGCGACACCAGCCTGCAGGTACTGCCATGCCACGAGGTACAGCAGCGGGCCGGTGCCCATGAAGACCGGCCTGCCCCCGATGGCGCAGGCCTGCGCCTTGAGCGCGATCTGGGCTGCGCCAAGGCTGTAGGTGCCTGGTGTGGTCCAGCCCGGCACCGGCATGATGCGGTCGGTGGCGCCCGATGCGATGATCACGCGGCTGAAGGGCACCACGTCCACCGTACTGGCGTGCACGGTCATCAGCCCGGCCTCGCTCACGCCCCACACGGTGGTGCCGGGACGATAGTCGATATGCGGGCGCAGCATCTCGAAATCGCTGTGTAGCGCGGTGGCCTTGGCGGCCTCGGTGCCATACAGCTTTTCGGGCGGGCGATGGAAATTCGCGGGCTGGCGGCGATAGATCTGGCCGCCCTGCCGGTCGTTTTCATCAATGACGACGGGTCGTAGCCCCGCCTGCACCAGCCGCTGCGCAGCCCGCGTGCCCGCAGGCCCCGCCCCGATGACGATTACCGGTTCATCAACCATGGGACCTCCGTTGTCGTGATGCGCATGCCCGGCTGCGCGGTGGTGGAGCAGGCGCGTAGCTGCTCGCCCGCTTCGGTCCAGACCCAGCAGTCCTGACACGCCCCCATCAGGCAGAATCCGGCACGCGGGCTGGCGTCGAATTCATTGTGCCGCAGGCGGTCGGTCCGGGTCAGCAGGGCGACAAGCAGGGTATCGCCTTCACGGGCCTCGATTTCATGCCCGTCCACGAACAGGTGGATGGCCTTGCGGTCCTTCTCGGCCACACGTCGGAATAAAGCCGGCATTGGTCCTCTCTGTGCGGTTGGTTCCGCGGGGTCTGATGGCGCGGGGCGTCCAGGCAGGGTGGTATCATGCGCCCGGGAAGGGATGAGAACATGAACTTACATACCCGTAATGATCGTGCAGCCGCGATGGCATTTGTTCAAAAAAAAACGGGACAGGAAAGCACGAAGTGCCGTTTGTGCCGTGAGTATGGAATATAATGTCCCGCCACTGATGTAAGATCGCTGCAGGAGTTTCCGTGCCGCGGCCCGCCGTCCGTTCCTGGCCGCATACCCGCCTGCGGGCCTGCCCCGCTGCCCGGTGGCACGGACCAACGCATCTGGTTCAGGAAACGTGTCATGCCCGCCTCACTGTCTTTTGATCCTGCCCTTGCCGATATCCCCCAGGGCCATTTCATCGGTGGCCAGCTTCTGACAGGAGGGGAGCGGATCGCGGTCCATGCGCCTTCCACTGGCGGGGTTGTCGGCTACGTGCCCGCGGGTGATGCCGATATTGTGGATCAGGCGGTGCGCCGGGCGGCCCATGTGCAGGCCACGAGTGGCTGGGCCACCTGTCCCCCGCGTGAGCGCGCGCGGGTCATGCGGCGCTGGGCGGAACTGGTGGAGGAAAACCTGGAGCGGCTGGCGCGCCTTGAATCCTTCTGTTCCACCCGCCCCATTGCCGAAACCACCGGCTGGGATGTGCCGTTCACGGCCGAGGGGCTGCGTTTCTTCGCGGAATATGCCGACAAGCTGGGGGGCGATGTCGCAGCCACGCAGTCCGACCTGCTGGGCATGACCATTGCCGAGCCTTATGGCGTGATCGGCGCGATCGCGCCGTGGAATTTTCCGCTGGTCATGGGTAGCTGGAAAGTGGCCCCGGCGCTCGTCGCGGGTAATGGCGTGGTCATCAAGCCATCGGAGATGACGCCGTTCTCCATCGTGCTGCTGGCGCAACTGGGCGAGCAGGCGGGCCTGCCGGCAGGACTGTTCAACGTGGTGCAGGGTCACGGCGCGGTAGTGGGGGATGCGCTGTCACGCCACCCGCTGTGTGGCAAGCTGACCTTTACCGGCTCCACCCGCACTGGCATTGCGGTGATGAAGGCGGCGGCCGAAAGCGGCCCCAAGCCGGTGACGCTGGAGCTGGGCGGCAAGAGCCCGCAGGTGGTGTACCAGGACATCCGCTGTGTTGACACGGTCGCGGCCCGGATATTCCGTGCCTTCAGCGGTAATGCGGGGCAGGTGTGCGTGACCGGATCGCGCCTGATCGTGCATGAAAAGGTGGCCGGGCCGCTGGTGGAAAAGATCGTGGCGCTGGCAGGTCAGGTCAGGCCCGGTCCCACATGGGATGAAAAGACGGCCTACGCGCCGATCATCTCGCCCGGTCAGGCCGAACGGGTGGAAGGCATTGTCAGCCGCGCCTGTGCGGCGGGGGGCGAACAGGTCGAGCCGATGCGCCGCCTGCTGCCTGATAGTGGCGGCGCGTTCCTCTCGCCCACGGTGCTGACCAACGTGACGGCGCAGAATGTGGCGGTGCGAGAGGAAATATTCGGCCCTGTCCTGACAGTGCAGACTTTTGCGGAGGAAGACGAGGCGCTGGCCCTGGCCGCGCACCCCGAATACGGGCTGGCCGCGGGTGTGCATACCGCTGACCTCGGGCGCGCCATGCGGGCGGTGCGGCAGCTCAGGGCGGGCACGGTGTGGGTCAACCGGTACGGACGTTCGGCGGATTTCGTCATCCCGACCGGTGGTTTTGGCGGTTCCGGTATTGGCAAGGATCTGGGCCGCGAGGCGGTGCAGGCCAACCTGCGGCACAAGAGCGTGCTTATGGCGTTCGAGGGGTAGGAAGCATGATCCGCGCCGCGAGCGTTGCGGGGCTGACGGCCCTGCGCCACGACCTGCATGCCCATCCCGAACTGCGTTTTGAGGAAGTCCGCACCGCAGACCTGGTGTGTGAATACCTGGCCGAGATTGGCTACGCGCCGGTGCCTGGCTTGGCCCGGACCGGCGTGGTCGCTACCCTGCATGGCGCGCGTTCCGGCCCGTCCATCATCCTGCGTGCCGACATGGACGCCCTGCCGGTGCAAGAACGCGGTACCTGTGCCCATGCCTCCCGCCATGAGGGACGGATGCATGCCTGCGGGCATGACGGGCATACGGTCATGCTGCTGGGTGCTGCGGCGCGGCTGGCGGCCCGACCGCCGGAATGTGGCACCATCCATTTCGTGTTCCAGCCTGGTGAGGAAGGCGGCGCCGGTGCCCGTGTGATGATCGAGGAAGGGCTGCTCGAGCGTTTCCCCGCCGAGGTCTGCTTTGGCCTGCATAACTGGCCCGGTCTTGCCGCGGGCCAGCTTGCGGTGCGCAGCGGGCCGATCATGGCCGGGGGCTGGCGGTTCCGCATCCGCCTGATCGGGCGCGGCGCGCATGCGGCACAGCCGCATCTGGCCGCCGACCCCGTTGTGGCGGGGGCGGCGCTGGTGCAGGCCATCCAGCAGCTTGTCGCACGCCGGACCGACCCGCTGGTGCCAGCGGTGGTGTCCGTCTGCACGTTCCATGCCGGCAGTACGGACAACATCCTGCCCGAGCATGCGGAACTGGCAGGCACGATCCGGGCGCTGGATCGGGTCACGCTCGACCGCCTGCGTGATGACCTGGCCGAGATGGCCGATAATACGGCAAAGGCCTGCGGGGTACGGGCGGAGGTGGAATTCCACAGTCCCTATCCGGTCACGGTCAATGCGCCCGGACCAACCCGCATGGTGCGTCATGTCATGCATGAGATGGACGGGGCGGATTACCCTCCCGCCAATACCGATGTGGCGCCCAGCCTGGCATCGGAGGATTTCGGTTTCATGCTCGAGCAGCGTCCGGGCACGTATGCCTGGATCGGCAATGGCGCTTCGGCGGCATTGCATGCGCCCGATTATGATTTCAATGACAGCGTGATCGGTCGGGGCGTGGATTACTGGGAACGCCTGGCCCGCTATTCCCTCGCGCAACAGGCGCATAAGGACGGAGTATCATGAAAACACACAAGATTGCGGTCCTGCCCGGTGATGGCATCGGCAGGGAGGTCATGCCTCCCGCGCTTGCGGTGCTGGACGCCGTGGGTAAGATCTGCAACATCGGCTTCAGCTATTCGGAATATGACTGGAGCTGCGAGACCTATCTGGCCACCGGCAGCATGATGCCCGCCGATGGCATGGATCGCCTGTCGCAGCATGACGCGATCCTGCTGGGGGCCGTGGGCTATCCCACGGTGCCGGATCATATCTCGCTGTGGGGCATGCTCATTCCCATCCGCCGGGATTTCGACCAGTACGTCAACCTGCGCCCCGTGCGCCTGCTGCCCGGCATCCGCTGCCCGCTGGCCGATCGCAAGCCCGGTGACATCGATTTCTGGATCGTGCGCGAAAACACCGAAGGCGAATATTCGCGCATCGGCGGCCGCTTTGCCGAGGGCACGGATGCCGAAGGCGTGGTGCAGACCGCCGTCTTCACTCGCCACGGCACGGACCGCATCATCCGCTATGCCTTTGAACTTGCGCAGAAACTGGGGCGGCCGCATGTGTCATCGGCCACCAAGTCCAATGGCCTGTTCCATTCCATGCCGTTTTGGGATGAACGCTTCGGGAAGATGGCAGCCCAGTATCCCGACACGCGGACCGACAGCCACCATATCGATATCCTGGCCGCGCGTTTTGTCCTCTCGCCCGAATATTTCGACGTGGTGGTAGGCAGCAACCTGTTTGGCGATATCCTGTCCGACCTCGGCCCAGGTGTGACCGGTACGATCGCGGTCGCGCCCTCGGCCAACATTAACCCCGAGCGGCGTTATCCTTCCATGTTCGAGCCGGTGCATGGCTCCGCACCCGATATTGCCGGGCGCAATATCGCCAACCCCGTGGGCCAGATCTGGGCAGCCGCGATGATGCTCGATCATCTGGGTGAGGCCGAGGCGGGCCGCCTGGTGCTGCGCGCGATCGAGGCGGTCCTGGCAGACCCTGCGGCGCCCCGCACGCCAGATATCGGCGGAACGGCCAGCACGACCGAATTCGGCGCGGCCATTGCGACGGCCCTGCATAAAATCAGGTAATATCAATAATAAAGGGCTGGCTGGAAAGTCGGCCCTGGGAATATCCCGTAATAATGGGGATGTTTCTGATGACGTTTTTTTTCGAAGATGTCCGGGGATGCAGCCTTTTCGCGAAAAGGCCGCATCTGGAAGCCTGTCTGTGTTTATCAGGGAATGAACACTAGGTATTTTTTAGGCCCATCGGCTGAAGACATGATGTAATAACGGACAGGCCATGCCTCGATGAATGGATTTCGGGGCTATTTTTTTCAGGAAATGGGTATTCCGCAGTATTGTTCCGTAAGTTGCTGAATAAAAACACAGTTTTTTAGACCCGCCTGAAAATGACGGCAGAATGGTATATTCTGCCGATTATAAATCGAAAACGAAATGATCTTTTTCGTGATTCATGAACAAATTGATTCATGAAAGTAACGAAACGCCTGGCAGGTCACATGCCGCGCCGATGAAACGCGATGGGGCTATTCCGGTCATATATGTTTCTTTTTAACAATGTTTATATTCGGTGCATGTGACTGCAAATATCTGGAAAGACCCGTTTCCTGAAACGTGAAGTCACCATGCCGATGCCAGAAAACAAGGACGGGTGGATGAATAGAAAAGTATTTATCCTGACGGCGACAACGGGCCTCGTGGCGGCCTGTATGCTGGATGGACCGGCTGCGGCCTACGCACAGTCTGCCGTACAGGCACGCAGGATACTGACAAAGGCTTCATCCGTCCCGGCCGCGCAGGCGGATGACGGTGGTGAGAAGGAGCAGATCATCGTCACCGGCACGCGCGATCCACACCAGACAGCGCGCAAGAGTGTCAGCCCCATCCAGGTGGTGACCGCGGCCCAACTGGCCCAGACCGGGCAGGCCGACGTGCGTGACGCGCTCATGCAACTTGCGCCCTCGGTTGCGCGCTCGGCGCGCGTGAATGGCAGCGCCAACATGACCGACGCGATCAGCCTGCGCGGCCTGACGCCTGACCAGACGCTGATCCTCGTCAACGGCAAGCGGCGCCACAATACAGCCGTGCTGTCCAACAATGCCGGGCCGCAGCAGGGCACCACGCCGGTTGATATCGACATGATCCCGGTCTCTGCCGTTGATCATATTGAAATCCTGCAAGATGGCGCGGCAGCGCAGTATGGCTCGGACGCCATTGCGGGTGTGGTCAACGTCATTCTCAAGCACGGTACGGGCGGGTTCGAGGCGCAGGCCATCAATGGCGGCTATGAGGCCGGCGACGGCTTTACCTCGGGGGAATCCTTCAACTGGGGCACCTCGCTTTACGGGCGTGGTTTTTTTGATGTCAGCGCGGAATACAAATATCAGGACCATACCTTCCGCGCGACACCCGACAGCCGCACGGGCCGCAACGACTTCATGGATATCGGCAACCCGCGCCAGCAACGCGAGACGATTTCGTATAACATGGAGTTCGAGATCAACAGGGATGTGAAGCTCTACTCCTTCGCAACCTTCGGCCATCGCAATGGCGAAAGCTATGAGGATTACCGCACGCCCAGCACCGCTGTGGCGATGTATCCCTATGGTTACAGCCCACAGGAAAGCATTGACGAAAACGATTTCGGCGTGACCGTTGGCTTCAAGGGCCAGAAATACAAGTGGGACTGGGATGTCAGTACCACCTATGGTGGTGATTCCGAGCAGATGGGCCTGTTCAACAGCGTCAACAAGACCATCCTGGCCGCCACGGGGCAGACGCCCACGCGCTTTTCGCTCATGTCATTCAGCAATACGCAGTGGACGACGGATGCGGGCGTGCGCCGGGCCTTCGATGTGCCGGTGCTGGCCGGACCGCTCAATTTCGCCCTTGGGGCACAGTATCGCTATGACAGCTACCATATCGGCGCGGGTGACTATGCCTCCTATTACGGGCTGGGCGCGGACAGCTTCCATGGCCTGAGCCCGCAGAACGCTGGCAACAGCAACCGTGACGTGACGGCGGGTTATGTCGATGTCTCCGCCGAGCTGCTGAAGGGCTGGCAGATCGATCTTGCCGGGCGCTTCGAGCATTATACCGATGCGGGCGATACCGAAACCGGCAAGGTGTCGTCACGCTATGACGTGAACAGGTATTTCGGCCTGCGTGGCACGATCTCGAGCGGCTTCCGTGCGCCGACCCTGGCGGAAGAGCACTGGTCGAACATGTCGGTCGCGGCAACCACCGCCAGCGGCTATATTCCCGTCAATTCGGCCGGTGCGCGCATGCTGGGGGCCAAGGCGCTCAAGCCCGAGCGTTCGACCAATTTCAGCGCGGGTATCGTGCTCAACCCGCTCAGGGACCTGCATGTGACGGTCGATGCCTACCAGATCGACCTGCGTGACCGCATCATGGCGGCGGGCGTGTATAACGGCGCCACCGCGATCGAGGCGCTGAACCTGAATGGCTTCCAGATCGCGCCGGATATTTCCCCCAAGGCGGTCACGGCGTCGTACTACGCCAATGCGGCCAGCACGCGCACACGCGGCCTGGACATCACGGCCAGCTATCTGACCCGCCTGGGCCGCTTTGGCCGCATCAACTGGGATGTGTCAGCCAACTTCAACCAGACCAATGTCCGCCATGTTAGCGAGGACGGGAACGGCAATGCGCTGCTCAACGTGCAGCAGCAGGCCTATCTCACCAGTTACACACCCCGCAATAAGGTGATCTTTGGCGGTGTGTGGCATTACGGCAAGATGGATTTCGCGGTGCATGAAATCCGTTACGGCCGTACGACCTCGGAGCTTGAATACTACACCGGGGCCAATGCCTATTCGAACACGAACTTCATGCGCTTCGTCAACACGCCGCGTTATGAGACCAACCTTGTTTTCGGCTACCAGGTCACGCCACAGTGGCGGGTGGCGCTGGGTGCGAATAACGTCGGCAACGCCAAGCAGCGCAAGCTGCCCGAGCAGTTCCGCTACGAAGGCGCTTATGGCTACGACGTGAATGCCGAACAGATCGGCTATAATGGCGGGTTCTACTACCTGCAGGTCAACTACAAGCTGTAAGGCAGGGCTGCGTGCCCCCTGCATGTCGTGCCGGGGGGAATGCAGGGAGTGGCACAATATGCCACCTCCTGCATGCGTTATGGTGTGTCCGCGCCCCATATCATGCAGCGGGGCAGGGGTGAAGGGCGGGATGGGTCCGCGCCATCTTGCTGGATAATATGAAGAAACGGCGGGTTATGCCGCTGTGGGGAGCGTGAAGCACAGTGTGCTCCCAGTGGTTTTCAATTCGACATATTATGCTGCGAATGGGGCTTAAACGGGCGTTCCCCCACGGCGGTTCTATGATTTACTGACAGACAATACGGAGTGAGGTGTTAACCAGCCATGTCTCTTTTTAAGCCTAAATTCATCACATTCGACTGCTATGGCACGCTGATCCATTTTGAAATGGGTGAGACGGCCCGCAAGCTCTACGCCGATGTCATCCCGGCGGACAGGATGGATCAGTTCGTGGCAGATTTTGCCGCCTACCGCCTGGACGAGGTGCTCGGCGCATGGAAGCCGTACCGCTATGTCGTGCTTGGCGCGGTGGAGCGGACCTGCAAGCGCTGGAACATCCCCTTCGATGTTGCCGTAGCCAACAGGTTCTATGACGCGGTGCCAAGCTGGGGCCCCTGGCCCGACGTGACCGAACCGCTGCGCCGCGTTGCCAAGGAATTCCCGCTGGTCATCCTGTCCAACGCGATGAACAGCCAGATCCATTCCAACGTCGCCAATATCGGCGTCCCGTTCCATACGGTGCTGACGGCGGAAGACGCGCAGGCCTACAAGCCGCATATGCGCCCGTTCGAATATATGTTCGACGCGCTCGGCTGTGGGCCTGAAGACATCCTGCATGTCTCGTCCTCGCTGCGCTATGACCTCATGACCGCGCGTGACCTGGGCATCCGCAACAAGGTGTTCGTGGCGCGTGGGCATGAGCCTTCCACCCCCGAATACGGCTATACCGAGATCAGGGATATCGGTGGCCTGCCGGGCGTTCTCGGCCTGTAAGGCCTGCTCCCCCCCCCACCCGCCATTGCCGCACCTGCAGGGACGCGTTTCATGAAACTTGCCAGCATCATACCTGCCAGCATCTGGACCGAGACGATCCCCGCATGCGCGTCGGGCGGGTCATGTCGGCGGGTCGCCCCGCCAAAGGGTGCCGTTTCCTGATGCGGCGGTGTCGTGCTGACGCCAGTACGACAGGTGGCCCCGGCCGGCGGCAGGTGCTGCGGCTGGCGGCTGCCGGGCTGGCGGCGGCGGCCCTGCCGACCCGTGCATCGCGGGCGCAGACTGTCAGCGGTGAGACGCCGCGCCGGGGCGGGCACCTGAATTTCGCGGGGCTTGCCGCCTCGACCGCCGATACGCTTGATCCCGCCCGCTTTGCGCTGGCGACCGACTACATACGCGGTCACATGTTCTATGACGGGCTGGTCACGCTGGATGCGGACATGACGCCGCGCCCCGCGCTGGCCGAACGCATCGAAAGCGATGACCTGCGGACATGGCACATCACCCTGCGCCGGGGCGTCGCCTTCCATGATGGCGCGGCCCTGAATGCCGCCGATGTGGTGTATTCCCTTGCGCGGCACAAGGACCCCGCCACGGCCTCGCAGCAGCGCGCCGTGGCGCAGGAAATGGCCGAGATAAAAGCCACCGGCCCGCTGGAGGTGCAGGTCACCCTCAACGGCCCGAACGTGGATTTTCCGTCCATGCTGGGGCTGGTAGGCTTTTGCATCGTGCGTGATGGCACCGCCGATTTTTCGCGTGAGAATGGTACCGGCCCTTTCATCTGTACCGAATTTTCGCCTGGCGTGCGTACGTCGGGCCGGCGCAATCCTGATTACTGGGGTGGTCCCGCGCCGTGGCTCGACAGCGTGGATATGATCGGCATTTCTGATGACATGTCGCGGCACAACGCCCTGCTGTCGGGTGATGTGGATATCATCGCCTCGGTCAATCCGCGGCTTGTGCGGATGCTGCGCGGGCGGGGCTTCGGTCTGCTGGAAAGTCCGGTCGGCACCTATACCGACCTTGCCATTCGCCTGGATCAGGGGCCGGGGCGGATGCAGGATTTCGTCACGGGCATGAAATACCTGTTCAACCGCGAGCAGGTGCGCGATTCCGTCTTTATGGGGTTCGCCCGGCTGGGCAATGATCAGCCGATCGCCCCTGAGAACCGGTATTTCGCAGCCGACCTGCCGCAGCGCGTGTTCGATCCCGACCGCGCGCGCTTTCATCTCAGGAAATCGGGGGTGATGGAATCAGGGGTGCCGGTGCTGTGTTCGCCTGCGGCGCTGGCCTCGGTCGATATTGCGGTGGTGCTGCAATATGCCGCCCAGCAGATCGGCATGGACCTGCCGATCCGCCGCATGCCCGCCGATGGCTACTGGACCGAATACTGGATGAAAACCCCCATGGGTTTTGGTAACACCAATCCGCGTCCCTCGCTGGACATGACCTTCGCGCTCAATTTCGCCTCGACCGCGCCATGGAATGAATCGCGCTGGCATGACCCGCGTTTCGACCAGTTGCTGCTTGACGCGCGCCGCCAGCGTGATGAGCCCGCGCGGCGCCGGATCTATCACGACATGCAGGTGATGATCCATGAAGGCGCGGGCATCTGCCTGCCTGCCTTCACCACCAGCCTTGATGCCTTCAGCCCCCGCGTGCGTGGCCTGCGCCCCAGCCAGGCGGGGCAGTTGATGGGCTATGATTTCCTGAGCCATGTCTGGCTTGCGGATGGCGCGGCATGAACGCGGGTCTGGCACGTCTGGTCGCGCGCCGCATCGGCACGACGCTGTGCTCGCTGGTGTTTGTGGTCGTGGCCATCTTTTTCATGACGGCGGCGCTGCCCGGTGATGTGGCCGACATGCTGCTGGGGCAGAACGCAACCCCTGCCGCGGCACAGGCCCTGCGTCACAGCCTGCATCTGGACCAGCCCCTGTGGCTGCGCTTCGTGCACTGGTGCGCGGGCATGCTGCATGGCGATCCGGGCACGTCGCTGCTGACGGGCCGCCCGGTGGGCGAGATGCTGGCCCCGCGCCTGTACAACTCCCTGCTGCTGGCGGGCGCGACCACGATGGTGTCGGTGCCGCTGGCGCTGCTGCTGGGCCTGGCTTGCGCCACGTGGCGCGATACGTATTTCGACCGGGTGATGACCGTACTGACACTGGGTATCGTGTCGGTGCCCGCTTTCCTGATCGCGACGGTGGCGGTGTTCGTGTTCGCCGTGCAGTTCCGTATCGTGCCCGCGCTGTCCGATATCCGCTCCATCCATTCGGTGGGCCAGTTCTTCCTGACCTTCACCATGCCGGTCAGCACGCTGGCCAGCATCACCATGGCGCAGATGATCCGTATGATCCGGGCGTGCATGATCGATGTGTTTTCGGCCCCCTATATCGAAATGGCGGTGCTCAAGGGCGTGCCGCCCATACGGATCGTGCTGTACCATGCGTTGCCCAACGCCATCGGGCCGGTGGCCAACGCCATAGCGCTCAGCCTGTCGTCGCTGCTGGGGGGGGTGGTGGTGATCGAGACCATCTTCAACTATCCCGGCCTGGCGCAGTTGATGGTGGATTCCGTCATGCTGCGTGACGTGCCGATCATCCAGTCTTGCGCGCTGCTGTTCTGCCTGACCTACCTGTTCCTGACCACGCTGGCCGATATCGTGGCGCTGGCCTCGGTGCCGAAGGGGCGCGGGGCATGAAGGCGCGCCTGTCACTGCCTTCGGCCACGCAGCGCGTGGGCGTGCTGTTCGGGTTCTGGCTGGTGCTGGCCCTGCTTGGCCCGCTCCTGGCCCCGTACGCGCCGGGCCAGATCATCGATACGCAGGTCTTCGCCCCCATATCGCACCGGCACTGGCTGGGCACGGACTATCTGGGTCGCGATCTGGGCAGCCGCCTGTTGTATGCAGTGCGTTACACGGTGCTGATCTGCACGTTGTCCACCGCGTTTTCATGCGGGTGTGGTATCCTGCTCGGTGTCGCCACCACGGCCACCCCGGCGTGGGTGGAACAGGTGGCGGGGCGGTTGATGGATGGCATCCTGTCCATTCCCAGCCTGCTCTGCGCGTTGCTGGTCATCGCGGCGTTTGGTGACTCGCTTGTCGCACTGGTGCTGACCATGGGGGTGATCTACACACCCGGCGCCTACCGGACCAGCCGTGCCCTGGCCCTGCGCATCGCGCGGATGGACTACATCACGGTGGCCATGGCGCGGGGCGAGGGGCGGCTGTTCATCATCTGGCGTGAAATCCTGCCCAATATGCGCGGCCCGCTGCTGGCCGATGTGGGGCTGCGTTTCATCTATGCCGTACTGCTGCTGAGCAACCTGAGCTTTCTGGGGCTGGGCGTGCAACCGCCGCTGGTGGACCTTGGCTCGCTTGTGCGCGAGAATGTGCTGGGGCTGGTTTATGGCGCCGTGGCGGTGGTGCTGCCCACCATCGTGATCGCGGTGCTGACGGTAGGCATCAACATGGTGCTGGACGGAACGGCGGGGCGGCGTTCATGACGCATATGATTTCCGTGCGCAACCTGGAGATCGTGGGCCGCCGCCGGCATGGACCGGCGGTGCCCATCGTGCGCGATGTCAGCCTGGACGTGGCCGAAGGGCAGATGCTGGCCCTGATCGGGGAATCAGGGTCGGGCAAGACCACCATCGCCCTGTCACTGCTGGGCCATGCCCGCGCGGGCTGTGCCATAAGCGGGGGGCGGATCACGGTGGCCGGGCATGATGTCACCACCATGACGGCGGGCGAACTGCGGGCGTTTCGCGGGCGGACCATCAGTTATGTGGCGCAGAACGCGGGCACCGCGTTCAACCCGGCATTAAGCATTGGCCAGCAGGTCATCGAACCCGCGCGCGTGCACTGGGCCATGACGCGCGCGCAGGCCGAGCACAAGATGATCGGCCTGTTCCGCGCGCTGGCGCTACCCGAACCCGAAACGATTGGTGCGCGTTATCCGCACCAGCTTTCGGGCGGGCAACTCCAGCGCCTCATGGCGGCCATGGCGCTGGTGACCGACCCTGAAATCGTCGTGTTCGACGAGCCGACAACCGCCCTTGATGTCACCACCCAGATCGAGGTGCTTGCCGCCTTCCGTAGCGTGCTGGCCGACCGTGGCATTACCGGCGTGTACGTGACCCATGACCTGGCGGTGGTGGCCCAGATTGCCGACCATGCGGTGGTGCTGCGCCACGGGCAGGTACGTGAAAGCGGCCCGGTGGCCGAAATACTGGGCAACCCGCGTGATGACTATACGCGCGAACTCGTGGGGGCATGCCGCATCCCGGCGCGTGCGACCGCATCCATGCCCGCGGCCCGAAAGGCGGTTGATACGGTGCTCGACCTGTCGGGCGTCATTGTCGGTTATGGCCGACCGGACGCGGCGGGCCTGCCGCAGCGGCGCATTCTCGATCAGGTCAGCCTGCCGGTGCCGCGTGGCGGCACGCTGGGCATCATTGGGGAATCAGGCTGCGGCAAGAGCACGCTGGCGCGCACCATCTCGGGCCTGCAGCCATGGTCCGCGGGGCAGGTCACCTTTCGCGGCGAGGCACTGGACCCCGCCATTGCCCGGCGCACGCGCGAACAGCGCCGCCGGTTGCAGATCGTGGCGCAGAATGCCGACATGGTGCTTAACCCCGCCTGGCGCATCGGGGCGGGCCTGGAACGTGTGCTGACCTTCTTTCACGGGCTGAAGGGGGCCGAGGCCCGCAACGAGGCGGCCCGCCTGCTTGACATGGTGCGCCTGCCCCATGCGCTGCTGGACCGCCTGCCCGGCGAACTGTCGGGCGGGCAGAAGCAGCGCGTCAATTTTGCCCGTGCGCTGGCGGCGCGGCCTGACCTTGTGCTGTGCGATGAAATTACCGCGGCCCTCGATCCGGTTGTGGCCGCCGCCATCCTTGATCTGATGGCTGAACTGCAGCGCGAACTGGGTATATCCTACATCTTCATTACCCATGACCTGCATGCGGTGCGGGCCGTGTGTGATGATGTGGCGGTGCTGTATGGTGGCAAGGTTGTGGAGCATAACAGCAGCCAGTCGCTGACCACCGGCGCGCACCACCCCTATACGCGGCTGCTGGTCTCGTCCGTGCCGGAAATGCAGGCGGGATGGCTGGCCGGGGCGGTGGCCCGGCGCAAGGCGACGGATCCGGCCCCAGCACAGGTATCCGGCCCGCAGGGGTGCCGTTTCTTCCCGCGTTGCGACAGGCGCCTGCCCGGCACCTGCGATAACGGCCCGGTGCCCGTGCAGGCCCTGCCGGATGGCGGGCATGTCGCGTGTTTCAGGAACAGCGCGGAACTTGCCACCAGCGGGGCATCGGAATGCACCGTGCTTCCTGTCATCCATAGTCCTGAAGAGGTACGTCATGACGACCCTGACTCTTTCTGATCCGTCCCTGTTCCGCCAGCAGGCCTATATTGCCGGACAGTGGCGGGATGCCGCAGATGGCGCGCGCATCGCAGTTGATAACCCCGCCACGGGCGAGATCATTGGCCATGTGCCCGCCTGCACGCGCACGCAGGCGACCCAGGCCATCGAGGCCGCCGCGCGCGCGCAGGCTGAATGGAAGCAGCGCCTGCCCGCCGAGCGCGCCGCCATCCTGATGGCGTGGCATGACCTGATCTTGGACAATGTCGATGACCTGGCACGGATCATGACCATCGAACAGGGCAAGGTGCTGGCCGAGGCGCGTGGCGAGGTGCGTTACGCGGCCTCCTTCTTCAAATGGTTTGCCGAAGAGGCGCGGCGTATCGATGGCGCCATCCTCGCGCCCCCCACGCCGGGCCGTCATGTGCTGGTGCTCAAGGAACCCGTTGGCGTGACGGCGGCGATCACGCCGTGGAATTTCCCGCTCGCCATGATCACGCGCAAATGCGCGCCGGCCCTTGCCGCCGGGTGCAGCATGGTGGTCAAGCCTTCCGAACTCACGCCGTTTTCCGCCCTTGCGGTCGCGGTTCTGGGTGAGCGCGCGGGCGTGCCCGCCGGGCTGGTCAGCGTAATAACCGGCATGCCCGATGCCGTGGGCATCGAACTCAGCACCAACGCGACCGTGCGCAAGCTGTCCTTTACCGGATCGACCCGCGTGGGGTCGATCCTGATGGAACAGTCCGCCGCCACCATCAAGCGTCTGAGCCTTGAACTGGGCGGCAATGCGCCCTTCATCGTGTTCGAGGACGCGGATATCGAACTTGCCGTTGAAGGCGTCATGGCCAGCAAGTTCCGCAATGCCGGGCAGACCTGCATCTGCGCCAACCGCGTGTTCGTGCACAACGCCGTTCATGACCGCTTTGTCGAACGCCTGATGCAGGCGGTGGCGGCGCTTAAGGTAGGTAACGGGCTGGAGGCGGGGGTCACCATGGGACCGCTGATCAACGCCGCCGCCGTGGCCAAGGTCGAGGCGCATGTGAAAGACGCGCTGGAGAAGGGCGCGCGTTACGTCAGCGCCCCCATCAGCGTCGCGGGCTGTTTTGTCAGCCCCGTGGTGCTGACTGATGTCACGACCGAAATGCGCATCGCCTCGGAGGAAACCTTTGGCCCGGTCCTGCCCATCTTCCGTTTCGACGCGGAGGAAGACGCGGTGCGGATGGCCAACGGCACGCCGTTTGGCCTGGCCAGCTACTTCTTTACCCGCGACCTCGACCGCGCCTGGCGGGTGGGCGAAGCGCTGGAATTCGGCATGGTGGGCCTCAATACGGGGGCCATTTCCATGGAATCAGCACCGTTTGGGGGCGTCAAACAGTCCGGCCTTGGCCGCGAGGGCGGGCATCCGGGCATTGACGAATTCCTGGAACTCAAGAGCTTCCACATGGGTGCGCCCCGGGCCTGAACCCGCCACCCCAAGCCCGTGAAACCGGGACAATGATCGTTATGATGGGATATGACCATGACTGATTCCGCCCTGCTGACCCGGATCGAAACCCGGCCCATGCATGAGGCCGACCTTGAAGCCGGGTACGCGCTGTCGAAGGCTCTGTCATGGCCACATCGTCTTGAGGACTGGCAGTTCATGTTTTCCGTGGGGGAGGGGCGCGTGGCCGTGACCGATACGGGCGCGATCATCGGTACCATCATGTGGTGGCGGTATGGCGCGGGGCATGCCTCGCTGGGCATGGTGATCGTGGCGGATGCCTGGCAGGGGCACGGTATCGGCAAGCGGCTCATGATCGAGGCGCGCAATGCGCTGCCCGGCGTGGTGATTCACCTCAACGCAACACCTACCGGCGTGCCGCTGTACGAGAAGATGGGTTTTCGCCCCTGCGGCATTGTCGAGCAGCGGCAGAGCAATGCCGCCGCCCAGCCCCTGATCGCCCTGCCCGGGGGCGTGCGCCTGCGCCCGGCCGGGCAGAACGATCTTGAGGCCATCGTGGCATGTGATACCCAGGCCTGTGGCATGGATCGCCGCCAACTGGTGACTGCCCTGCTGGCAACGGCCAGGGGGGTGATCGTGGACCAGGAGGGAGAGATCGCGGGTTACGCCTTCTGCCGCAAATTCGGCTGGGGCATGGTGGTGGGGCCGGTCATGGCCACCAGCACCGATTACGCCGCCGCCATGATCGCCTACTGGATCGGGAGCCATGCGGGGCAGTTCATGCGCCTTGATATCGCGCAGGATTGCGGGCTGTCGCGCTGGCTTGACGAAATCGGCCTGTTGCGGGTCGATGCTGTTGCAGCCATGAGCACTGATGGCAGCTACGGTAATGCGGGCGCCAGCCCGATGCAGCGTTTCGCCCTGTGCAGCCAGGCTTTTGGGTAAGGAGCAGAAACGTGTCATTTGTCATCAAGTCTACCGCTGAGCGGGCCCAGGTATGGCAGCAGCAGTTTGCGCGTCACCTGCCCGATATCCCCTTTCGTGTCTGGCCCGATATCGGTGACCCGGCCGAGGTGGAATACCTTGCGGCATGGGTGCCACCGGACAACCTGGTCGAACGCTTTCCCAACCTGAAGATACTGTTTTCGGTCGGGGCCGGGATCGACCAGTTCGATCTGGCCGCGATCCCGCCGCACATCCAGATCGTGCGCATGATCGAAACCAGCCTGACCGAAGGCATGGTGGCGTATGTGCAGTTTGCCGTCCGTGCCATCCAGCGTGACATGCTGCGCTATGTCAGCCAGCAGCGTACGCATGTGTGGCAGGCGCACTCGGTGCGGGCGGCCTCGGCGTTTCGTGTTGGCGTAATGGGGCTGGGCCAGCTTGGCGTGCCGGTGGCGTGTGTCCTGCGTGATATGGGATACGTGACACAGGGCTGGGCCCGCTCCGCGCGTGAGATTGACGGGGTGCGGTGCTTTGCCGGTGAGGCAGAGCAGGCGGAATTCATCGCCTCGACTGATATCCTCGTCTGCCTGCTGCCGCTGACCGAACAGACAGCAGGCATCCTGAACCGTGACCTGTTCGCGCGGCTGCCACGTGGGGCCAGCCTGGTCCAGTGCGGGCGGGGGCGGCATCTCGTGACCGATGACCTGATCGCGGCCCTTGATGAGGGGCAGCTTTCCGCCGCCATTCTGGACGTGACCGACCCCGAGCCCCTGCCGGCCGATCACCCCTTGTGGGACCGGCCGGATGTGCTGATCACGCCCCATATCGCCAGTGCCACACCCACGGAAAGCGGGGGCATGGCCATTGTCAATAACATTCGCCGCTACCTTAATGGTGAGACCCCGGTGGGCCTGGTCAATCGCAAGATGGGGTACTGATCCGGCCGCGCGCCGTCATCAAGGTAAAGTGGCGCCTTTGCCTGCCGCATCATGTCTGATTTCTTATTGCCTGATGGCATTCGGAGCTGTTTTTCCATGAAGCTGACTTCTTACTGGCTCGATACCGCCCCGGCCTTTGTGGGCACATCGCACGCGGCCCTGCCGGGCAAGGCGGATGTGGTTGTCATCGGGGCGGGTTTCAGCGGCCTGTCCGCGGCCCTCAGGCTGGCGCGGTCTGGTGCGTCCGTTGTCGTGATCGACCGGGGGCCGGTGATCGGGGAGGCCTCGGGCCGCAATGGCGGTCATGTCAATAATGGCCTTGCGGGCAATTACGGCATGGCCTGCGGGAAGCTGGGCGAGGCGACGGCGGCGCGGTTGTATGAAGTCTTCAACCAGGCGGTCAATACGGTCGAGACCATTGTTACGGAAAATGCGATCGACTGTTCATTCCGCCGCTGTGGCAAGCTGAAGCTGGCCAGCCGCGCCCAGCACATGGACGTGCTGCGCGCGGATCAGGCCCGGCTTGCCTTACAGGTCGACCCCGATGCGCGCATTCTGGAAGCAGGGGAACTGGGGGGGGAAATCGGGTCGTCGCAGTTCTTTGGCGGCCTGCTGTACCCGCACAGCGCCCAGATGCATGTGGGGCGCTTCGGCATTGGCTTGGCACAGGCCGTGCTTGGGGCTGGCGGGCGGATTTTTGAAAATACGCCCATGACCGGCCTGCGCCGCGAAGGCAGGGTAACCCGTGTCACCACCCCTTATGGCGTAATCGAGGCAGGTGCCGTGCTCATGGCTACGGGGATAAGCCGCAACGGGCCCTCCTTCTTCAGGCGGCGCATCATGCCGGTTGGTAGTTTTATCGTGGCGACCGAGCCGCTGGATGTCACCACCATCACCGGCCTCATGCCCGGGCACCGCAATGTGGTGACCACGCAGAACATCCATAACTATTTCCGTGTTTCGGCCGATAACCGGCTGATTTTCGGTGGTCGCGCCTGTTTCTCCAAATCCGACCGCAAGTCGGATATCAGAAGTGGTGAAATGCTTCGTGACGCCATCAGGGCCACTTTCCCGCAACTGCCCGATATCCGGCTGGATTACTGCTGGGGCGGGGATGTGGACATGACCGTCGACCGCCTGCCGCGCGCGGGTGAATGGAATGGCGTTTTCTACACCATGGGCTATAGCGGGCATGGCACCCAGATGTCGGTCTATATGGGCCAGCGCATGGCCGATGTCATTGCAGGCCATCCAGAGGCCAACCCGTTGCGCGGCATGTCCTGGCCGCCCATTCCCATGTATGGCGTGGCGGAGCATTTTCTGCCCGTCGTGGGTGCTTATTACCGCCTGAAGGATTACCTGACCTGACAGGCCCGGCCGTTTTTCATGGCGACGCATCGGGCAGCGCCGTACGGAAGGCATCATGGATGACGTGGCGCATCCACGGATTATCCGCCGTGCGCCGCCACAGCAGCAGCACCGCGTAGCGCCCGAGTTCAACCGGAACCGGACAGACGCGCAGCCCCGAAAAGGCGGCGATGCTTCCTGCCGCATGGAGCGGCAGGGTTGCGATGGCGCGCGTGCCCAGCAGGAACGGGGGCAATGCGGAAAAATGCGTGAGCGCCAACTGGACTTGTAACGGTTTTGTGCCGGTCAGGAAGTGATTACGCCACCCTTGCTTCGAAAGCGAGGGGGCTGATGCCGCCCAGGTATGAATGGCGTCGGCGTGGATTGTAGGGCCTGTTAGACCTTGAATGACAGAACGGACTGCATAACTGTTTATGATGAGCATGATGCAGTCTGTCTTTTCCGATACCGCATGGTCCGTCTGGGAGCCTTTGATCGAGGAAGTGCGCCCGAAGGGCAAGACCCCACCGAAAAACCTTCGACGGACGATATCTGCGATTTTCTGGCGCCATCAGAACGGTGCAAAATGGCGAGCTCTGCCATCTGGGTTTGGTCCCTGGTGGATTGCCGCACAGTTGTTCATTCGCTGGTCGAAGCTTGGGGTGTGGCAGCGCCTCTTTGAAAAGGTCAAAGGCAAAGATCAGGCCCTCGGCATGGTTTTTCTCGATGGCACGACGATCCGTGCCCATCACAAAGCGGCCGGGACCGCCAAAAAGGGGGATACAGAGGATGCCTCAGGGATCGTGAGGTGCCTGGCCGATCACGTGGAGGCTTTGGCACCAGGGTCTGCGTAGCCGCGAATGGACATGGCAGGGCGCTGTCCTTCACACTGTCGTCCGGACAGGCACATGAACTGCCATCCGCTTATTCCTTGCTCGACGATCTGCCGTACCCACCGACCTATGTCGTCTGTGACCGTGGGTATGCCTCGCATTAATTCCGTGAATATCTCTGGAACCGGGGATCTCGTCCTGTCATCCCGCCAAGGAAGAATGATCCAGAAGTCACCTGTCCAAAATGGGCTTACAGACACCGGCATCTGTTCGAAAACCTGTGGGCAAGGCTCAAGGAGTGGCGGGCTGTCGCGACCCAATACGAAAAGACAGCCGCGTCCTTTCTTTCCGTCATTTTCATCGCTGCTACAGCAGACTACATCAAGGCCTAACAGGCCCTAGTCCGGGATTGTGAATGACTTTCTAAACGACGATATATCAAGGTTTTGCGACTGCACGAAGTCAGGCTGATGATCGCGCGGCGTAAGGGGCCGATGGCTGCTGTTGCCGCCGAAGTCGGCTGGGCCAGCTCCGCCCGGTTCAGCCGGGACTTCAGGCGCCATTTCCATCGCAGCCCCAGCGAGGAGAGCAAATGGATGCGGGAACATCTGGGGAAACCAGCATAGGCGAGAAGCGAAAAGCTTACGCCTAAGGTCGCCTGTTTGTTTGACGACGCAAATGGTAGCAGCCTCATTAGAGGCAAATAGCGGCCGAATTGATGCATCGCGAAGCGGACATGGACCGAGCGATTTTCCCATCATGTAAGGGCCTGCTTTATCTTGTAGAAATACGCACCCGACCCATGAAATCATCGGGTGCGTCAGCTTCATACATAAAGGCTTCGCATACCGGCTCAGCCGAATTTCTGGATCATCCAGCTAAAGAAAGCAGCGTGCCAGAGCGTCTGGGCGCCGAGCTGGCAGTGTTCGGCCCCACCGGAAAGGGTGTCGAAGGTGACTGTTTCGATAGATCGTGCGGCGGTGCAGGCCTTTGTAAAATCATCGGCCTGAGAGACAGGGACGAAGTGGTCATGTTCACCAACGAAAATCAGGACGTCAGCAGTAATTTTTCTGGCCACGTCTTTGAGTGTATAGGGCCTTATGGCCTCGACCGCTTCTGACAGGGTCCTGACGCCGAGGGTCCAGCAGGCGTTATCGACAGCCCAGACCAGATCAGGGTTTTTCGCGGCATCAGGGTTCTGTGCGAGGGCGGCGTAGCGGTCTGCAATGCTGCCCATATCGAACAGGACATCGTAAGCGACAACGCCGGAAATGCGTGGGTCGAAGGCGGCAGCCCTGGGCGCAAGGTAGCCGCCCATACTCATGCCAACAAGAACAGTTTTCTCCGGACGGAACTGTGTGGCTTCAAAGTAATCCAGGATTGCAGCAGTGGGTTTTTCCCATTCCGGAGTAAAAGTGAGACCATATTCGCGCAGAACGCCGCCTTGGCCGGGACCTTCATAGGTGAGGACGCCGTAACCGCGGTCATATGCGGCTTTGGCAAGAACGAAATACAACTCTTCCAGCGTGGAATCATACCCGCCAACGAGCACGATTAGCGGCTTTTTCTGCCATCCGTCAGGCCCTGGATAGAGGATGCCGCGAAGGTGACCGGTTCCATAGGGAACGGTAAAACGTTCGCAGGCGATGCCAGCGAGTTTCAGTCCATTATCGAAAGCGGCGATTTCCCGTGTCCAGGCGATTTTGCGGTGCGGATCGTCGGAACGGAGAAGAAATTCGGCAGTGCGCCAGTAATTATGAGCCCGGAGCCAGGCATGGCCATTGCTGAGCCGATCCGCGCAGGCGGGAATCCGCTCTTCAGTGCGGATAGCCAGTGCGGAAAATGCGTCAAACCAGGCCTTTGTATCGCCATCCGGGATAGCGCTGATTGCTGTCAGCACTTCGTTGAGATCGGCACCATTGGCCGCAATATCATTCAGAGCGCGAAGGGTCTGGAAATGAAAGGTCTGGTTGCGAAAGAAACGGGAAACACCGTGGTCCACAGATTCAGAAGGAGCCGGGGTATTCAATGTGTCTGTCATTTGTTTCAGGGCTTTCTTATGGAATGGTAATATTCGGTGTAGGATACCTGGATGCGGAATATTACGAACGGCCCGGACTATCAGGCCCGAAGCATGCAGGCAGGTATTCTGCTTACGCCATTGCTACGCTATGAGCGTAGCCATCTGGACGTATCAATACAGATGAAACACCGGAAAAAGCGGGGCTGTCATCAACGCGGTAGGCCGTGATGTGCTTTATAATATTTGGATCCAGCCATTCAGGACATTCTGGAACATCCTGTTCTTCGGGACTGAATGCCAGATGCACCCATTCACCCTTTTCCATACATCCATAAAGTGTCGCTGGTTGATTCTCGACAACCAGATCGACATCCGGAACGCGCTTACCGGAAACCAGATGCGCCGGTAGGGTTTCAGGTACAACCTTGTCGTATCCGTAGGCGATACCAAATCCCGAAATCTCCGAAGCAAGGCGGTTGTTTACGTCGGAGAAAGACAGGATGTCATTCATTGTATTTCGCAATGACAGATTTGGCGGCGTGAAGCTGGTTGCCAGGGCAACCTGTGCCAGCGTGTTGTCAAACAGCATCTGACCAACCGGTCTACGCTCGGAATGATAGGTGTCAAGCAGGTTGTCAGGAGCCTGCTTTCTGACGACCATGGCCAGCTTCCAGCCTAGATTCATGGCATCCTGCAAACCAACGTTCAGTCCCTGGCCGCCCATCGGGGCGTGAATATGCGCGGCATCTCCTGCCAGCAGGATACGCCCTTTTCTGTAAGCAGACGCAAGACGCGTGGCATCCGTAAAGCGGGACAGCCAGGACGCTTCGCCCATTCCATAATCCTTGCCGGAGATTTTCAATGCAGCAGATGCCAGCTCTGCAACGGTGAGCGGTGTATCCTTTTCCACCGACGACCGCTCCGCATCAATGGCGATAACCCGATGATGCACACCGTCGCCCAACGGAGACATCATGAGGGCGCCGCGAGACGTCACCATCGACAGCACGCCGCCTTCCTCTGGCGGCTTCGCCAGAACGACATCTCCAAGCATCGCGGTGACACGACCATCAAAACCGTCAAAGCCAATCCCGGCCTGATGCCGGACCAGGCTGCGCGCACCATCGGCTCCAACCAGCCAGGGGGCAGAAAATGGCCCGCGCGATGTGGTTACATGCACTTCTGCTTCATTCTGCTCGACCTGAGTAACCTCGGTTTCACGCAGCAGGGGGATACCGAGAGCCAAAGCGCGCTTTTCCAGGAATTCCTCCGTTTTGGTCTGACGAAGAAACAGGGTGAAAGGAAAGCGGCTTTCAAAAGAGGAAAATGCAAGCCGCGTATCCAGTGCTCCATATTCCATCAGCGGAATTTTCCGACCGGCTTCAAGAAAGTCTTCCGCACAGCCCCGTAGCCCGAACATTTCCAATGTCCGCCCATGTATGGCCAGTGCACGGGATTCAGTCGTGCGGGCAGGACGGCGGTCGAGCACCGCGACATCGATCTGGGCAAGCTTCAGCTCGCAGGCAAGCCACAAACCCACGGGACCTGCGCCAGAAACCAATACATCGTACGAAGTTTTCATGGTCTGAATCCATAAAACTAACATTGTTAGATTCGCAATCTAACGGTATTAGATTTGAAGGGCAAGGAGGGAGGCAGAACGTCGTGAGTGCAAAAATTGTGAGGGAGCAGGTCATCAGTTCAGCACTGCAACTGCTGGATAAACGGGGAATGGAAGGGCTGACAATGCGGAAGCTGGCAGACATGCTGGGTGTACAGGTCCCCTCGCTCTACTGGCATTTTGCAAACAGGGATGCGTTGTGCGAAGCCGTGGCCGATACGCTGCTGGAACAGGTGGCCACGACTGCGGTCACTGGCGAAAAGTGGCCGGATATGTTTTTCAGAATTGCCTGCGAGGTGAGGCAGGCCTTACTGGCACATCGGGACGGGGCTCGCTTTCTGGCGCGGACTTATCCGCTGTCCGATAATGTGGCCCGGATCAGCTCACAGATGATTTCCAGCCTTAAAGACGTTGGCGCAGATGATCGCACAGCCACCTGGGGTACTTTCTCCACGCTCTACTTTGTCATCGGCTTTACGATCGAGGAGCAGGCATTTGCCGAAAAACGCCCGGATCATTACCAGAGTCCGGATTTTCAGTCTCTTTTGCTACGCTATCCGGTAGCAGCCTCGGCATGGCACCAAATCCGGCAGAGTGACCCTCACGAAGGTTTCCATTTCGGGCTGAAGATGTCTCTTCAAGGGCTGGCACATCATCTTCATCCCTCAGAAAAAGAACGTTGCGACTTGTCGATATCATGACCCTGCATTTATGGTTCTGGTTTTAAATAAAATATTTACTTTATTCTGCAGTGACAGGATGAGGAATTGATAAAATAATGATGGAAAATATTTCTTCCCGGGCAGAGATAATCAGTCTGGATTTTCAGCAGGTTGACGTTTTTTCTTCTGTGCCTTTGCGAGGAAACCCTTTGGCTGTGGTAGAAAAAGCGGATGCCTTGTCTGAAGGGAAAATGGCTGCGTTCGCCAACTGGACCAATCTGAGCGAGACGACGTTTCTTCTGAAGCCTACCCATCCCGATGCAGATTATCGGCTTAGAATATTTACGCTCTACAGCGAACTTCCTTTTGCAGGCCATCCTGCACTTGGTAGCTGTCATGTCTGGTTGTCTTCCCTGGATTTCCCGCAGGGTAAAGACATCATGCAGGAATGTGGGACAGGCACCCAAAAACGATCCCTTGCTGAAGGGTGCTGGAGCGCAAGTCGGGGCCATGCGCGACGACACCCGTTTCGGGGCTGGAATCTGCCTGTCCCCATTGCACGGGTTCGCAGGCGACTGACTGACAGCCCAGCAAAAAGAGATCCCTCGCATTCTTTCAAAGGAGCGCTAGGGCCCGTCATCGGGCTGGCAGATTTCCAGTGATATACCGGCAGTCTTCAGTTTCTCATGTATGGCAGGTCTGATCTGTGCATCCGTCAGCACATGATCGAAAGCATCCAGACCCGCCAGTCGGTAGAGGCCACCCTTGCGGAATTTTGAACTGTCCACCAGCAGAACCGTCTGGTCACAGATTTCCATGAGGATGCGCTTGATCTTGATGATGTCCGGGTTGTTTTGGAAAGCCGTGCCGTCATGAATGACGGATGTGGACAGGAACATTGTATTGGCATGCAGGCCCTGTGCCGCCTGCTCGCATATCAACCCGAAAAAGGCGTTGCGGGGCCGGTTGTAATCACCCCCCAGGCAGATCAGGCGCAGGTCAGGGTAGGGGGCCAGCGCCTGGATCACACCCATGGCGTTTGTGATGATGGTCAGGGGTGCGAGCGCAGGCAGCAGGGGCAGCATCTCGGCCACGGTGGTTGAATCATCCAGCACCAGGATCTGTTCCGGCCGGATCAGCGATATGGCACGGGCAATGATCGCCTGCTTGCCTTCCCTGGCGAGGGCCGTGCGGTAGCTTACCGTCTTCTGCGTAGCGGTGCGGTTGCGCAGGGCAAGGCCGCCGTGCAGCTTTTCCACCAGTCCCTGTTGCGCCAGCGCGTTGGCATCACGGTGAATGGTCATGCGGCTGACATCAAAATGCGCGGCCAGCGCATCGATGGTGGCGTTGCCCGTTTCAAGCAGCAGGTCAAGGATGCGTTGCTGGCGTGCCGTGTTGTCGCCCCGTCGGGCAGATCGGGTGGAAACCGGCAAATGTGACAGGCCCGTGTTGTCGGTCATACTGGAAATCGATCTTCGTCCTCAGGGTCAACAGGAAAGGGGTAGCGTAAGGGATACCTGTTTCGGTGTCACATTCAATGTGGCCATCACAATGGCTGTCCAGCTTTCTGAACGCAATCCGATCTGGTTCCCGGCATCATGCATCACATTAATATGTGTTATATAACACTATATTTGTTATATATAACATAGTGAATCCGTCATCATGCTGCTGGATATCAGGAGGTCGAGGATGCGCCGGAACTTCATCATCGGAATAGACTGCGGCTCAACCACCACCAAGGCGGTCATTTTTTCCCCTGAGGGTGAAATCGTGGGCACGGGGCGCACGCGTGTGGCCCAGCACATGGACCGTCCGCACCACGTTGAGCGTGACATGGGCGAAGTATGGCAGGACGTGGCCGCAACCATTCGCATGGCGCTTGACGATGCGGGCCTTAACGGTCAGGCCATTGCCGCGGTGGGGGTCACGGCACATGGCGACGGGCTGTTCCTGCTCGACCGCATGGGCAACCCGCTCGGGCGCGGGATCATGTCGCTCGACAGCCGTGCTACGGAACTGCACGACCACTGGCAGCAACGCGGGGTGCTGGATCAGCTCGTGCCGCTGGCAGGGCAACGGCCTTATGCCTACTCCGCCAATACCCTGTTGGCATGGATACGGGCGCATGAACCGGAGCGCTATCACGCCATCGGGTCCATTCTGTTCGCCAAGGACTGGATCCGGCTGTGCCTGACGGGGGAAATCGCAACAGACATAACCGAAGCCAGCACGGCCTTTACCGATCTGCATACGCAACAGTACAGCGCCACCATCCTCGATATCCTCGGGCTGGAGGCCATGCAGGACTGCCTGCCGCCCATGCTGGATTCCTGTGCACGGGCCGGAACGGTCACGGCCAGCGCCGCTGCGGCAACGGGCCTGCTTGCGGGCACGCCAGTTTCGGCCGGATTGCATGATGTCACGGCCGCCGCCGTGGGGATGGGCCATACACAGCCCGGCGACATGTCGCTAACCGCCGGCACGTTTTCCATCAACGAGGTATTCCGCGACAGGCCCGTCACGGGGGAGGGCTGGGCCTGTCGTGCAGGCTACCGCCGGGGATTGTGGAACTGCATGGCGATCTCGCCTGCATCGTCCAGCAATCTGGAATGGATGGCACGCCTGCTCATGCCCGGAAACGGGGATGCCACGAAAATATTGATGCATGAGGTGGAAGAACGCCTGACTGCTACCCGTCACGCGCGCACGGTGCCACTTTTCCATCCCTTCCTGTTTGGCTCCCCTTATGCGGCTCCCGCCAGCGCGTCGTTTTTTGGCGTGCAGTCATGGCATGACCGGACCGATCTTTTGCAGGCGATGGTGGAAGGCATGGTGTTCAACCACCGCATGCATGTCAGCGCCCTGTGTCAGACGGGCGCCGTGACGCGCGTGGGCATATCTGGTGGCGGCAGCGGGCAGCCCGCAATCGCACAGCTCTTTGCCGATGTGCTGGACATGCCTGTTGATGTCTCCTGCGTGCGGGAGGCAGGGGCACTGGGCGCCGCCCTGACCGGGGCGGTGGCGGTTGGCATGCAGCCGGATCTCGAACATGCCGTGGCGGGGCTGGATGTGTCGCGCCAGACCTACGCCCCGCAACCGGCACAGGTGGCTGCGTACGATGCAATCTATCACCGTTATGTAGAACTGGCGCAGGCCATGCGTCCGTTCTGGCGCGCGCTGTATGATACGTCGCCCCGGGCACCGTCACAGCCAGAGCGTGTATCGGGGGCCCATCCCGCCATGCATCTGCAGGCTCACCATGCGACAGCCATGGGAGGGATTCCTTCATGAGTACCGTCCTGCCTCCCGTAGAGGATTATGATGTCATCATCATCGGCGCCGGGATCAATGGCGCGGGGCTGATGCGTGAACTGGCCGTGCAGGGAGTAAGTGTACTGCTGGTGGACCGGGGCGATATCTGCAGCGGTACCTCCAGCGCGCCCTCGCGCCTGATCCATGGCGGGATCAAATACCTTGAAACCGGGGAGTTCCGCCTGGTCGCGCAATCTACGCTGGAACGGAACCTGCTGCTGCGCAATGCGCCGCATGTCGTCCATCCCTTGCCCACTACCGTGCCCGTCCGGTCATGGTCTGGCGGGATCGTGCCTTCCGTGCGGCGCTTCCTGCGGCTGGGTGGCAAGATGACGGACCGGGGTGCGCTGGTGCTGGAACTGGGGCTGCAGATCTATGATTTCCTTGGCCGTCATGCCCGCGTCATGCCGCGGCACCGCCTGTTTTCAGGCAGGCAGACCCGCGCGCGCTGGCCCCATATGAGCAATGCCGTCATGGCCTGCGCGCAGTATTATGACGCGGCAATCAGCCAGCCCGAGCGGCTGGGTTATGAATGCGTACACGATGCATTGCGCGCGCAGGAAGGCTGCCGTGTCGCGACCTATACCCATGTTGAGTCTTTTCATGATGGTGTTGTGACTCTGCATGACCAGCCACGCGGGCAGTCATGGCAGGCGCGGGCGCCGGTCGTGGTCAACGCAGGTGGTGCGTGGATTGACCAGATCAATGCCGCCCTCGGCGTGCCCACCCGTTATATCGGCGGCACCAAAGGGTCGCACCTGGTGCTGCGCCATGACGGGCTTTTGCGCGAACTGGGCGGGAACATGGTGTATTTCGGCACGCCGGACGGGCGTATCTGCCTGGCCTATCCCTTTCTGGGCCACGTGCTGGTGGGGTCAACCGACATTCCTGTCTCTGACCCGGATGAGGCCATCTGCACCGATGCGGAACAGGCCTACATGCTGGATATGCTGGGCGCCCTGTTTTCAGGTTTCCGGTTCGACGCGTCCGACGTGATCTACCGCTACAGTGGCGTGCGGCCCCTGCCGGCCAGTAACGCATCCGACCCCGGCGCGATCAGCCGTGACCATATCGTGCATGAGGACCGGCTGGGAACGATTGCACTGTTTTCGCTGGTGGGCGGAAAATGGACAACATTCCGTGGCCTGGCGGAGGAAGTGGCGGACACCATCCTGCCCCGTCTGGGCCGGGTGCGGCAGGTTTCCACCCGGTCTGTGCCAATCGGGGGCGGGCGCGGTTATCCCCGCCCCACAGACCTTGAAACCTATATCGACCGTTTTGCCATGACCAGCGACATTGCGCGTGAACGCGCACGCGTGCTGTTTGGCCGTTATGGCACGCAGGCAGGGGAAATTGCGCGGTTCTGCGGCTTTGCGCCCGATGCGCCGCTGCGCAGCCTGCCATCTTATACGCGTCGGGAAATCATGTTCATCGCACGCCATGAACAGGTCCGGCATGTGGCGGATATTGTCTACCGCCGCACCACCATTGCCCTGTCCGGCGCGTTAACACCTGACGTTACGCACGAGGTGGCAGACATCGCGGGCGAAGCCCTTGGGTGGGATGCGGGCACAGTCCAGCGTCAGGCCCGTGAGGCCTGGCAGGAAGCCGAAACGCGGCATCATCTCGCCGCCCGCATGACTGCCCCCAAATCCATGCAGCCTGAACCGATCGGAGCCTGAACAATGAACCGTTATGAAACTAAGATTGCCCGCATGGCCACCGGAACCGATACGCGCGCCGACTTTATCCTGGCCGATGCCAAGGATGCCGATATGGCGGCAGGCATCAGCGCCATGGGGCGTAACCGCACCATGGGCGCGCTGTCGCCCTATCGCTGCCGGGAGGAGTATCTAGATGATATCCGCGCGATGCTGGAACTCGATGTTGTCGATATCATGCTGGTTTCGGCCTCCACCCTGGAAACGCTGGTGCAGGAAGGTGCCTTTAACGACAGCCGCGTGCAGCCTGCCATCCGTGCCAACGATACTACCGACCTGTGGCGCGGGCGGGGCAGCCCCTACACCACCCAGCGTTCCGTGCCTTTTCGCAGCGCGTCACTGGCCGGGGCCCAGACCCGGCTTGGCCTGTATTCCATGACCTTCAACGGTAATGCGGAACATGATGCGCATGCGCTGGAATGCTTCCGCAGCTTTCGTGAAGATGCGCAGGTGCATGGTTTTTCCTATTTCCTTGAAGTCTTCAACCCCAATGAAGGGCAGATTGCGCAACCGGACCGGGGTTTCTTCCTCAATGACATGATTATCCGCGCCCTTGCGGGCCTGCGGCAGGCGGAACGGCCACAATTCCTGAAAATTCCCTTCAATGGCGCGGCTGCGCTGAGCGAACTGTGCGCCTTCGATCCCCGCATGGTGGTAGGGATCATGGGGGGCAGCAGCGGGACGACACGGGACTGTCTTGAACTGCTGCATCAGGCCCAGAATTGTGGCGCGCGCGCAGCCCTGTTCGGGCGCAAGATTGTCGATGCCGATGATCCGCTGCTGCTGGTGCAGGCCATGCGGCATGTAACGGATGGCGACCTGCTACCAGAGGAAGCAACCTGTTTCTATCATGATGGCCTGGCCCGCAAGGGGCAGCGTGCCGAACGCCCGCTGGGCGCTGACCGCTGCATTACCGAAAACATGCTGCTGGATGCTCCGGCAGGCATGGGCTGAGCGCAACTACATCCTATACTTTGTGTTCCTGAATTTTATTTTGGAACGTTCGGGTATTATTTCATTTATTTCTGAATATCATGAGAATGTGAACGTTTTCCTGCCCGGTATGGCGCAACGATAACGCCACTTATGATATATATATCATGTTAACTGTTATGTATGTGCATCCTGCCAGATATGGAGACCCGTGATGCATTCCAGACCGTTATGGATTGGTACCAGCTGGAAAATGAACAAGGGGCCGGCCGCCGCCATCGATGCCGCGCGCGCACTGGCCGCCTTTCATCCGCCCGCAGGCGTGCAACCTTTTGTCATCCCGCCCTTTACATCGCTCAGGGATGTCTGCGCCATACTGGACGGCACATCCGTCATGGTGGGAGCACAGAACACCCATTGGGAGGATGAAGGTGCATGGACGGGAGAAATCTCACCCGCCATGCTGGCCGAATGTGGTGCAACGCTGGTGGAAATCGGCCATTCCGAACGCCGTGCCCATTTTGGTGAAACGGACTGGACCGTCAACCTGAAGGTCCATGCCGTCTTGCGCCACGGCATGCGCCCGCTGGTATGTATTGGTGATACGGCGCAGGAACACGCGTTTGGTGTAACGCATGAGGTGCTCGCCCTCCAGTTGCGCATTGCGCTGCATGGCGTCTCCCCCGCCCTGATGCGGCAGGTGCTGGTGGCGTATGAGCCGGTCTGGGCCATCGGGGCAGGGGGGCATGCAGCGGATGCCACGTTTGTTGCAGGTGCCCATGCCCGGCTGCGCGCGGTGCTGGTGGAGATGGCAGGGGAGGAAGTCGGGTTTGAGATACCCCTGCTGTATGGCGGCAGCGTTACACAGGCCAATGCATGCAGTTATGCACGGCTGGCCAATGTAGATGGTGTTTTTATTGGTCGTGCAGCGTGGAGCGTTGCTGATTTCAGGCAGATTATCGGGAGCGTGGCACATGAACATGTTGCATCTGGCTGAAACCGGCACCGTCGCCACCCGCAGGCGCGCCATGGTCGATTATGTCATGGGCCGTGGCAATGTGGAGATTGATGAACTGGTCACGCGTTTTGAAACCAGTCGCATGACCATCCATCGTGACCTGCAGGCGCTGTCGGCACAGGGGCTGCTGCGCCGGGTGCATGGGGGCGTCACCACCCTGCCCAATGGCATTGCCGAAAGCAGCATGCTGTACCGCAGGCGTCGCGCCATGCGTGAAAAGAAAGCCATGGCAGCGCTGGCCGCAGGCATGATCGTGCCCGGTGATGTCATCGCGCTGGATGATTCTACGACCGCATGCTGCATGGTCGATCACCTGGCCACGATGGGCGACCTGACGGTGGTCACCAACAGCCTTGGCATTGCCTCCACTCTGGCGGCCGTGCCAGCCATCAGCCTTATGGCGCTGGGGGGACGGTATCATCCCACCTTTGACGCGTTTTTCGGGCTGATGTGCGAACAGGCGATCGGGGCATTGCGGGTGGGCACCCTGTTCATGTCCGTATCCGCCGTGCATGGGGTGAATGCCTATCATCAGGAACAGGATATCGTAAAAGCCAAGCATGCGCTCATGCGCAGTGCAGACCGGCGTGTGCTGATGGCCGACAGCACGAAGTTTGGCAGCAATGCGCTGAACCGCCTGGCGGACCTGTCCGAATTCGATGTGGTGATAACTGATGACGGTCTTGATCGCGCAATGCGTGACCGCCTGCTCGATCATGGCGTTACACTGCGGGTGGCGCGGCTATGCGCCATCGACACAGTAAAACCTGAATAAAAATACACTCCATTACCCAAATGGGAGAATAGCGATGCGTATAGCCATTGGTGGCGATAGCGCCGGTAACGGTATGGCGGGAATGCTTGCGCAGTACCTCAAGGATCAGGGCAAGCACGACGTACTGGACATGTCTGCCCCCCCCGGCGGTGGCAGCGAACTCTATGCCAGCCTGAGCGAGCGGGTGGGGCAGGCCATCATGTCGGGAGAATTCGATCGGGGCATCCTGTGCTGCGGTACCGGGATCGGGGTCTGTATTTCGGCCAACAAGATACCCGGCATCCGCGCAGCCCTGACCCACGATACCTATTCCGCCGAACGGGCCGCCCTGTCCAATAATGCGCACATCATTACCATGGGCGCGCGTGTCATCGGGCCGGAGGTTGCCAAGAGCATCGTAAATGCCTGGCTGGCCTGCTCCTTTGACCCGCACGGCCCCTCGGCACGTAATGTGGCAGGTATTGATGCGCTGGGAGAGAAATATACCCACGCAGAGCCCGCCGTTACCACCTGCTGAATACTGGCTGCAGGTGCAGCCAGATGAGCAGTGAAGCGAAAGAACAATAAAAATGAAAACAGCTTTTCTTCTTGCCACGGCACTGCTGCTTGCGCCCATGGCGGCACGGGCGGCAGATGATCATGCACCGCTACGTTTCGTGCTGATCCCCAAAACGGTCCACCCATGGTTTGACAAGGTGAATACCGGCGCCCAGGCGGCGGCCGACCTGCTGGGGAAGACAACGGGCCGCAAGGTGGAAATTGAATACCGCGCGCCTGAAACGGCTGATGTCTCGTCACAGAACGATATCATCGAGCGTGCAATCGCAACCCACCCCGACGGGCTGATCCTCGACCTGCTTGATGAGAAGGGCAACCACGCCACCATGCTCGAGGCCGTGGATGAAAAGGTGCCCATGACGGTGTTTGACTCCCTCCCGCCCGAAGGGATGGACATCACGGCGGTGGGGGCCGATTTCTGTGAACAGGGCACGATCGCGGCACAGCGCCTGGCGGGGCTGATCGGGGAAAAGGGCGAGGTCGCGATCATGATCGGCGTGCCGACCGCCCCCAACCATACCCGCCGCGCGGAATGCGAACGCGCAACGTTTGCCAAATATCCGCAGATCAAGGTGGTCGCGACCGGTATTGATAACGACAGTATCGAAACCGCGCAGAAACAGGCTTCCGCCATCATGCAGGCCCATCCCGATCTTGCCGGATGGGTGGCGTGCGATGCAGCGGGCCCGGTGGGCATCGGCCAGGCCATTCGTGAAAGCGGGCGCACGGGCAAGGTCAGGGAAGTGGGTCTGGACAACCTGAACGACATGATCCAGCTCATCCGTGACGGGGTGGCGGATTCATCCGCCTCCAGCCGGCCAGAAATGCAGGGCTACTGGGCGGTCATCGCCGCATGGCAGCGCGCGCTGGGCCAGAAGACGCCCAAATACATAGATACCGGCATAGATGTCCTGACCAGGAAGAACATCTGATCTTTCCGGATATTGATGGAGTAACGACCATGACGGTTCTCCACGTTTCATCCCTGCGCAAGACCTATCCCGGCGTTGTGGCGCTGGACCATATCGACCTGACGCTGGAAGCAGGAAAGGTCCATATCCTTGCCGGGGAAAATGGCGCGGGAAAATCCACGCTGATCAAGGTGCTGACCGGCCTCGTGACCCCGGATGCGGGACGCGTGGACATAGAGGGCCATGATGCGCTGGCCGATCACGCCCTGTTTGCCCGCGTGGCGTATGTGCCGCAGGAACTCAGCCTGTTTCCCACCATGACGGTTGCGGAAAACATGTTCATGCCCTTCGCCAAATCCGGTTTCGGGCGCATGACCGTGTCACGCACGGCCATGGAAGCGGCAGCGCAGAAGCTCATGACCCGCTTTGGCATGCATGCCCGACCGGGGCAGAAGGTGGGCCATATCAGCGTGCCCGACCAGCAGCTGCTCCAGATCGCGCGCGCGGCCAGCGCCGGGGATTTCCGGGTGCTGATCCTTGATGAACCGACCTCCTCGCTCACATCGAGCGAGACGGAACACCTGTTTTCCATCCTGCGCACGCTGCGCGATGAAGGCTGCGCGATCGTGTTCGTCTCGCACCGGATGGAGGAGATTTTCGCGCTGGGCGATACGGTCACCGTGCTGCGCAACGGGCGCAGTGTGGGCACCTACCCCATGGCGGACCTCGATGAAGGCGAACTGATCCGCCTCATGTCCGGCAACAGCGTGCAGCTTGATGAACGCTTCCAGCCCAAGGTCGCGTCGGGAACACAGGATGTCATCGTCGATGTGGCGCACCTGTCCGGCCCCGGTTTTACGGATGCATCCTTCACCCTGCGCCGGGGCGAGATACTGGGCTTTGCCGGACTGGTGGGGGCAGGGCGGTCGGAACTCATGCAGACCATGTTCGGCTACCACCGCGCAACGGCAGGCCGATGTGTGCTCGACGGGCATGAAATCCCGCGCGGCAGGCCGGACCGGGCCGTGGCGATGGGCATGCTCTATCTGCCTGAGGAGAGGCGGCATCACGGCATTTTTCCGTTGCTGAGCGTGCGCGAGAACATTGCCGTATCTGTCATGGACCAGATCATGGGCGGTGGCGTCATTTCATCGGGCCGGGAGCGGCGTGTGGTGGCGGATGCCATCGAGCGCTTCGATGTGCGCACGTCATCGGCGGAAAAGAAGATCATGTACCTGTCGGGTGGCAACCAGCAGAAGGCGATCATCGGCCGTGCCATGGCGCGCAGGCCGCGCGTGCTGATCTTTGATGAACCGACCAAGGGCATCGACATCGGCACGAAGTTCCAGATCTACCGCATCATGCAGCAACTGGCGGAAGAGGGGGTGGGGATCATTCTCGTCTCCTCTGAAATGGCGGAGCTGCAACGCTGCGCCACCCGCATCATCACCATGCATGCCGGGCAGATCACCGGTTCGTTCGATCAGGCCACGACCGACATCAATACACTTGTGGGCGCGATTATTGGCGCGCCGGAGGTTCGTCATGTCGCTTGAAACCACATTCCCCACCACGCCGCCCACCCCGCCACGCCTGCCGCCCCTGCGCAGGCTGGCCGCACGCTGCATGCGCAACCCGCTCGGTGGCGTCATTGCGGCCCTTGTGCTGATTTTTGGCGTGTCATGCCTGCTGTCGCCGCATTTCCTGACCGGCTTCAACATGATGATCATGGCCCGCGCCCTGGCCTTTATCGGGCTGGTCACGATCGGGCAGTCGATCCTGATGATCCTCGGCGAACTCGATCTGTCCGTCGGGGCTATTGGCGGGCTTGCCGGGATTACGGGCGGCATGCTGATGGTGCAGGCGGGGCTGAACCCATGGCTGTCGCTGGTGCTGTGCCTGCTGCTGGGCACGGCGTGCGGCATGCTCAATGGCGTGCTGATCACGCAGTTGCGGCTGCATTCGCTGGTGCTGACCATCGGCATGGCGGGTGTGTATGGCGGCGCGATCCTGGTCGCGACCAAGGGGGTGGCGATTACCGGCGTGCCCGTTGACATTTCCTTTCTGGGCCGTGGGCTGGTTTATGGCGTGCCGGTGCCCTTCATTGTGCTGCTGGCCTGCCTGGGCGTGGTGGCCTTTGTCATGGTGCGCACGCCAGTCGGGCGGTACGTCTATGCCATTGGCAGCAACCCCGAGGCCGCCCGCATGCTGGGCCTGCGGGTGGACGCCATCCGTATCGCAGCCTTCGCCACGGCGGGTTTCCTGTCAGCCCTTGCCGGGATCCTGATGGTGGCGCGCCTGGGCACGGCGCAGCCCTCCATTGGTGATACGTGGGTGCTGGCCCCCATCGCAGCCGCCGTTATTGGCGGTGTCGCGACCACGGGCGGCCTGGGCAGCCCGGTGGGGGCGGTGCTGGGTGCCGTCATCATCGGCATTATCGAGAACATCATCGTGCTGTTTGGCATCTCGCCTTACTGGCAGTCGGTGGTCAGCGGCGGAATTGTGGTGCTGGCCATCTCCTTTGATTCTTTGGCGCGTCGCTACCTGCACCGTGAGGCATGACCGTGCCCTGCTACGACGTTTCCTGTTAGCTGAGGATATATGCAAATGACCAGAATTTGCGGCAATGCTTCCGAATTCGCCCAGTCCGCGTTGCATGGCTACAGCCTTGTCCACCGTGACATCGTGCGCATGGTGCGCGGTGGGGTCGTGCGGGCCAGACCCGGCCGGGCGGGCAAGGTAGCGGTGGTTGTGGGGGGAGGCTCAGGTCACTACCCCGCCTTCAATGGCTATGTCGGCACCGGCTTTGCCGATGCGGCAGTGGCGGGGGACATCTTTGCCTCGCCATCCACACAGGCCATCTATTCCGTGGCGCGCAGGGCCGAGCGCGGCGGGGGCGTGATCCTGGGATTCGGGAATTATGCGGGCGATGTGCTGAACTTTGGCATTGCGGCGGAGCGCCTGCGCCGTGAAGGGATCGACACCCGCCTGCTGGCCACGACCGATGACGTGGCCAGCGCCGAGGTGGGTGACATGGCCCGCCGGCGCGGCATTGCAGGCGACATGACGGTGTTCCGGATTGTTGGCGCCGCAGCGGAAGCCGGACTGGACCTTGATGCCGTCGAGGCAGTAGGCCAGCGCGCCAACAGCCAGACCCGCACCTTTGGCGTGGCGTTTGAAGGCTGCACCCTGCCTGGTGAGGCAGACCTGCTGTTCCATGTGCCCAAAAACCGCATGGCGCTTGGCCTTGGCGTGCATGGTGAGCCGGGCATAGATGAACAGGACATTCCGCCACCCGCGCAACTGGCGCATGTGCTGTTTGACCGTATTCTGGCGGAACTGCCTGCTGACGCCCCCCGCCGGGTTGCAATCGTGCTCAACGGACTGGGCAGCACCAAGCATGAGGAACTGTTTGTGTTGTGGGAAGCGCTCGCCCCCCTGCTCGCGCAGGCAGGCCTGAGCGTTATTGCGCCACTGGTGGGTGAATATGTGACCAGTCTTGATATGGCGGGCTGTTCCCTGACCATGACATGGCTGGATGAGGAACTGGAGCACTACTGGCGCGCGCCGGTCGAGACGGCAGTCCTGCGCCATGCGGGCATTACGGGTGAGCCCGATGCAACTGACAGCGTGATGGAGGATGAGCCTCCTGTCGTGTATGCGCAGGCTGGAACCCCGGCGGGCCGGCGTGGCGGCCTGTGCGTGGCGGAAACCATGGCGCGGCTGGCACAGGCGCTGGCTGCGGCAGAGGGTGAACTGGGCCGTATTGATGCCGTGGCCGGAGATGGCGATCACGGGCAGGGCATGGCCCGCGGGTCGGCAGCGGCCCGTCAGGCGGCCCGTCAGGCAGCACAGGCCCGCGCGGGGGCCGCGACCGTACTGGCGGCGGCGGCGGATGCATGGGCCGACCGCGCGGGCGGCACATCAGGCGCCCTGTGGGGGGAAGGCCTGCGTGCCTTCAGCACGGCGCTGGATGATGTATCGGTGCCCGATGCACCGCAACTGGTTCACGGCGCCCGGTACGCGATGGAACGCATCATGCAACTGGGGCGGGCGCGGGTTGGCGACAAGACGCTCATGGACGCGCTGGTCCCCTTTGTCGAAGCGCTGGAACGTGAGTGCGACCGTGGGTGCGCCCTGCGCGATGCATGGCAGGCGGCAGCGGATGCAGCGCAGAAGGCGGCCGACGGCACGCGTGACCTGCTGCCGCGCATGGGGCGCGCCCGCACCCATGGCACGCGCAGCCTGGGCCATCCAGATGCCGGGGCCCTGTCGCTGGCATTATGCCTGCGCGTGGTAGGGGAAGGCATGCCTTCGGTCGAACCTGTGCCTGTATCAATGCTACTCATGGAGCACATGAACGGGGAAAATCCGGCATTGGACGCGTTTCGTTCCTGACCCTGTCCTGCCCCGGTGCCTTCATGCATCGGGGCAGGAAAGATGATGGTCGTGCCGGTGTTTTTTCCTGCCACACCATGATCCGCGCTTCCCGCTCCGGGTAGTTCAGTCAGGCACGACATTAACGGGTCATGACATTGTGTACCCATACGTTTCCTGTCCGGGGAAGCCTTCCGGTTTAACCGGGGCGAAGACCGGGCGGTGAGTGCACGGCGTTCGCACCACACTGTCCTTCACCAGGGCCTTCAGGCTCCGGGCCTATCTCCTGCACAACCCACGAGATGCTTTTTACAGCCCTCATCAAGGTCTTCTCCGTGCCGGGCTGCGTGTCGCGACGGCGTATTTTTGATAACATGAAGACCGTTGTGGAACGGGTTGGTTCGGGCAAGGCGCGTCGGGTCAGTCTGCGCTTCATGGCCCGGGTCAGCCATTATCCGTCCGAGGCGACCCGCTGCAGTCCGGCAACCGGATGGGAGAAGGGGCTGATCAAAAAACCTGAAGGTGGAACGCGAAATACGCTCCATAGCCTACCAGACAAAGACCACCCGGCTCATCAAGGACCTGTTTGGGGTTCTCCTTGACTGATACCGGGCCTGTGGTCTGCCACGCTCCGTGGCGGGGATTTCATCGCGGATACCGAAAATGTCGTGTTGATCAGCCGCCCGGGATCCGGGAAAACCCTTATGGCGACCGTCCTGGTCATAAAGGCGACCATGCATCATCGAAAGAAGGCCAGCTTCTGGTCAATGCTCTTGAACAGGAAAAAACCGCCAGCCGGGCCAGACAGACTGTCGACAGGCTGCTCCGTCCGGATCTCGTCATCCGCGATGAGCCCAGTTATCTTGCCTTCAGCGCACCAGTGTCATCATCACAACCAGTCCGAGCTTCAGTGAACACGTCTTTGGTGACCCCCGGGATGACGACGGCGCTCCCTGATCGGCTGATCCAACACTGTCATGTCCTGGAGGGTGGACATGACACCTACAGGTTCCGCGCCAGCACTGCCGCGCCCCAAAATAGTACAAGGGCAGGATTTCCTGACCGTCCGCCCTTGAAATCCTGCCCCCCCACACCGGAGGGGGCAGGATTGTATGGGAAGTCTACTCCCCTATGATAACGCTTTCCGCGTCGATCTGGCTTTGCCGTGCCTTCTGTGCACGCAGTTGCGCGGGCAGGAAGGGGAATACCAGATATTCATAGGCCGTGGCCCCCACCAGCCCCCCGATCAGCGGCCCGACAACGGGCACCCACCAGTAATGCCCGGCTGCGGGAAGGGCGGCTTCGTGCCAGCCGGCCATATAGGCGAACAGTCGCGGGCCAAGGTCACGGGCCGGGTTGATGGCCCATGCTTCAAGATACCCCATGGAAGCGCCAATGGCCGCGACAAGAAAACCTATGATCAGCGCACCGAAATTGGCACCCGGCGCCATTTCGTTATACTGTTCGGTAATGGCAAAGATGCCGAATACCAGTATGGCGGTCAGGATGATTTCATCGCTGAAGGCATGCCATACGGTTATGCCCAGCCCGGGTGCGGTAAAGAACACGCCCGCCCCGCCACCACCCGCGCGGGTAAGCTGGTGTACATCATTGAAGTGGTTGATGACGGGGTAATACAGTGCGTAAACCAGCCCCGCCCCCAAAAAGCCGCCCACGGTCTGCGCAAGCCAGTAGGGCACCACCTTTTTCCATGGAAAGGCGCGGTAAGTTGCCAGCGCAAGGGTAACTGCCGGGTTGGCATGCGTGCCCGATACGGATCCGGTGGCATAGATGGCAACAGTCACTCCCAGCCCCCATACAATGCACACTCCCCAGTAGGCCTGCAGGTAAGGACTGGGATCATAGAGAAGATACATCGCCGCTACGGAATCGCCAAAGGCGATGATGATGAATACGGCAAGCGCTTCAGAAATCAGCTCGCCCAGGAATTCCCTGTTCATTGGCCTGTTTCCTTGTCTGTGCTCAGGGGGCAGCTCATTCTGCCCAGTCAAAGGATTTCTCTACTGCCTTTTTCCACCACGCCAGGTAGCGGCTACGCTGCTCCGGCGGCATGGTAGGCTGCCAGGTGCGGTCCACTTCCCAGTTGGCGCGCAGGTCATCGATGTTTTTCCAGTACCCCACGGCCAGACCGGCGGCGTAGGCCGCACCGAGTGCGGTGGTTTCCACCACCTTCGGGCGCACGACCGGCACGTTCAGGATATCGGCCTGGAACTGCATCAGCAGTTCGTTCGCCACCATGCCGCCATCCGTTTTCAGGCTGCTCAGTATGATGCCGCTGTCTTCCTCCATGGCGGCGACCACATCGCGCACCTGATAGGCCGTTGCCTCCAGCGTTGCGCGTGCAAAATGCGCGCGGGTGACATAGCGGGTCAGCCCCACAATGACCCCACGGGCATTTTCCTTCCAGTAGGGCGCATACAGGCCCGAAAAGGCGGGAACGATATAGACCCCGCCATTATCCGCCACGCTGCGGGCCAGCGGCTCGATCTGTGTGGCCAGGTCAAACAGCTTCAGGTTATCGCGCAGCCACTGCACCAGCGCGCCTGTAATGGCAATGGAGCCTTCCAGCGCGTAGCGCGGTTCCTCCGTGCCAAACTGGTAGGCGAGCGTTGTCAGCAGTCCTGCCTTGGACTGGACCGGCTCGGTGCCAGTATTCATCAGCAGGAACGAGCCGGTGCCATAGGTATTCTTGGCCTCGCCAGGTGTAAAACAGGTCTGCCCCACCAGCGCGGCCTGCTGGTCGCCCAGTATGCCGGCCAGTTTCGTGCCCTGCAGGCTCGGGATGACGATCGTGCCGTAAACCTGTGAGGAAGGAACGATGCGGGGCAGGCAGGCGGCGGGAATGGAAAAGGCTGCAAGCATGTCCTCATCCCACGCGCAGGTTTTCAGGTTCATGAGCTGGGTGCGTGACGCATTGGTCACGTCTGTAATGTGGATGCCCTCCTTCACCCCGCCCGTCAGGTTCCATGAAAGCCAACTGTCTATCGTACCGAACAGGGCCTGCCCGCTTTCGGCTTTCTGGCGTGCGCCTTCCACGTTATCGAGCAGCCAGCGCAGTTTCAGCCCCGCAAAATAGCTTGCCAGCGGCAGGCCCGTAATGGCGCGGAAACGGTCCTGCCCCCCGTCACGGCCATACTCGCTGACCAGCTGGTCCACGCGGGTGTCCTGCCATACGATGGCGTTATGCAGCGGCTGGCCTGTTGTCCTGTCCCACAGCACGGCGGTCTCGCGCTGGTTGGTGATCCCGACCGATACCAGGCTGTCCGCACCCAGATTGGCGCGCGCCATGGCCGCGCCAATCATTTCATTCGTGTTTTCAAGAATTTCCATGGGGTCATGTTCAACCCAGCCGGGCTTGGGATAGATCTGGCGATGCTCCTTCTGCGCAACGGAAACCACGGTTCCTTTCCGGTCGAATATCATGAACCGGGAACTGGTTGTGCCCTGGTCTATTGCGCCAACGTATTCCGTCATGCTGCATTCCTTTTTTGTTATTTTCAGTAACGCTTCATATGTCCGGTGTTTTTTTACTGTGCGGCAGGGTTCAGAGATTGGTGGTGAACTGGAAGCCGATCACCGCCGCATCATGGAAGGTGGTTGTGGCACCCGGGCGCTGGAGGTACTGGAAATCCGGCTGGAAGGCCGTGCCCCGCGCTACATGGATGCTGTAGAAGGCTTCCCACACATTTTCATGGCTCTGTATGCCGTAAACGGCGCCCCACTGGTTGGGCAGGTAGGGCAGGCCGAGCGCAAGCGAGGATTCCTGCTGCAGGGTCACGGTGTGGCTCATTTCCATATACTGGAACATGACGCCTATCTGATCGAGCGGGCGGCCCCAGGGCGTGCCGCTTTGCAGCAGGCCGATCCATTCATGATCGCGCATGGCCACCTGGCTGCCCTGTGTGTAATCAACACCCCCGATCACGATCAGGCCGTTTGCAAGCCCGTCTCCGCTGCGGTGGATCATCTGGTTGAACATGAGCCATGCCGCATTCATGCCGGATTCATACCGGCGCGGCAGGCCCGTTGCCTGGAAGGAATTGCCGTTTATGTCGGTATACAGGTTGGGATAACGGGAATTGTCGTACCAGTACCCAATCTTGTAATGCCCCAGCAGGTGGTGCCTGCCAAAGGAGGGGCTCCATCCGATCTCGACCTGGGATGAGAGCTTTCCCAGCCCGTCCTGCCCCAGCGCCCAGCCGGATATGCCGCCATTGTAGGCATGGGGGCTGACGGCAAAGACGCCGCCCATGATGTAGGTCCGCAGCGTGGGCCGCACCCGCAGCACCGCGCCAAGGTTGCCCGAAGGCCAGTCCCGGCCGCCCGGCACGTATTTGGATGGCGCGGGGTTGCCGCACACCGATACGTTCATGAACGAACAGGCAAGATAATCCTGATTGAAAAAACTGCCTGTTGGTATGACACCGACCGACAGGATGATGCGGTCGCGCAGGAAGCCCTTGTCGGCATACATATCCACCAGATGGGCGACCACGTTGCCGCGCGCGCCATAGATTTCTTCAGGATTGGTGACCGAATCCCCTATGGCGTTGGACAGGCTGCTTCCGTGCCCATTGACGACCAGCATATGGGTCCAGAAGGACGGAATCCCTGCCAGGCGCTGCCAGTCTATGTCCAGCGCACCGGCGACCTGACCGGCCAGAACGTTGGCACGCTGTTTGCCACCGGTAATGTTGGCCATATATTCTTCATTGATGGTGACATTGAGGAATATGCCCCGATTTGTCAGCCATGGCTGCATGCCGCCCCAGTCCCCCAACAGGTGAGGGGAGGCGGTCAGCATGGGCACGAGGGGGCCGATCGCCACCTGTCCGCTTTCGGTCATGGGAAAGGCGGCGGGTTCGTAATGGGTTGTAAAGGCGGTCTTCGCGGTTTCTGTCTGGGCCAATACTTTGGAAGTGAGCATGCAACCGATGAACAGCATTCCCACCATAACGGCCAGCAGCCTGATATGGGCAGGAAAGTTGTTCCATGTTATTGCAGACTTGTTCTCGTTCTTGGCGCATGTCGTGATGACACACATTGTCTGCTCTCCCTTCCCGAGGCCCTTGCAGCCACGGGTTCGGTTGTCCGGAACAGGATGTGTATCGATTTACAAATGGGAAAGATTTAATTCATGAATGACACAAGTTCGTGAATAATTTTACTTATTCTATATTTTTGATGATTTATATATGTTCGCAATACAAAGTAAGTGCGTATCGCAGTGAAAATGAGAGACTGCGCCGCGGGCACCTCCCGCTGCAGGCAGGAATGGGATCTGCCAAAAAAGACGACGCAGTTTCTCGCAAACCAGAGATCGTGAGGTCTGGGTTTATCACCCGGTATCATGGGCTGCTTTCACGCAAACAGGTCTGCCGCCTGTCTCCTGATGGTGCATATCCACACCGTTTACGAGCAGGGCGGGCGAAGCGCCGGTCGCCCTGTCTGTCCTTTAAGGAAGAGGCCCGATAGAGTGATCGGATCGGCTTGGGCATGGCGCAGCATTACGATCCCGATGCCCGTGATCCGGCGATGAGAATATCGACAAGGCGCTTCGCACTGTTCTCCCAGCCGGGACCGGCCGCATAGTTCGAAACCCCGGCCAGGGCACGGAGCAGGTCAACCGGCTCGATATCCGCGCTGATGTCGCCACTGGCAACGGCGGCTGCCACAAGCCCGTCGATCGCATTTTGCAAAACGGTGCCGGACTGGGCGTAGAGCGTGCCCGTGCCGCCTGCCAGCCCGTTGAGGGCAGGGGCGATCACCAGCTTGGCGGCAATATAGTCAACAAACAGCCGCATCCATGCCCGCAGTGCTTCCACTGGCGGGTGTTTCGCGGCAAGGACCGGGGCCGCACCGGCAAGGCGGTCGAGTTCAGCGCGATAGACCGCCTCGATCAGCGCATCACGATTGGGGAAGTGACGGTAAAGCGTGCCGATGCCCACGCCAGCACGACGGGCAACCTCATCCAGGGGAATATCGACTTCCCCCGCCGTAAACGCGGCCTTGGCCACGTTCAGCAGGTTTTCCCTGTTGCGCTGCCCATCGCTGCGCGGCCGGCGGCGTGGCTTTTTTTCGTCGGTCACCGGTTTCCCTCTTGTTAAACGGAGATGTCCTCCGCATATATCAAGCGGAGCTACACTCCACATAACATCCCGCATGCCATTTCGGCAAAAAACGGATGCATTCTTTCAGGGAGTTCCACCCATGACACAGATTTTTGGCGCAGGCTCGACAACGGAAGAGGTCCTCTCCGGCGTATCGCTCAAGGGCAAACGCATGCTTGTAACCGGCGTTTCCGCGGGTCTGGGCGTTGAAACCGCACGCGCCCTTGCAGCCCATGGCGCCCATGTGGTGGGGGCTGCGCGCAATCTGGAAAAAGCAGAACATGCCACCACGCAGGTCCGTGCGGACGCGGCGCGTGGGGGAGGGCGTTTCGAACTGGTCGCCCTGGACCTCGCGGATCTGGGCAGTGTCCGCACCTGCGCCGATAAGCTGAACGCAGCCGGTCTGCCTTTCGATCTGGTCATCGCCAATGCAGGCGTGATGGCCACGCCGTTCGGCCATACGAAGGACGGGTTCGAGACGCAGTTCGGCACCAACCATCTGGGGCATTTCGTTCTCGTCAACCGGATTGCGGGGCTGATGCGCCCCGGCGCCCGGCTGGTCAATGTATCTTCGGCCGGACACCGCTTTGCGGATGTTGATCTGAAAGACCCGAATTTTGAACAGACGCCATACGACCCGTTCATCGCCTACGGGCGCTCCAAGACCGCCAATATCCTGTTTGCCGTTGCGTTTGACGCACGGCACCGTGCACGCGGCGTGCGCGCTGCGGCGGTGCATCCCGGTGGAATCCTGACCGAACTGACGCGTTATATGCCAGCAGGCGGCATTGAGGCGATGGTGGCGAGGATCAACGAACAGGCTGCCGCGGCAGGCCAGCCGCCGTTCCAGTTCAAGACCATTCCACAGGGGGCGGCCACGGCAGTCTGGGCGGGCGCGGTGGCGGAAGCGGGCGTCGTCGGCGGCCATTACTGTGAAGACTGCCACGTAAGCCCGGTCGTGCCCGATGACCAGGCGGTCAGTCTGGTCAGTGCGGGCGTGCGGGCCTATGCGGTCGATCCCGCGCATGCCGAGGCGCTGTGGGCAAAAAGCGAGGACATGGTCGGGGAAAAATTTTCCTGAGCCTATTTTCAGCCAGGGCATGCAGGGGGTGTTTTTTTGCCCCTGCATGCTTTGTTTTTTACGGGCCGGCATGCGGCGAGAGGATAGGCCCGGTCAGGTTGTCATCCGGGTCGGGGCCGTGGCTGTGGGGTGGTGGCACATCACCTGCAGGGCGTGCATTATGCAGGCCGGAATACTGTAGCGGGTCGACCGAGAACAGTTTGTCGGGCGCGGGCAGGCTGGCGGCGTTCCATCCTCCGCCGCTGGCCCGGATCAGGCCGACCTGCGCCTGCAGGTAACGGGTCTGGATCTCGGCCTGCTGTATGCGGGCATCAAGCGTGCTGACCTGCGCGATCAGCACATCGAGATAGGTGGCAAGGCCGCCTTTATACAGGTTCATGGTGATGTCCTGCGTCTGGCTGGCAGCGCCCACCGCGGCACGCAGGCGGCCGTTTTCGCTATCAAGCCGGTTGGTGCGTGACAGGCCATCCTCCACATCGCGAAAGGCGTTGAGAATTGTCACGCGGTAATGGTCGCGCGTTTCGCGGTAGGCGGACCAGCTCTGCTGCAACTGCGCGCGCCGCAGCCCGCCTTCAAACACCGGCATGGTCACGGTGGCGCCATATGACCACATGCTGTTGGCCAGGTTGGCGAGGTTAAAGCCGTTATCATCAAAGCCTCCGTTCATCTGGAAGGATACGTGTGGGTAGAACGCCGCGCGCGCAATGCCGATGGCCCGGTTGGCCTGCGCCATCTGGCGCTCGCTCATGGCAATGTCGGGCCTGCGCTGCAACAGGTCTGAGGGCAGGGGGGCGGATAGCGCGAAGCGGGTGGCATTGAGGTGGGCATCGGGTGCCAGATGGAAGGATGAGGGCGCGACATTGACCAGAACCGCCACTGCATGCTCCATCACCTCGCGCTGGGCCTGAATGTCGAGCAGGCGGGCCTGCGTGGTGTAAAGCTGGTTCTGCGCACGCGCCACATCAAGCCGGGAGGCCGCCTGATCCACCAGCCGGGTCTGGGTAACGCGCAGGGATTCCTCATAATAGCGGATCGATTGGGTATAGATCGCCGCCTGCGCATCCAGCCCGCGCAGGGTAAAGTAATCGCTGGCCAGTTCGGCCTGCAGGCTCAGCCGTGCGGCGGCGTATTGCGCGGCCTGTTCCTGGGCATAATCCTTCTGCAGGCGCACGCGGTTGCGGATGGAGGACCAGAAATCCGGCTCCCATGAGGCCATGCCACCATAGAACTCATCGGAATCCGTAATCGGCCCCTTGTAGCGGAACAGCCGCTCGGCCGAACTTTTGTTGTTGCTGCCGCCAAAGGCCACGCCAAAATGCGGCAGCAGGTCGGCCCGCGCCTCGCTCACGATCGCACGCGCCTGCAAAAAGCGCTCGCTGGCGGCCTGCAGGTCGCCGTTATGGGCCATGGCCGTTTCCTCCAGCGTATCAAGCTCGGGGTCGGCAAAACTCTGCCACCACTGCGCTGGAATGGTGTCATCCATCGGATGGGCCACGCCAAACGGGGCCTGGCCCTGCCATGTAGCCGGAATGACGTAATGCGGCGCATGATAGGCGGGCGCAAGGTCGCACCCCGCCAGTGACAGCAGCGATACGGCGCAGGCCGCCCCCATAAACGTGGCGCGGTGAATGGTAGGGGCCATCATTCATCGTCCTTTTCATCGGTGTCGTTGCTGTATCCGGCAGCGGGCTGGACCACATGCACGCGCTCGCCTTCCAGCAGGTCGGCGGGCGGGTTGTCGATGATCCGGTCATCAGGGTTTATACCCGAGAGCACCTGCGTTGCCCCATCGCCCATGCGGCCCACCGTTATGTCATGGAAATGCGCGCGGCCCTGCCCATCCACCACGGCCACCTGCATGCCATGCTCCTGAAACACCAGCGCGCCGGTGGGAATGGCCTGATGGGCCGCCTGCTCGGGCGCGCTCAGGGTCACGGCGGCGAAGGTGCCGGGCCACAGGGCGTGGTCGGAATTATCAATCACGAATTCACTCACGCTGGTGCGGGTGTCAGGGTCGTAGCCGCCCGATACGGTCAGGAATTTTGCCTCGAACGTACGATCGGGGAACTGCGGCACCCGCACGCTTGCGTGCAGGCCGGGCTGGAGAATGTAGGACATGTTCTCCGGTATCGAGACGAACAGCCGCATCTGGTGCGTATCCGCTACGCTGAACAGCTCGCTGGCCGCGCCCGTGGCGTTCAGGTTGCCGCCACCTTCATGCACGTAGTCGCCCACGTTGATGTCGCGCTCCGTCACCACGCCATCAAAGGGGGCGACAATGACCTTGAAGCGCTCAAGGGCGGCATAGCGGTCAAGGTTGTGGCGTGCGGCTTCGAGATCAGCCGAGGCCGATTTCTCATTGGCGTCCTGCACCGAGACCGACTGGCCCGATACCGCCTGTGACCGGCCCATCAGCCGCCAGCGCTGGGCGGTGACCACCGCAAGGTCATATTTGGCCTGTGAGGACTGAAGATCGGCCTGCGCCTGCGCAAACTGGGCATCAAGGCCGGGGGTGTTGATCTCGGCCAGCACGTCGCCTGCCGCCACGCGGGCGCCGTAGTCCTTGTACCACATATGCACATAGCCCGAGGCCTGTGGGTAAATGGGGGCCTGGTACCAGGCCTCGATCGTGCCGGGCAGGTCGAGGCTGACATGGCGGGCCTCCCTGCGTGGTGCTATGACCATTACATCGGGCACGGAGGCCTCTGCCGCATCATGGCGCAGGACGGTGGCATGGTGGATGCGCCCGACCAGCAGGTAACCGCACCAGCCCACAAGGATCGTGGCACCGGCCAGCATCAGCATCTTACGGGTTTCCCGGGTGGACATCAGTTCAGTTCCTCGCGGTTGCGGGGGGCGCGGTTATGCAGGATTGCGTAAACACAGGGCACGAACAGGAGTGTGGACACGGTGGCCACCAGCAGTCCGCCAATCACGGCGCGGCCCAGCGGCGCGTTCTGGGAGTTGCTCATGGCCATGGGCACCATGCCGATCACCATGGCGAGTGCCGTCATCAGCACGGGGCGGATGCGGCCATAGCCCGCCTCGAGTGCTGCACGCAGCGCATCGCCATGCTCCTCGATCCGCTCACGCGCGAAGGACACCACAAGGATGGAATTGGCGGTGGCGGTGCCCATGCACATGATGGCGCCCGTCAATGCCGGCACCGACAGGCGCGTATGGGTCAGGAACAGCGCCCAGGCGATGCCTGCAAGAGCTGCGGGCAGGGCCGAGATGATGATGAACGGGTCCAGCCAGGACTGGAAGTTGACCACGATGAGCAGGTAGATCAGCAGCACCGACACCACCAGCCCGAACACAAGCTCGATATAGGCATGGCGCATGGTTTCGGTCTGGCCGCGCACCACCACAGCGGCGGTGGAGGGTACCCTGTCGCGCGTCTGGTCCAGCACGTGCTGCACGCCGGTAGTGACCTGCCCCAGATCCGCCCCCTCGGCGGAAACATAGATGTCCACCTCAGGCATGGAATTGAAGTGCGAGACCTGCCCCGGCGTGCCGGTGGCGCTGACATCGCTGATGCCGCCCAGAAGCTGCATGTGCCGCCCCTGCGGGTCGCCATCGCCCTTGTCGACCGGAATGGTCATGAGGTTGTTGAAATGCGTCAGTTGATCCTGCGAGACATAGACATTGAGCGGGAAGGTGATGCCCGTGGCCGGGTCGAGCCAGTATTGCGGGTCCACCGTCTGGCTGCCTGACAGGGTCATGAGTTCGTTATTGGCAAGGTCCGCTTCCGTCATGCCGGTGGCCTGGCCGAAGGTGCGGTTGCCCTGCACGAACAGGGTTGGCGTCTTCATGGTCTGCTGGATCACGACATCGGCAGCACCCGGCACCCCGCGCAGGCGGTTTACGAGCAGGCGGGCGTAGTCGTAGTTATCGCGCAGGTCGGGGCCGGAAATCTGCACGTCGATGGGGGCAGGGGAGCCGAAATTCAGGATCTTGGCCGTCAGGTCGGCGGGCTGGAAGGTGAACACCGTGCCGGGAAAACGCGCCGAGAGGTCGCGGCGCAGGATGGCGCGGTCATCCCAGACCGGGGTTTCCTCATTCTTGAGCGCAATGGTGATGTCGCAGTCCTGTGTGCCGATGGTTGGCGTGGGGATGAAGGCCTGGTTATGCGCGCCTTCGGGCAGGCCGCAGTTTTCGATCATGCTCTCCACCTTGCCGGGGAAGAGCGCGTTGACCCGGTCCTCCACCAGGGAGGCCTCGCGGCCCGCCACCTCGATACGGGTGCCTAAAGGTGCGCGCATGTGCATCTGCAGCGTGCCGGATCTGGTCTCGGGGAAGAAGTCGCGCCCCGCGATCAGGTACAGCCCCAGCGAGCAGACCGACACACCCAGAAAGACCGCCACGAACCGCCCCCGCCGCGCGATGGCGCGTTCAAGCAGGGCGCCGTAGCGTTCACGAAAGGTATTGAACCCGCGCTCGAACGCCTGCTGGAAGCGCTCGGGCAGCCGCTTGGGGTATTGCAGGTTATGGACCTGTGGCTGGCAGTGGTGGGAATCCCCATGCCCTGCCACGCTGTGGCCGGCCAGCAGGTATTTGGCCATGGTCGGTACCAGTGTGCGCGAGAGGATGAACGACGCAATCATGGCGAAGATGATGGCCTCCGCCATGGGCATGAACAGCCAGCCGGCAACCCCGCTCAGGCCAAACAGCGGCAGCCAGACAATGCAGATGCAGGTGGTGGCGACAAAGGTGGGGATGACAATCTGGTTGGCGGCATCGATGATGGCCGGTTCCAGCGTCTTGCCCATTTCCAGATGCGCGTCGATGTTCTCGATCATCACCGTGGCGTCATCGACCAGAATGCCTACCGCCAGCGCAAGCCCGCCCAGCGTCATGACATTGATGGTCTGCCCCGCCCAGTGCAGCCCGATGATGGCGCACAGTATGGCCAGCGGAATGGAGGTGGCTATGATGACCGTGGGCCGCCATGAACCCAGGAACAGCAGCACCACCATGCCGGTCAGGAAGGCGGCGGTGAGCATCTCGCGCACCACATCAAAAATGGAATCCTTAACAAACACCGAGGCATCGCCCAGAATGCTCACCTTTACATCGGGCGGCAGCAGTTTCTGGATGCGTGGCAGCAGGGCCTTGGCGCCCGCGACCACATCCAGCGTCGAGGCATCGCCGCTTTTCATGACCACGATCTCGACACCCTGCTTGCCCTTGACCAGCACGAGGTTGGTCTGCGGGTGGCCGCCGCGATAGACCTCGGCCACGTCATGCACATAGATCACGGCATTGCCCACGCGCTTGACCGGGATATCACCCAGTTCCTTCATCGAGCGCGGGGTGGCGTTGGTCTGCACCATCCAGTCGGTAGACGAGATTTTCTGGTCGCCTGCGGGCAGCACGATATTCTGCCCGCGCAAGGCGTTCTGTACATCCATGGCCGAGAGGTGATGCGCCTGGAGTTGCTGCTGGTTCAGCGCCACCATCACAAAACTGTCCATGCCGCCATAGGCCTGAGGCACCACCGCACCCGGCACGGTAACGAGCAGCGGCCGTACGCGGATCATGGCCAGCTTGAACAGGTCGGACGGGGTCTGTTTATCCGACGTGACCTGAAGCGTGAGCACCGGCACGGATGAGGCATCAAGGCTCATGACCATGGGTGAGGGGATGTTCTCGGGCAGCTGCTTGATCACCGTCTGGGAAATGGCGGTGACTTCAGCCTCGGCCTTGCCAATATCGGTGCCGGGCTGGAAGTATATGTTTACGATGCCGCGCCCGTAATACGAACTGCTTTCCATATGTTCGATGCCCTCGACAGTCGAGGTCACCATGAGTTCGTAATTATAGATGATCCGGCCTGCGAATTCCTCAGGCAGCATGCCGCCATAGGTCCAGACGACGGACACGACCGGAATACGGATATTGGGGAACACATCCGTCGGCGTACGCCATACCGACATGATGCCAAAGACCACGATCAGGATCGAAAGCACCACAAAGGTATAGGGCCGACGCAGTGCAGTGACTACGATGGCATTCATGGGATGGGTAATTCCCTGTATCACGAACAACCGCATAAGTGTTCGCATGCGGTTTTATTGCGTTTATGGCATTCTTGACTGTCATATGCGCCGGGAATGGGCGCATGACGGCTTCATGCAGGCCAGATTAATGGCGCAGTTTGTCCCGCCGGATCGCTCCAGCGGGCAGGCGCGGGTCAGGAATATTCAGGCAGCACAGGGGGCATGACAGGGACACTCCAGCATGATGGGTGATGGACGGGCCCGCCTGAATCCGCGGGCTGTGCCTGAACGACAGATACAGCGTTTTTTTACAAAGTATGAACAGATAAGATTTAAAATAATTTTCATTACAAATCAGGCTCTTGTTTATTTTCAATATTTAATGAACTGTTGTTTATATTATTACAATAAAATTAATTTCATGGAGCAACCGTTACTGTATCGGTGCGAAGGGCATGCTTTCGCCCGATGGCTGCCCGCAAAGTCCTGCTATCATGAGCAGTGTCGCTTAAAAAAATGCGGCACCTCAAAGCTTTCATTTTATCAGGCCATCCGGTCTTCATCCCCCGCCCTGATGAAAAATTATCTGTATTCCACCACAAACCGGCCGGTACCGCGGGCGTTATCTGAAGCCGGACGGCATATGGATTACAGGGCCTCATGGCAGACAGGGGGGCAGGCAGGTGGCATGAATGCAATTGTTCAACTGGCACTTGCCCGTCCCTATACATTTATCGTGATGGCCATCCTGATCGCCATGGCCGGCGTGCTTTCCGCCATCCGCACGCCGGAGGACATCTTTCCCGATATCGGCATTCCCGTCATTGCCGTGGCGTGGACCTACAGCAATCTTTCACCACAGGACATGTCCGGGCGCATCGTGCTGCCGTTCCAGCGCACGCTGACCACCACGGTCAACAATATCGAACATATCGAGGGACAGTCGCTGACGGGCATCGGGGTGATAAAGATATTCTTTCAGCCCGGCACCGATATCCGCATTGCCAATACGCAGGTCACCGCCATTGCCCAGACCATCCTGCGCCAGTTGCCCATTGGCACCACCCCGCCGCTGATCCTGAACTACAATGCCTCCACCGTGCCGATCGTCCAGCTTGCCCTGTCGGGCGAAGGCATGACCGAACAGCAGCTTTATGATTACGGCTTCAACTTCATCCGTAACCGGCTGGTAACGGTGCCGGGCGCTGCCCTGCCATACCCCTATGGCGGCCGCGTGCGCCAGATCCAGATGGATCTCGACCCCGGCAAGCTGCAGTCCCGTGGCGTATCGGCACAGGACGTAGGCAACGCTCTGACCACACAGACACAGATCACCCCCGCAGGTTTTGTAAAGATTGGAGAATATCAGTATAATTTCAGGCTGAACAACGCGCCCCTTTCGGTTGACCTGCTCAACATGCTGCCCGTGCGCACGGTCAATGGCGCCGTGGTGCGCGTGCGCGATGTCGCCCATGTGCGTGATGGGGCCACCCCCCAGCAGAACGTGGTGCATGTCGATGGCCAGCGTTCTGCCCTCATGACCGTACTGAAATCGGGCGCCACCTCCACCATCGCCATCGTGGCGGGGATCAAGGCGATGATCCCTGACGCGACACGCGGCCTGCCAAAGCAGCTCAAACTCCGCCCCGTCAACGATCAGTCGCTGTTTGTCCGGGCCGCCGTCAACGGGGTGATGCGCGAGGGGGCGATTGCGGCGGGGCTGACCAGCCTCATGATCCTGCTTTTTCTGGGGTCGTGGCGGTCCACGCTGATTGTGGCGACATCCATCCCGCTATCGGTCATGGGGGCGATTGCAGCCCTGTCCGCGCTGGGCGAGACGCTGAATGTCATGACACTTGGCGGCCTTGCGCTGGCTGTCGGCATTCTGGTGGATGAGGCGACGGTCACGATCGAGAATATCGAGCGCCATCTGGAAATGGGCAAGGACGTACATGCCGCCATCATTGATGGATCGGGGGAGATCATTGTCCCGGCCTTTCTTTCGCTCATCTGCATCTGCATCGTGTTCGTGCCGATGTTCTACCTGCCGGGGGTCGCGGGTTTCCTGTTCGTGCCGATGGCGCTGTCGGTCATGTTCGCCATGGTCATGTCCTTCATCCTGTCGCGCACGCTCGTGCCGACCATGGCCATGTTCCTGCTGCGCCCGCATGAGGATGCAAGGCAGCATAAGGAGAATATCGTCACACGCTTCCAGCATGGTTTCGAGCGGTATTTCGAGGCGCTGCGTGTCCGCTACAGTGCGCTTTTGCAAAGCATTCTGGACCATCGTGGCTGGTTTGTGGCCGGTTTCCTGTGCTTTGCCGTGCTGAGCATGGGGTTGTTCCCGTTCCTTGGCCGCAACTTTTTTCCGCAGGTCGATGCAGGCACGATGACCCTGCATGTGCGCGGCCCCACAGGCATGCGCATAGAAGAGACATCGGCCCTGTTCCAGCGTATCGAGAAGCAGATCCGCCAGCGGATTCCGGCAGGTGAGATTGATTCCATCGCCGACAATATCGGCCTGCCCACCAGCGCCATCAACACCGCCTATAATGCATCAGGCACCATCGGGCCGCAGGATGGGGACATCCTTGTCGCGCTGAAGGAAAATCATCACCCGACCGAGCGGTATATCCGTATCCTGCGCCGCGAACTGCCTCGGGAATTCCCCGAGGCCAGCTTCGCCTTCCTGCCATCGGATATCACGACCCAGATCCTCAATTTTGGCGTGCCGGCACCGATCGACATTCAGGTCTCCGGCCCCAACCCCGATGAGACGCGACAGTTCGCAGGCCGCATATTGCGCGCCATACGCCGCATTGACGGCCTGGTCGATGCGCGCATCCAGCAGCCCGGCCATTACCCCGAACTGCGTTTTGATGCCGACCGTACCCGCATCAACCAGCTTGGCCTGACGGAGGGTGATGTCACCACCGCCATTGCCACCTCCATTGCCGGAACCGTGCAGACCGCCCCGCTTTACTGGCTGGACCCGCACAGCATGGTCACATACCCCATTGCGGTGCAGATGCCCGAATACCGGATCAGTTCGCTGGCGGATATCATCGGCCTGCCGGTAACCGGGGTTTCAGCTGCCCAGGTGCAGGTGCTCGGTGCCCTTGGCACGATTACGCGCGGCACGACCTCACCGGTCGAGGCGCAGTATGACATCCGTTCGCTGGTCGATGTTTTTGCCGGTGGGGACGGGCGCGACCTCGGCGCCATTGCCACGGACGTGCAGGCAGCCCTGCACCGGCTTGAACACGACCGGCCCGATACAGTTACGGTTACGCTGCGCGGCCAGTACCAGGCCATGACAACCGCCTTCTCGGGCATGGGGTTTGGCCTGCTTGGCGCGATCGTGCTGATCTATCTGCTTATTGTCATCAATTTCCAGAGCTGGACCGATCCGTGCATTGTTGTCCTTGCATTGCCGGGAGCGCTTGCGGGGATATGCTGGATGCTGTTTGCAACGCATACGCCGCTTTCCGTGCCCGCGCTGACGGGGGCGATCATGTGCATGGGGGTGGCGACGGCCAACTCCATCCTTGTCATCACCTTCTGCCGCGAGCAACTGGCGGAACATGGGGATGCGCTCAGGGCGGCCCTGACGGCGGGCAGTACCCGCCTGCGGCCCGTCATCATGACGGCGCTGGCCATGGTGATCGGCATGCTGCCCATGGCGCTGGGGCTGGGCGAGGGAGGCGAGCAGAATGCGCCGCTGGGGCGGGCTGTCATTGGCGGCCTGCTATTCGCCACCTGTGCCTCCCTGTTTTTTGTGCCGACGCTTTTCGCCATTATCTATGACCGGCGTGCACGCCACGGCCATGACGGGGCACGTGCCCATGGCTGAGACCCATACGGCCATGCATGCCGGGCCCGGACCCCGCCTGCGCTGGATCATTCTTGGCGGGGCGTGCATTTTCGGGCTCATCCTTGTGGCGGGCACGATTACGCGCATCCATGAACGCCACCATCTGCATGCCACCAATGTTGCAGCACTCGTGCCCAGCGTGAACATCGTGCATCCGGGTGGTCAGGCTGTTGATACGCTGGTCCTGCCCGGCATCCTGCAGGCGTGGTACAGCGCGCCGGTCTATGCACGGACCAGCGGCTACCTGCGGCAATGGTATGTCGATATCGGGCAGAAGGTGGAAGCAGGCCAGCTTCTGGCGGAAATTGACACGCCTGATGTCGATCTGCAGCTTGCAGGCGCACGGGCCGCGCTGGGCACCCGGACCGCGCAGCGCGATCTGGCCCAGATCACATCACGCCGGTGGGACCGGCTTAATGCCCAGAATGCCGTATCCCAGCAGGAAACGGATGAGCGGCGGGGCAATCTGGCCGCCAGCGAGGCCACGCGCCATGAAGCCGCGGCAGAAGTTGAACGGCTTGAAACGCTCTCGGCCTTCAAGCGCATCATCGCCCCTTTTACCGGTGTGGTCACCAGCCGTGCGACCGATATCGGTGCGCTGATCGTGGCGGGAACGGCTGCCAGCCAGCCACTTTTTACCGTATCGGACGTGACCCGCCTGCGGCTTTATGTACGTGTGCCACAGGCCTATGCCGCGCGGATGCATGAGGGCTTTGTCGCGCATTTTACGGTGCCCGATTACCGCAACCGGCAGTTTGATGCCCGTCTGCTGCATTCTTCGGATGCGGTTGACTCACAGTCGGGCACGATGCTGGTCCAGCTTGTCTATGATAATGGGGAAAATCTTCTCAAACCGGGGGCTTACGCCCAGATTGCCTTTACGTTTCACGCGCCCGCACCACAGGCGCCGCCGAGCGTGCGTATACCCGCAAGCAGCCTGCTCTTTCGCCGGGACGGTACAACCGTGGCGGTGGTGGATGAACATGACCATGTCAGGATACAGCCGGTTGCGATCCTGATCGATTTCGGGACCGAGCTTGAGGTTACGGGGCTTGCGCCACAGGACAGGGTCATCACCAACCCGCCAGATGATATTGATAATGGGGATCCCGTCAAACCGCGTGAGGGCAGGCATGGCGCGTGAGCGGGGCAGGGCGGTCCTGCTTCTCGCGGTCCTGCTGTGCGGCTGTAATCTCGCCCCCCGTTACCACAGGCCCACGCTGCCCAACACACCCGCCACATTCAGGGAAGCTGGCATATGGACCCCGGCACGGCCCGCCGATACCGTGCAGCGCGGGGCGTGGTGGTCGGTCATGGGCGATGAGGTTCTGGACCGGCTGGAAGACAGGATCGAACACGGCAGCCCGCAACTGGCCGCCGCCGTGGCGCGATATGATCAGGCGCGGGCGCTGGTCAGGCGGGCGCGGGCCGATTTCTTTCCCCAGATTGATGCAACCGCCAGCGCGCAGCATGAACGCGCACTCTTTCCGGCCACCGGCAATTATTACGAATATCATGACTATGAATCCGGTGGCACCGTTTCATGGGAGCCCGATATCTGGGGGCGCATCCGCAATCTGGTCAGGGCGGCGCGGGCCAGCGCGCAGGCCAGTGCGACTGATCTTGCATCGATCCGCCTCAGCCTGGAGGGCGAACTGGGCGATGACTATTTCCAGTTACGCGGTCTGGATGCCCGCATCAGCCTGCTGCAAAAGACCATCGCAGCCTATTCCGCAGCACTGGACCTGACCACGAAACGTTTTGTGGGAGGGGCCGCGAATGAGCTCGATGTCGGCCGTGCGCGCACACAGCTGACCACGACACAATCCCAGCTTGAACAGCAGCTGGCCGACCGCGCGCTGGCGGAACACGCCATTGCGGTGCTGATCGGTGAGCAGCCTTCCACCTTTTCAATCCCGCCAGCAGACGGTCTGCCGCCCGTGCCGCTCATTCCCATAACCGCACCCGCCCACCTGCTGGAACGCAGGCCCGATGTCGCATCGGCGGAGCGGCATATGGCGGCGGCCAATGCCCGGATCGGCGTGGCGCGGGCTGCTTTCTTTCCCAACATCACGCTGGGGGCGACGGGTGGTTCGGAAACCACGACCAGCATGCTGGCCTCGGCCGGGAGTGGCGTATGGGCGTTTGGCCCGGCGCTGGCCACGCTGGCCATATTTGATGGCGGGCGGCGGTTTGCCAATCTGGCACTCACGCATGCGCAATATGCACAGGCTGCAGCCAGTTACCGGCAGACCGCCCTGACGGCTTTCCGTGAGGTGGAAGACCAGCTTGCGCTGCTCAACCATCTGGCCGATGCCGCCACGCGGCAGGAGGAGGGCGTCGTGGCGGCAACGCGCACCGACCATCTGGCAGGTGTGCAGTACCGCGAAGGCGCCGTTGACTACCTGCAGGTTGTCATCGCCCAGACGGCGGCGTTACAGGCGCGTGAAGACCTGATTACAGTCAATACGCGTCGCCTCATGAGTGGCATCGACCTTGTACGGGCCATGGGAGGTGACTGGGGCGACCATGCCGGGCTGAAAGGGAAATAGATCCCCTTGCCTGTATGTTCGTGCCGTTTTGGGGCATGCACCGGGCATTCATGAAGCACTGTCTGAAAATAATGCGTTGATAAAAATTTCCGGGTGTCGCCTTTTTTTTTAAATCTTCACTGGAACGTTCTTTATAATGCGCACGATATCTGACACGAAACTTCAGCAGATGGGGGTGCTTTATAGCGGCACATGCTTCCTGTTGCATGAAAGGACAGACCATGTCGTTCCTTCATAACTTTACCTGCCGCCGATGTTTCAATCGCACGCTGGCCGCAACCCTTGTCGCGGCACCCCTTTCGGCAATTGCGGGGCGCAGGGCCGGTGCGGCGGACAAAAAGCTGGCTCCCGTTCCCGGCGGCCCCACATCGCTGCGCAGCGATGCGCTCGATGCGGCGGCGGACACATTGCAGGCCAAGAAACCGATTGATGCGATGAGCGCGTATCTGAACGGTTTTCATTTCTATGCCGATGATATGGGCCGGCAGGTGGAGGCCAACCATTTCTGCACGCATCTGAGCGAGGGCTTCCATCAATGCGTGATTTATGAAGCCAACCAGAAAAATGCCCGGTTGATTGGCATTGAATATATCGTGAGTGAAAAAATATTCAGGACACTCCCCGAAGAAGAAAAGAAATTATGGCATAGCCATCACTACGAGGTGAAATCCGGCATGCTTGTCGCCCCCGGCGTGCCCGATATCGGCGAGCATGCGTTCATGGCCGATCTCGTAACCACGTATGGCAAGACATGGCACACCTGGCAGATCGACCGGGACCATGACCTGCCTCTGGGTATTCCCCAGTTGATGATGGGCTTTACCAAAGACGGCCAGATCCGTCAGTCCTTTCTCGATGATCGGGACAGGCGTTTCGATATTTCCACCCGGAGCGAAAAAGAGAACCGTGCCGATATCCCGACGCCGCAGATCGTGCCGGGTGCCAACACATGGCAGGGCGGCAAGACACCACAGTTACAGCTTGTGGAAATGCCCGTAAAAAATCTTATCCTCTGACAGGGATGCCAACAGCCTGCCCTGCCATGCGCAACAACAGTTCCGCACAGAAGAACGAACGCAGGAGGCCTGGCATGCAAACACCTGCGCCCCGAACCGCGCATGCTGTTACGCTGACCCATCCGGACCGGATTTACTGGCCGGACGGCGGTGTAACCAAGGCAGGGCTGGCCGATTATTATGAAGCTGTATGGCCACGCATGGCTCCGTTCATTATTGACCGGCCACTGGCGCTGCTGCGCTGCCCGGAAGGGATCGAGGGGCCATGCTTTTTTCAGAAAAACGTATGGAAGGGCATGAACGCCCATATCGTAGCGCTTGATGATCCGCAGAACGCGCAGCACGGCCATCTGATCGGTATCCATGATCTTGATGGCCTTATGGGGCTGGTGCAGGGAGCCGCACTGGAAATTCATCCATGGGAGGCCTCATGCCGCGACTGGGAGCAACCCGACCAACTGGTCATGGATCTTGATCCGGGGGAGGGCGTGGGATGGGCATCTGTCATTGCAGCCGCACGGGAAATGCGCGTGCGGCTTGAAGCCTCCGGGCTTGCGGCCTTCGTCAAGACCTCTGGCGGCAAGGGGCTGCATGTTATCGCCCCGCTTGAGCCCGTGGCCGACTGGGCAGGTGTAAAGACCTTTACCCATACTCTGGCGCAGGATATGGCGGCTGACAGCCCTGAGCGTTTTATTACGACTGTTTCCAAGGTAAAGCGCCATGGCAGGATCCTGCTTGATTACCTGCGCAACCAGCGCGGGGCGACATCGGTGGCACCCTATTCAACCCGTGCACGTCCCGGCGCCCCGGTCTCGATGCCGGTAAGCTGGGCGGAACTGGACACCCTTACCGGCCCGGCCCAGTTCACATTGGGCAATACCATGGAACGGCTTGCCTCGCAGCGTACGGACCCATGGGCGGATTTTCATGCCGCGCGACGACCACTTGGAGCAGTGAATGGCTGACCTGTGGCCCCAAAGGGCAGTATAGGGATCAGTTTTTCTTTTCCCCGCACTGGTGGAGGGGCGTGTCAGCAGGTGGCTGGACAGCCCCATGGTCGCTGCCTGTTACGTAGTCCTGCAGTTCCTGAGCTTCATGTTCTGCAGTTTCGGCACGCAGCTTAACAATATCGCCAATGCCTGACCAGCCCGACGAGTTTGCCGTTTTCCAGAACGGGCACATGCCGGTTGCGGGAATATGTCATGCGGCAGGCAAGATCATAAATACTGTCTTCGGGTGTTGCGGTCGGCATATCCTTTGTCATGATATCCCTTGCTGTCAGGGTGAGTATGTCCGCACCGTGCCGGGAGAGCGCGTTGACAATCCCTTTTTCCGATACAAGGCCAAGGAGTTGTCCATCAGGATCAAGAACGGGGGCTCCGCCAATATTATGCTGCGCCAGCGTGGTGGCGACACCGAGAATGGGGTCATCTGCCCTGACGGTAATGACCGTACTGCCTTTTTGCGCCAGAATGTGAAAGACACGAGAAGACATGGGAGAACCCTTTCCATGTTTTGGGTAATCGAAAGCAGGTCCGTCAAGGCGCCATCCTGTCCTGCACTGCAGGCGGGACGGTGGGGGCAGGCAGAAGCGAATGGATGGCACGGGCGGGTAAAAGCCCTCCGATGACCACGATCATGCTCAGAACGATGACAAGCGCCGTCAGTTCCGGGCGGGCGTGCCGGTTGAGGCGGGGGGATGGTAAAGAGGGGGCTGCCATCATCATACGGATGATGTTCAGGTAATAATACAACCCGATAATACTGCCGATCATGAGTACGCACAGCAGCAGGCCACGCGGGTATTCAACGCCGGTTGCCGCGATTTCGAACTTGGCAAAAAAGCCGATGCCTGGCGGAATACCCGCAAGCGAAAGCAGCATGAGCGACATGGCCGAAGCCAGAAACGGGCGCCTGAAAAACAGTCCCTTCCACTGCATGATAGCCGTGCCATCCGGTCCTTCATGTATGGCAAAGGCGGTGATGGTGGCAAAAACGCCCAATGTACTGGCGGTATAGGCCAGAAGATAAAAGGTGATGGCCCCCGATTGCAGGTGGCCGGGGCAGAGAAAAGCAATCAGGAGATACCCCACATGCGCAATGGATGAACAGGCCAGAAGGCGTATGAGGCTGGTCTGGCGCAATGCAAGCAGGTTGCCGCCCAGAATGGTCAGGGTAATGACGACAGACAGGATGTCATCGAAAAAGGGCGGCTGGTCTCCCGTGCCGAAATAGCGCACAAGCGACGAGAATATTGCAATTTTAGAGACCACGGCCAAAAACGTCGCTACAGGAACGGGTGCGCCCTCCATTACGTCAGGCAGCCACATATGGAAGGGCACGGCAGAAAGTTTGAAGAACATGCCGACAAGGATCATGACCGTGGCGGCAACGGGCAGGGCGGCAGGCAGATCCCCGGCCACGATAGGGGCCATGAACCGCAGTGATCCCGTAATGCTATAGGCCAGACCGATACCGAACAGGAGAATGGCGGAAGAAACCCCGGACAGGATCAGGTATTTCATCGCCGCTTCGCACCCCTGCATGAAGGAGCGGTGCCGGAAGGCCGCAAGCCCTATGAGAGAGATGCCCTGTATTTCCAGCCCCAGGAAAAAGGACATGTAATTTGCGCTGAATACCATGGCCAGCGCGCCAAGCGTGCCCAGCATGAACAGCAGGGGATATTCATCCACCAGCGTGGTTCGGTCATGCCCCGCATCCCGCCATGCCATGAGCAGGATGCACAGGCTGGAAAATATGATCAGGATGGCTGTATAGCCTGTCCACCGGTCCTGAATGAACAGGCTGCCACCCGTATCAGGCATTCTGCCCGTATGGTGCCCCATGACCGCAAGGGCCAGCAGCAGTGACACCATGCCACCCACAAAGCTGCGCTCTACCGAACGCCGCCACGCCGTAGCAGCAAGCATGATCATGATGCCTAAAGAAACCACCATCAGTGGCATTGGCAGGAAAACATCATGCCCGGTCATGGCGCGTGATCCTCCTGGCTGGCCGTAACGGACAGGGGGGATGGGGCGGAAAATGTCCTGAAAAGCTGTGGATACAGGCCCAGCATGATCAGGAAGGTCATGACGCAGGCCAGAACCGCCATATGCCGGAGCGGAAAGTCCTCCAGCGAAGGCAGGCCTGCCCGGGGGGCTGCCAGAAATATGCGGTTGACCATGCGCAGCGCATAAATGGCGGCAGGAACAAGCCCTATGGCCGCCAGCGTCGCGGTGGCCGGGCTGACATGCCATGTCGCCAGCAGGACAAGGAACTCGCCGGTAAAATTACCCAGTCCCGGCATGCCAAGTGATGCCACGGCAAAGAACAGTCCCGTGCCGGACAGGCGCGGCATGGCTGCCCACAACCCGCCAATCCGATTCATGTCGCGTGTATGCAGCCGGTCCTGAATGGCGCCTGCAATCACAAAAAGGGCTGCCGTGCCCAATCCGTGGGCCAGCATCTGCATGATCGCTCCCTGCATGCCCATGGCTGAACCGCTAAAGATGCCAAGCAGCACGAAGCCCATATGGCTGATGCTGCTGTAGGCGATCAGGCGTTTGACATCATCCTGCGCACATGACAGCCACGCCCCGTACAGGATGCCGGCAACGCCAAGCCCCATGGCAATGGGCGCGAAATGGCTGGCTGCATCGGGAAACAGCATGACATTGAAGCGGATCATGCCATACCCCCCGGTCTTGAGCAGGATACCCGCAAGCAGCACGCTGGCTGCCGTGGGTGCCTGCGTGTGGGCATCGGGCAGCCAGACATGCACCGGCACGACCGGGAGCTTGACGGCGAAGGCGGTGAAGAACCCCAGCATGAGCAGCATGGAAAGGGCAGGAGAGAGCGGAGTCCGGGCCAGCGCGAAGATGTCGAATGTCAGCACGCCGGTCTGCCGGTCATGCGCAATGACCAGACCCAGTATGGAAAGCAGCATGAGCAGTCCGCTGCCCTGCGTGAACATGAAAAACTTCATGGCGGCGCGCTGCCTGTCCTCATGCCCCCATGCGGCAATCAGCACGAACATCGGCACCAGCATCAGTTCCCAGAAAAAGAAGAACACAAACAGGTCGGTCGCCAGGAAGGTTCCGATAATGCCCGCAAGGGTTGCAAGGAACAGGAAATGGAATGCCCCGACATGGGCCGTGACCTGACGTGTGGCAAGGAACAGGCACACAAAGCACAGGATAAGCGAAAGCCAGATCAGCGATAGGGAAAGACCGTCCATGTCCAGCCTGACCGCAATGCCCATGGCCGGGATCCATGGCATGGAAAAATGCTCCAGCCATGGCCCCGCATGGGCACGATGGGCGAATGTGACCATGACGAGTATCAGTGTTTCCACGCTCAGGGTCGCAAGCACCACCCACCATGATGCATGGTGCGTGGAGGGGTTGACAGGGTGCCGCATGCGCCCGGCCACCCAGGCCAGAACCCCACCCATGAGAGGCAGCAGTACAAGGGCGGGCAGGGGGTTCATGACAGCACCGCCATGGCAAGACCCGCGCACAGGCCGCCTGCGATCCATGCCGCATACCATCGCACGCGGCCATTGTGGAGCAGCCCCGGCAGATGACCCGCCCATCTGATCAGGCGGGTTGCCTGTATGGCCAGCATGCCCAGAAAATCGGCCCGTACCCTGAACATTCGGGCGCTGGCCGCCTGTATTAACAGCCCTGTTCCGGTAACGGCATGATTGAGGATATCAAGCCGCGTCAGCCATGCCAGCAGGCAAAAGGGCTGCACGAACACATAGTGATACAGCGCATCCATGCCCCGGCCCGTGCGGCCAGGACGGATAACGGGTGCCTGCCCGGGTATTTCGCGCATGACAGGCGAAGAACGCCCCCACAACACCCATGCAACCCCAAGCCCGGCAAGCGGCACCCCTGCGCCTGCCAGCACAAGCCAGCCAGGCTGATGCGCATGCGACAGCACTGCTGTCGGATCCAGCAGGGCACGCAACAGGTGCAGGGAAGGCAGTGTATCGGGCATTTCAATAACGCCGCCGCACAGGGAGAGAACGCAGAGACAGCCCAGCGGAATGCTCATGAGACGTGATGTCCGGCCCGCAGTCCCGGTTCCCGCTTTCCCGCAAAAGACGATGAATACGCAGCGGAAAATATAAAGCGCGGTCAGGAAGGCCCCCAGCAGGGCCATCCCCCATAATGGGGGCCCGCTCAGGGTCCATCCATGCGTCAGGTTGAAATGGGCGGGCCATACACCCGACAGGATCATTTCCTTGCTGTAGAACCCGGCCGTGACCAGTGGCAGACCAGCCAGCGAGGATGCGCCTGCAACAAAGGCTGTGGTCAGTCCCGGCATGGTGTGGCGCAGGCCGCCGAGACGGAAAATATCCTGTTCATGATGGGCGCGCATGATGATGGCGCCCGCCGTCAGGAAAAGCAGCGCCTTGAAGAAGGCATGGGTCATCAGATGAAACAGCGCCGCCTGCCATGCCCCGCACCCAAGGGCAAGAAACATGTAACCAAGCTGGCTGATCGTGGACCAGGCAAGGATACGCTTGAGATCGGACTGCACCAGCGCCGTGCATGCCCCCATGAGCAGTGTCAGCGCCCCGAGCACGGCCGTCAGCGCCATGACGGGTACCGCCATGGCAAACAGATCATGCAGCCGTGCGATCAGATAGATACCGGCCGTCACCATCGTGGCGGCATGGATCAGGGCGGAGGTTGGTGTCGGCCCTGCCATGGCATCTGGCAGCCATGTCTGGAAAGGGATCTGCGCCGATTTGGCAAGAGCCGCCACCAGTATGAAAAGTGCCGCCATGTTGACGCCAGACGGGGCAAGCTGCCCGTTCGCAACTGCCACCAGCACGGTTCCGATGCGCAGGGAACCCCCCGTTGCGGTTGCCAGCAGCAGCAGGCCGCACAGCAATGCCACATCTCCCATGCGTGTCATGTAAAAGGCCTTGCGGGCGGCGGCGGTATTGGCAGCATCGTCATACCAGAACCCGATGAGCAGATAGGAGCACAGCCCCACGCCTTCCCACCCGATAAACAGGCACAGCAGGTCGGATGCAAGCACCACCACCAGCATGAACGCCACGAACAGGGTCATGCAGCCAAAAAAGCGTGCAATTCCGGGGTCGTCGCGCATGTAACGGGCAGCATAGATATGGATCAGCAATCCCACGACCGTGACGATCAGGATCATGATCATGGAAACCCGGTCCAGCATGAAGGCGATATCCGCTGAAAATCCGGGCATATGCATCCATGGCCACAGCGTCACCTGCAATACGCCTGTCACCGGCCCGGACAGGAGCATGACGGACAGGATGATGCTGACGACGGCGGAACTTCCCACCCCGGTGCAGGCAACCAGCCCGATACCGCGCGCGCCCATGCGCCGGGCCGACATGAATGCAAGCAGGGACGCAGCAAGCGGACAGAGGATAAGGAGGGAGATCAGGAAGGGTGCCATGGTCCTATCCCTCCATAAGGTTGCCAGTATCGGCATCCAGAGTGGGGCGCCCCCGGCCATGCAGGCACACGATGATGGCAAGCCCCACCGCCGTTTCCACCGCGGCGAGGGCCAGGATCAGCACGAACATCACCTGTCCTGTCGCATCATGCCACCGCGCGCCTGCGCCCACGAATACGAGGGCTGTGGCATTGAGCATGATGTCCAGCGACATCAGCATGAACACCATGTTGCGCCGGACCAGAACGCCTGCCAGCCCGACCGAAAACAGGGCTGTGGCCAGCAGCAGGGTATCGTTGAAGGAAAAGACAGGCATGTCAGTGCCCTCCCGCCCGGTTGCGCCCGATGTAAAAGGCCGAGACCAGACCGGCCAGCAGCAGGAACGACACCAGTTCGACCACCAGCACGTAACGACCGAACAGGCTCAGCCCCACATCATGCGCCGTAACGGGTGTGAGAGCGGGCTCAGGCCCGGATAGCGGGCTGAGGCAATAAAGCAGTTCCGCACACACGATGGTGGCCAGAATTCCCGGTCCGCACCATGCGCGCGGGCGCAGCCATTGCTTTTCACGCGCGCTGTCTGTCTGGCCCAGGTTGAGCATCATGATCACGAATACAAACAGCACCATGATCGCGCCGGCATAGATGATGATCTCCAGCATTGCGGCGAAGGACGCCCCCAGCATGACCAGCACCGCCGCCAGCGCGAGCAGCGTCACGACCAGGTACAGCACCGCATGCACGGCAACCCGCCGGGTAATGACCATGATCGCCCCCACAAGGGCCACGCCAGCGGCGAGAAGGGCCAGGGTATGCATGGGGGTTACGGCAGCAGGGAGTGGAGATCGACCGGCGGGCGTTCGTGTTCGGACGCGCCACGCGGCTTGCCGGGAACGGGAATGCCTGCAACATGGTAGAAACTGTAATCGGGATATTTGCCGGTCCCGCTTATCAGCAGGTCTTCCTTTTCATAAACGAGGTTGGGGCGCGCGTATTCGCTCATTTCAAAATCGGGCGTGAGCTGTATGGCATAGGTGGGGCAGGCTTCCTCGCAAAAACCGCAGAAAATGCAGCGTGAGAAGTTGATGCGGAAATATTCCGGGTACCACCGCCCGTCGGCTTCGGTTTTCTGCAGGCTTATGCAGTCCACCGGGCAGGCTACGGCGCACAGGTTGCACGCAACACACCGCTCCGCCCCATCGGGCTCGCGTGACAGGATGATCCGCCCGCGATAGCGTGGCGGCAGGTAGGGCTGCTGTTCGGGATACTGCACGGTCGCACGCCGGTGGAAAGCATGCAGCGCCGTCAGGAACAGGGTGCGCAGGGTATCAAGCATGGGAGATGCCTTTGCATCAGGCGTGTCATCAAGACGCGCGCAGCATGAGGATGGTTCCGGTTGCCATGACATTGAACAGGGAAAGCGGCAGCAGGACCTTCCAGCCCAGCGCCATCAACTGGTCGTAACGCGGGCGGGGCAGGCCTGCACGCAGCAGAATGAAAAATATCACCATGACCCCGGTCTTGAGCGTGAACCACATGGCAGGGGGCAGGAACGGCCCGCGCCAGCCACCAAGGTAAAGCGTGGTAACAAGGCTTGAGACCAGAACGATGCCGGCATATTCGGCAATGAAGAACATGCCGAACTTCATGCCCGAATATTCGGTATGGAACCCCGCGCCGAGTTCGTTTTCCCCTTCGGGCAGGTCAAAGGGCAGGCGGTGTGTTTCCGCAATACCGGCCAGCATGAACACGCCAAAGCCCAGACATTGCGGAATGATGAACCACAGCCCCGCCTGTGCTGCCACGATGGCGCGCAGGTTGAACGACCCGGCCATCATGACCACGCCCAGCAGGGAAAGTCCCATGAAGACTTCATAGCTGATCATCTGCGCTGCCGCCCGCATGCCACCCAGCAGCGCATACTTGCTGTTGGATGACCACCCGGCCAGCACCACCGCATAGACTCCGAGCCCCATCATGCCGAGAACGAACAGCAGCCCGACATTCATGTCGCCCGCAATGCCCATGCCCATCGTGACCGGAATGACGGCAAAGGACAGCAGGACCGTCATCATGCCGATGGCAGGTGCCGCGACAAATATGCTCCGATCGGCAAAAGGGGGTATCCAGTCCTGCTTGAACAGGATCTTGGTGCCATCCGCCACGGCCTGGAACATGCCGCCCGGCCCCACACGGTTGGGGCCATACCGGTCCTGCCACAACCCCAGCAGGCGGCGTTCGACCCATGTCAGCACGGTGGCGAGCCCAAGAATGATAACTGGCGTGAGAATGATGGTGAAAATGGCTGCATATGTCATGACCGCTCTCCCTCATCGGGCACCATGTCCAGCCGGGCCATGCGGGGGAAATGCAACGCGCGTGCCACCATGTGCGCCGGGCACAGGGCAAGGCCCGCGGGCAATCCGGGCACGGGTTCCACGGGCAGAACGTGTGGTCCGTCATCCAGATGCAGCACCATGCGGCCTGACGTCGCCATGCTGGCAGGCAGGCCCAGCGCTGGCGCGGTTGCGCGCGCCATGACGGGCGGAGAGAGCAGGCTCAGTTCCTCACTGCCAAACAGACGCGTATCGGGCAGCACCAGAACGCTATCCACCCGTGCCGCATAGGGGGCGGGAATATCCGTGACGCAGGCATAGGGCGGCGGGTTTGTGTCATCACGGCTGGCGCAGGGTAACAGGCGGATGCCAACTGCGCCCCCACGCAGCGGGCCGCCGATTTCATGCTGGAAACGGTTGAGCGCCTGAACCGAGTTCCATCCGGGCGCCTGATAGCCCGAAACCAGCGGGCCAGGCATGTCCGGCCCAAAGGCCCCTTCCATGGAACTGCTGAACGGGGTGTCCGGGCTGAGGGGTGGTGGCTGGTCGCGCACGTTAATGAAGGAACGGATGACGGTCCGCCCGCTGGCGCGGTAGGTCTGGCTGCGCAGTTTCTGGCCATCCATACGGTAATCCGCCCCCGGTGCGGCCTGTGCCGCAGGGGCAAGAGGGGGGAATGCCTCCCCGAGTGCAGCAAGGACATCATCGAGATCCCGCCAGCCAGTCAGCCCCGTTATATGGAGCGTGGACGGGTCAAGGCTGCGGGCCAGCGCCTGCATCCAGCGCCAGCCGGTCTGGATGGGGGCTGGAGGAAAAACCGCCTGAAAAAAGCGTTGCGCCCGGCCTTCCTGGCTGACCAGCGTGCCGCTGCATTCGCTGAAGGCACTGGCGGGCAGCACAAGACTGGCCTGCTCGCATAGCGGTGTTGCGGTATGGTCGATCACGACAATATCGGGAACTGCCGCTACCAGTGCCGCTACATCCGATGGGCAGAGGTGGCGGGTCAGGTCATTTTCCGCAATGATCAGGGTGGAAATTTCGCCCGCCCGTGCCTGTTCCATCACCGTTTCCAGCGGCAGCCCTCCCATCATGGCCAGTCCCATGCTGTTGCAGTCAGGCAGCACCAGCGACAGGCCTGCTTCAGGCGTGGTGCGCGCAAGGGCTGCGGCAATGCCGGCGGCGGCCTGCATAAGCGGGCGAGAGCCATACTGCATGCCCGATACGACCAGCGGCCTGCGCGCTGACATGAGCGCATGCGCAATGCGCGCGGCAAGCTGCGTGTCGTCCTGCGACAGGTCCGTAACCGGCGGGGCGGCAGGATCGATCGCGTGGGCGATGGCAAAGCCCAGCCGGGCGATATCATCTGGCGCGGCGCGAAGGGCCTGTGCGGCCACATCGTCCAGGCCGGTTGGCGCGGGTGTCAGCACATGCAGGGCGGATGGGCATTCGGCCCCCAGCGTGCGCACCGCCGCATCCATCCAGCGCGGCACTTTTGCATCATCCGCCGTATGGAGGGAAGCCTGCCGCCCCGACTGCCGCAGCGACAGGCCAAGTCGGGGAGCGGTGGTGCATACATCCTCGCCCAGCACCACAACGGCATCGGCACTTTCCATTTCATGCAAGGTGGGAAGGGCGCCGGGATGCCGGGTGAGCAGGGTATGGGCCAGTTCCGCACAGTCCTGTTCGTGCTGCGTCTGGCCGGTAGAAAAATGCTGCGGCCCCACCAGCGCATGCAGGCTGAAACAGGTCTCGAGTGCAGCGCGCGAGGAGGCGATCCCCACGATCCGCCCCTGTGCCGCCATACGTGCGAAGGCTGTCAGGGCATCCGTCACGGGAATGGACACCTGCTGTCCGCCCATGCCGCGCAGGGGCGTGCGGATACGTGTCGGCGCGTTGACAAAACCGTGGCCGAACCGGCCCCGGTCGCACAGCAGGTAGCGGTTGACATCCGTATTGTAGCGGTTGAGAACGCGGCGCAGGGTTTCCTCGCGTGCATTGACAATGGTGTTGCAGCCCACCGCGCAATGAACACAGACCGAGGGCGCGCCACGCATGTCCCATTTGCGGGTGTAGGTGGTGGAAAAGGGTTTGTCGGTAAATACGCCGGTCGGGCAGATTTCCACCAGGTTGCCGCTGAAGGCGTTCTGCAGCGTGCCATCTTCGGCACGGCCGAAATATACGTTGTCATGTGATGCAAAGACCGCCAGATCGTCCCCGCCCGCGTAATCACGGTAGAAGCGCACGCAGCGGTAGCAGGCGATGCAGCGGTTCATTTCGTGCTTCACGAATGGCCCGAGGTCCTGGTTGCGGTGGGTCCGTTTCGTGAAGCGGTAGCGGCGGGTGTTGTGCCCGGTCATGACCGTCATGTCCTGCAGGTGGCACTCGCCGCCTTCCTCGCACACCGGGCAGTCATGGGGATGGTTGACCATCATCCATTCGATGATGCTGGCGCGGAAGTCGCGGGCCTCCGGGTCGTCGATGGATATGATGGTGTTTTCGCTGACGGGGGTCATGCAGGCCATCACGATGCGGCCCTTCGTGTCATCGGGCCCGCTGAACTGTTTGATGGCGCACTGGCGGCACGCGCCTACGGAGCCGAGTTCGGGATGCCAGCAGAAATAGGGCAGGTTGGCCCCCGCTTCCAGGCAGGCCTGCAGCAGGTTGATGCCGGTGCGGGTGGGGCAGTCCCTGCCATCAATGCGGATGGAGGTCATGGTCGCGCTCCCTCCCGCTGCGGGCAGCGGCCCTGCTGTATATGGGCTGCAAAATCGGCGGCAAAAAGCTTGAGCCCGCTGGCAAGAGGCGCCATAGCCCCCGGCGCATGGGCGCAGAAGGTCCGGCCCGGAGCGCCGAGCATGCGGGCATGGCGGCCAAGCTGGTCCATGTCCTCCTCCTGTCCTGTTCCGTCCTCTATCGCATCGAGCAGGCGCTCCACCCATGGCAACCCGTCACGGCACGGGGTGCACCACCCGCATGATTCCTGTGCAAAGAAATGTTCGAGGTTGCGGATCATGCCGATGGGACAGGTCCGGTCATCGAGAATGATGGCCATGCCGGTGCCAAGCCTGCTGCCGGCCTTTTCCACCGACCCGTAATCCATCGCAACATCGATGGCGTCTGCGTCGAGAAAAGCGGTGGATGCCCCGCCGGGCAACAGGGCGCGCAGCCGGTAGCCCGCGCGCATGCCGCCCGCATGCTCCTCAATGATCTGGCGCAGCGGCGTGCCGATGGGCAGCTCCCATGCGCCCGGTTTCGCCACCCGGCCGCTGACACCATAGATCTTGGTGCCACCATCCTCTCCCAGCCCGAGGCCCGCGAACCATTCCGGCCCGTTGGCGATGATGTGGGGCAGGTTGCACAGTGTCTCGACATTGTTCACCACGCTTGGCGCGCCCCACAGGCCGCCGGTCTGGGGAAAGGGCGGCTTGCTGCGCGGTGTGGCCCGGCGGCCTTCCAGCGCGGTCAGCAGGGCGGTTTCCTCGCCGCATATGTAGCGCCCGGCGCTGGAATGGACGTGGATGTCGAAACTGAAGCCGGAGCCCAGGATATTCTCGCCCAGCCAGCCCTGCTGCCGTGCTTCCCCGATCGCGCGGTGCAGGCGGGTGCGGGCCAGATCATATTCCCCACGCAGGAAAACGATGCCATGCCTAGCCTGCACGCCGTAGGCCGCAAGGATCATGCCCTCGATCAGTTGCAGGGGATTACCTTCGAGCAGCCAGCGGTCCTTGAAGGTTCCCGGCTCCATCTCATCGGCATTGGCGATCAGGTATTTGCGGCGATCCGTTGCGGGTTCCTTCGGCACGAAGCTCCATTTCTGCCCGGTCCCGAAGCCTGCGCCCCCCCGCCCGCGCAGTTTTGAGCGTGTTACCATGTCAATGATCTCGGCCGGGGCAAGGCTGCTCAATGCCTTGCGCGTGGCCTGCCAGCCGCCATTGTGTTCATACGCTGTACAGTCCGGTGGCCCTGCGGCAGGGTCGATCATGGCGGTCAGGGGCCGTTCGGAAGGGGGTGTCATGGCGTGTCCCTCAGCGTGTCGATCAGGTGGTCGAGGGTGGTCGTGTCCACGTCTCCATGCAGGGTGTTGTCCACCAGCATGGCCGGGGCGTGGTCGCAATGCCCGATACAGACCGTGGGCAGCAGGGTAATGGCGTTATCCGCCGTGGTTTCGCCGGGCCTTATGTTCAGTTTCCGGCACAGATGGGCGCATAGGGGTTCGCGCCCCATGATCCAGCATGAAACGCTGTCACACAGCATGATGACATGCCGCCCGACCGGCCTGCGGAACAGCAGGTTGAAATAGGTGGCGACACCATCCAGATCATCGGCCGACATGCCCAGCAGGACAGCCACCTCGCGCAGATGCGTGGTGCTGACCCAGCCAAAGCGGGCCTGCACCAGCCTGAGTGCCGCGACACCCGCCCCACGCGGGTGCAGTTCCTGCGCCGCGAGAGCAAGGATTTCCCTCCGCATGGGGACGGGGAGGGGATTTTCAACGGTCAACATCGGCCATGACGAAATCAATGCTGCCCAGGATCGCGATCAGGTCCGCGATCATGATGCCGCGGCTGAGCAGCGGGATCATCTGCAGGTGGGCAAAGGATGGCGTGCGGATGCGGGTGCGGTATGACGTGGTGCCGCCATCGCTGACAAGCGTATAGGTGTTTACGCCTTTCGTGGCTTCGATGCTGGCCCGTGCCTCCCCCGGTGGAATGACTGGCCCCCAGCTTACGCTGAGGAAATGGTGGATCAGCGTTTCGATGTCATGCATCGTCCGCGCCTTGGGTGGCGGCGTTGTCAGCGGGTGATCCGCCTTGACCGGGCCTGCGGGCATGTTGTCCACGCACTGGCGGATGATACGCAGGCTCTGGCGTATTTCTTCCACATGCACGGCGATCCGGTCGTAACAGTCGCCATGGGTGCCGGTGGGAATGTCGAATTCAAGCTGGTCGTAACAGGCATAGGGCGCATGCATGCGGTAATCCCATGCCAGCCCTGTGGCGCGCAGGCCCGGGCCGGTAACACCCCATTCAATGGCTTCCGCCGTGCTGTAGGCGCCAATTCCCTTCGTCCGGGCGCGGAAGATGGGGTTGCGCATGACCATCGCGTCGTATTCATCCAGCCGCCCCGGCAGGTCGTGCACAAAGGCGCGGATCAGGCCCTGCCAGCCATCGGGCAGGTCCATGGCCACGCCCCCGATGCGGAACCATGCCGGATGCATGCGAAAGCCACAGATCGCCTCGATGATGCCGAATACGCGCTCGCGGTCGGTAAACATGTAGAACACCGGCGAAAGCTGCCCCACATCCTGCGCCATAGTGCCGTAAAAGACGAGATGGCTGGCAATGCGGAACAGTTCCGCCAGCATGACGCGGATCATCTGCGCGCGTGGCGGCACGGTAATCCCGGCCAGTGTCTCGACCGCCATCACGTAAGGGAAATTGTTCATCACCCCGCCGAGGTAGTCCACCCGGTCGGTATAGGGGATGTAGGTGTGCCAGGACTGGCGTTCGCCCATTTTTTCCGCGCCGCGGTGGTGAAAGCCGATATCGGGCACGGCATCGACAATCCGCTCGCCTTCAAGCTGCAGCATGATGCGGAAGACCCCATGCACGCTGGGGTGGTTGGGGCCGAGGTTGAGGAACATGAAATCGCTGTGGTCACTATGCCGCCGCATGCCCCAGGCGGCGGGGTCAAAGCGCATGGCGTCCTGTTCGCGTGCCTCGTGTTCTTCCGTCAGGCTGTAGGGCGGCATTTCTGTGGCGCGGGCGTGGTGGTCCTTGCGCAGGGGGTGCCCGGTCCATGTGGGCGGGGTCAGGATGCGGCGCAGGTCGGGATGGTTGTGAAAGTGAATGCCAAACAGATCCCAGACCTCGCGTTCATACCAGTTGGCGCCCGGCCACAGGTCACAGATGCTGGAAAGGGCAGGGGCAGTTGCACCAAGGGGCACCTTGATCCGTACCTCATCCGTGCGGGTGGCAAGCGAGATCAGATGATAGACGACCGTGAATGCGGCCTGTGGCTGTCCGTTACGGTGGGTGCGCTGACGTTCATCTATGGCGGTCAGGTCGAGCAGCATGAGGGATGCGGCGGCCGATGCCTTCAGTGCGCCAAGGACGGGGCGCAGGTCAGCAGCCGTAATCCAGAGGGTGGGCACGCCATCATGCGCAGTCTGGGTAGCCAGTAAACCATTGGGGAGATGATGCGAAATCATATCCGCAAGGCCCTGTTCGCGCGCAGGAGAGAGAAGGGTGGCCATGGCGTCAGATCCCGTCGGGCGTGCGCAGGTCGCGCATGGCCTGGCGCCCGGCGCGTTTTTCATCGCGCAGGCTGGGGGGTGTTACAGGTTGAGCCCCCTGAGGGCCCACCAGCCAGCTAAGGGGCCTGCGCTGCGTGCCGATGGATTTCTGCAGCAGCAGCAGGCCTTCCAGCAATGCTTCGGGCCGGGGCGGGCAGCCGGGCACGTACACATCTACCGGCAGGAAACTGTCCACGCCCTGCACGACACTGTAAATATCATACATGCCGCCGGAATTGGCGCATGAACCCATGGAGATGACCCATCGTGGCTCCAGCATCTGGTTGTACAGATGCTGGATGACCGGAGCCATCTTGACGAACACGGTGCCGGAAATGACGATCAGGTCGGCTTCACGTGGCGTGGCCCGCAGGACTTCGGAACCGAAGCGGGCAATATCGAACCGGCTGGTGAACGCCGTCGCCATTTCCACATAACAGCATGACAGGCCGAAATTCAGCGGCCAGATGGAGTTTTTCTGCCCCCATGCCACAAAATCCTGCAAACGGCCCATGACAAGATTGCGGCGGACAGTCTCACTGAAGCTGGGCGCCGGTTGGGTGTTACCGGCAGCATGGGGGGAGGAAAGGGACCAGTTCATCATGCATGATCCTTTTGCGTATCCGTTGCCTGGCGCAGATGGACCCGTGGTCCCCAGTCCAGTGCTCCGGCACGCCATAGATAGACAAGAGAAATGAGCAAAAAGACAGTAAAGACGAGGGCCGCGGCATAACCGATCCACCCCGTTTCTGTTACAACTGTTGCCCATGTCAGCAGAATGGCCGTTTCGACATCAAAGATAACAAAGAACATGGCCACCAGATAATACTGTACAGGCAGGCGCAGATGCGCCGACCCCGTGGGCACGATGCCGGATTCAAAGGGCTGGGACATGGAACGGCCCATGCTCCTGCCGTTTCGCCTTGTGCCGGTGATGGAGGACAGTCCAAGCATGCCAGCCAGCAGTATTCCTATGACCATGGCATACGAAAAGATGGACCATATGTTGGAAATGTTTTCCATAACTGGCTATTCCGTTTCTTTTCGTTTTATTTTGAACGGAGGCAATTTGTATTATGCTGTTCGCATTGACAGGTCATAACCGGTCGCGGCTTCATGAGGGGGCATGCAGGCCCCCTGCTATATTGCGGCCGGATGCATGGAATGCCGCGATACGCTGCCAGTCGCTTATACGCGTGTGTAAAGGGAAAGTTGCGGTGTGATCAGGCAAGTTTTTTCAGTGGAGAAAGCGACCTGTGACAGTATGTAGCCCTGCCCGAAAGGACGGTATTCCGTACTGTGTAAACGAGGATGGAAAGTTGCCGAGATAGCCCCTGATTGGTGCAGCCATGAGGGATGACATCTGCGCGCAGGCCAGATCCCCCTGATGTATCAAAAAAATAATGCTCGCTGGCCGTAAGGCAGAATCAACAACAGCCATTCCCGACAGCCGGACCATACGCTCAACGCCGGAAAGCGGACCACGCGCCGGATATGATGGAGACACACACAGAAATGGATCAAAGCCGCATATGGTGGTGAGATGTCAATTTGATCTCAGAACTGTCACACGTGCTGCATCATGAGGCAGGTCCATGCCGTAGGCTTCGCTGTAGCGTGACGCAAAAGCTTCCCGTTCCAACCTCTCGCAATAGTCAAGATACCGGATCAGTGCCCGCTCGGCGCGCGTCGTGCGGCCATAGAGCCTTTTATAATGCTGCCACAGCATCATCACATTGACCGACCAGGCATCATAGGCATGCGCTGCCACCCGTTTGCGGATTGCTGCGGGAAGCGCGTCAAAGGCTGCCCAGTCATTACCCTCATACCGCCGCCACATCTCGTGCCGTAAGGTCCGCTCGTTATCCGCCAGCCTACGCATCCGCCATTTCTCCGTTCCCCCAGGCCGGGAATGGGTCAGGCAGATGGGCAAACAGCAGCGGGTCAAACCGCTCCAGATCAAGCTCCGGTACAAGGCAGGCATCCAGAGCCGCGCGAAGGGCAGTATCGTCCATCTCCGGTGTGCCGATAAACACGATTTCCTGCCGGCGGTCCCCATAAACCGCGTGCCATTTCGACAGGATCAGGTCCCGCCATTCATCACTCTCCGGCCACTGGTTTTTGGGTATTGTCACCCACCAGCGCCCCATGGCCTGCGTGCGCACGAGTGCACCGGCCTGCCCCAGGTCACCCACCCATTGCGGGCGGGTCGCCAGCCAGAAATGGCCCTTCGCCCGGATCACGCCCGGCCACGCAGGGTCGATAAAAGCCTTGAACCGTTCTGGTACCAGCGGGCGGCGGGCGCGCCAGACAAAGGTGTGAATGCCATATTCCTCGGTCTCGGGAACATGATTCCGAAATTCGAAAAGCTCTTTGTACCACAGCGGGTGTTTATGGGCCCGATCGTAATCGAAGCGGTGCGTATCCAGAATGCGCGTGCAGGGCACGACGCCCTGGTCCGTTTCGATAATATCCGCATCGGCGTTCAGGGCCTGGATAACCTGCCGTGTAGCCTTGCGCTGCGCCGCAGTTGCACTCGAGACCTTGTTCAGCACCACGACATCGGCAAACTCGATCTGCTCGACCAGCAGGTCAACCAGCGCCCTGTCGTCCCCATCGCCTGCCGTCTCGCCCCGATCGCGCAGGAAATCCGTTGAAGCGTAATCTTTCAGCAGGTTGACGGCATCGACCACCGTTACCATCGTATCCAGCCGCGCGATGTCAGACAGGCTTTCGCCCGCCTCGTCACGGAACTCGAATGTCGCCGCAACCGGAAGGGGTTCCGCAATTCCTGTCGATTCAATCAGCAGGTAATCGAAGCGGCCTTCTTCCGCGAGGCGCCTTACTTCCAGCAGCAGATCATCACGCAGCGTGCAGCAGATGCAGCCATTGCTCATCTCCACAAGCGTTTCGTTCGTTCGGGACAGATCGCTGCCCTCGCGCACCAGGTCCGCATCAATGTTCACATCGCTCATGTCATTGACGATCACCGCGACTTTCCGGCCCTCGCGGTTATTGAGCACGTGGTTGAGAAGCGTCGTCTTTCCAGCTCCCAGAAAGCCGGAAAGAACTGTTACCGGAAGTCTTTCGCGCATGACGGATACCATTCATTCGGTTGCGATCCGCCAAACCTATATGTTACGTTATAATATAACAATCCCTAAAGGGCCTCGGCATGAGCCAAGCCTGCCCGACCCGTCCACTTTCGACCGGACAAGCTCAATAACGACAGCGGCCGCTGCTTTCATGTTGATAATTGAACAGCTCCCGGACTTACCGGAGAAAGATCTGTTCAGCGCTCAGGCTGCGGTATCGGGATTGCTCTGACCGGTAGAGCCGGGGCTGTTCAGGTTACGCTGCCCCGGTTTTACATATCCATGAGGGCACGGGCATAAGGCCCGCGCAGGTCAGGCGGCCGCCGGGCAGGTTATCGGGCCCCCCCGTAATGGTGGGCGCTGATAGCGGCAGGCTGCGCACGCTGCGTGCGGCAAGAAAACCGAAACATTGCGCCTCAAGCGCGTCCCCGTTCCAGCCAAGGCTGTCAACGGGTTCGACCGGAGCCCCGAGCGTTGTCCGCATTGCGTGCATGAGAACGGGATTATGCCGCCCGCCACCACAGACATACCAGTGCGCCGGCCGCGTGGGCAGGGGCGTGCGCCGAATGGCTTCAACGCTAAAAGCGGCAAGCGTGGCCGCCCCATCCGCTGGCGTGCAGCCCGCTACCCGGTCGAGTGCCGCAGCGAATGTCTGCCGGTCCAGCGATTTCGGGGCAGGGCGGGCAAAATAGGGATCAGCCAGCAGGTCTTCCACAATCGTCTGGCTGACCGTGCCCATCGCGGCCAGTCTTCCATCCACGTCACATGCCGTGCCGGTATGGCGCAGGGCCCAGTCATCAAGCAGGGCGTTGCCCGGGCCGGTATCACAGGCATGGATCGTGCCGTCCGCATCAACCAGCGTTACATTCGCAACCCCCCCGATATTCAGCACCGCGACCGGTCGGGGCACGCCTTGCAGCAGGGCAGCGTGAAACCATGGCACCAGCGGCGCGCCTTCGCCACCGGCTGCGATATCAGCGCTGCGGAAATCATGGATGACAGCCAGCCCCGTTGCGTGTGACAGAAACTGCGCATCCCCGATCTGCCATGTGCGGTGGTGAGCAGGGTCATGCAGGATGGTCTGGCCATGAAAACCGATCAGATCGACCTTTGGCACAAGAGCCTGAAGCTGCAGTACCGCATCAACATGGTGCCGGGTTATCTCGTGCTCTACGGCTTTCAGTTCCGGGTCGTGCGGGGAGAGAGCAGGGGCTGCATCCAGAATTTTTCGGGCACGCTGGCGCAGGGCGGCCGGATAGGGCAGGCTCAGATCCGGCCCAAATCCTTCAATCCGCTCACCATCCGTGCGGATGACAGCAGCATCTACCCCATCAAGCGACGTGCCGCTCATAAGGCCAATGACCGTGAGCATACGATTCATGCCTGTATTTCCGCAGTTCTGAGTTCCATCACGACATCATAAAGGTCGGCACGATAGGATGAGAATGTGACGTCAAGCACCCGCCCGTCGGGCAGGAAGGATCGCCTTTCAATATCCAGTATGGCGCTGGAGGGCTCGAGATGCAGCAGTTCGGCTTCATGAACCAGAGCCAGACGTGAACGGATGCGCTGCAGCGCCCTGACCGGCAGAAGATGACGTTCCCTGAGCACGGCATAAAAGCAGCTTCCCACGCTGTCGGGGTCATCCAGATAATGCGCCGGAATGACGGCTGTCTCGACCGCCAGGGGCCGACCATTGGCCGTCCGGATCCGTTTGAGGCGCATGACACGGGCTGTGGGCGCTATACCCAGTGCCATGGCCTCATCCGGGCTTGTACGTGCTACATGCCGGTCCAGCCAGATCGAGCCGGGTTCATACCCGCGCGCGTGCATATCTTCCGAAAAGCCCTGGAGGACGGAAAGGGGCTGTTCGTTCCGGCCTGATACGAACGTACCCGCCCCGGGCTTCTGGCTCAGAAACCCTGCGCCGACCAGTTCGGCAAATGCCTTGCGGATGGTCACGCGCGAGACTCCGGTCCGCTCTGCCAGTTCACGCTCGGGGGGCATGGCATCACCGCGTTTGAGCGCGCCGCTGGCAATGATGTCACGCAACCGGTCGCCTACCTGCAGGTAAAGGGGCTTCCTGTCATGCGGGCTGGGGGTCAGTGCCGTAAAAAGCTGTTCCGGTGTCATGCTACCCTTCATCGGGCCCATGCACCTGCCCAAGGATCGAACGCAGGTTGCCATCATGGGCTACAAGCAGTGGTTCGATCTGGTCAGTGGGAATGCCGGAACAGATCATGACAGCACGTTTGACATTGAACCGCGTGGCCTCAAGCGCGCTCAGGGCCTGCTGTTCGGTGCTGCCGCTCAGGTTGCAAACCATGCGGCAGGCCCGCTGGCGCAGCTTGGCGTTGACCACCCGCATATCCACCATCTGCCCCCGATAGGCATGGCCCATGCGGATCATGAGCGTGGTGGAAATCAGATTGAGGGTGGCTTTCTGCGCCGTGCCCGCCTTGAGCCGGGTGGACCCGGAAATGACTTCCGGCCCTGTCACCACGGTAATGCCCAGATCCGCGACATCTGTTAGCCTGCTGCCACGATTGCAGGCGATGCCAATGGTCAGGCTGCCCGCCGCGCGCGCGGCCGCAACAGCCGCGCAGGTATAGGGCGTAGAACCGCTTGCCGCGATGCCCAGTACCACATCATCAGGGCCGGGATTGTGGGCAAGGATGTCTGTCCGCGCCATGTCCTCGCGGTCTTCAGCCCCTTCCGCTGCCTGATAGATGGCATCATTTCCACCCGCCAGCAGCAGCACGAGCCGTTCTGGCGCCCAGCCGAAGGTGGGCAGCAGTTCCACCCCGTCCTGCATGCCGATCCGCCCTGATGTGCCGGCACCCACATAGAACAGTCGCCCCCCCGCCAGCAGGCGCGGCAGGGCGGTATTGACGGCGCGCTCAAGTTCCGGTGTCGCGGCGCGCACGGCGGCAATGGCGCTCAACTGTGATTCCACCAGCGCATCCAGCACGGACGCCACGGGCCACACATCTACATCCGCATAGCGTGGGTCCTGCCCTTCTGTGGTGATGGGCAGGATGGGGGCGCGGCTGTGTTGTGTCATATACCATCAACTCCGGGAGGGAAGGGGGATGCGAAGTGGCTCACCCCTGCTGCGGGATGAGGGCAAGGGCTGCTGCGGTGGCCACATCGTGGCGCAGGCGCACGACATTGCCGTGGCCTGCAGGGTGCAGGCGGCTGGTCAGGATCAGGACATAGCTGTCACTGCCGGGGTCAAGCCACAGCGAGGTGCCGGTAAAGCCGGTATGCCCGAAGGAGCCGAGGGGAAACCTGTCCCCCCGGACGGAGGAATAATGCGTGGAAATGTCCCATCCCAGCCCGCGCAGGTCGGATTTTCCCTCCGGCTGCTGCGCGGTTGTCATGAGCATGAGGGTTCGGGGTTGCAGCGGGTAGGCTGAGGGCCTGCCTGCGCGCCGGTCGAGCAGCGCCTGCGCATAAAGGCACATGTCATCCGCGTTGGAAAACAGGCCCGCATGCCCGGCCACGCCCCCCATACGGCGGGCGGAGGGATCATGCACCTGCCCGCGCAGCATCTGGCCGTTTTCATCCGGCTGGGTGGGGGCAATGCGTGGCAGCCATGTTTCAGGCGGCAGGAAACGTGACTGCCGCATGCCCAGCGGGGTCAGGATGAAACGCGTGGCATAGGCATCGAGCGTCATGCCCGAGAGTTTTTCAACCAGAAAACCCAGCGTGATGAAATTGATGTCGCTGTAGATGAAGCTCCTGCCGGGCGGCTGTGAAGGGGCAGCAGCCATGGTCAGGCGGAACGCGGCATCGCGCCCCTGCCATGGATGCTTGAGGTCCAGATCGGGCGGCAGGCCGGAATAATGGGTCAGCAGGTGCCGGATGGTAATGGTGGCTTTGCCAGCCGCCGCGAATTGCGGCAGATAACGCGAGACAGGATCATCCAGCCTGAACCGACCCTGTTCCCACAACTGCATGACGCTGGGCGCGGTGATGACCGCCTTGGTCAGGGATGCCATGTCGAATACCGTATCCCACGTCATGGGTTCGGCCGCGGGAGTGACAGCGCGCCTGCCATATACGGCCCGATGCACGATCTGCCGATCGTGACCGATGGCGCAGACAACCCCTGGCGTTTCGCCCTGGGTCACGGCCTGCTGCAGCCTGCGGTCCACGCCGCTCATGTCGGGGCCGGTGTGGCGGGCGCCACGCGCATGGGGCGCGCAGGCCGTAACCGTTGCGGCACCGGCCAGCATCAGGACATGGCGGCGCTTCAGCCGGGTGCCGACCGGAAAAACATGCATGTGCAAAGGGTCCGTTAACAGACGGCATGCCAGATGCCTGATACAGGAATAATACCATTACGCCCCTGCAGTGACAACGATCCGTTTTGATAAAGACCGGCGTGGAGGCGCGTGTGACGGGGGAGAAATGCAAAATATCTTTCAAATTCAGTGAAAAAAACATGCCAGATTGTAGATTTTAGTCGCATGGATACAGAAATATGTTTCGATACCGAATATTTTCTGGCTTTCATATGGTATTAATCCGGTCATATGATCGGCCTTTCTGACACGATGGAACCGGTATGTCCGCAATCGACATCGCTATTATCTGCATCTATTGCCTGACCCTGCCATTCATTGCATTCGCCCTGTCGGGGCGGCAGAATTCCGTTTCCACCTATGTTGGCGGTGGCCATAACCTGTCGTGGTGGGTGATCTGCCTGTCTCTTGTCGCAACCGAAACCTCGACCCTCACCATCATCAGCATACCCGGCATCGCTTATGGTAGCGGCATGGTGTTCGTGGGGCTGGCGGTGGGGTATGTCATTGGCCGCGCGCTTGTCGCATGGCTGTTTCTGCCACGTTATTTTTCCGGTCAGGTCAGCAGTGTCTACCAGTATCTGGGCCATCGGTTCGGGGAGGCGATGGAGCGTACCGTATCGGCCACGTTTCTGGTCATGCGCGTGCTGGCGGAGGGGATCAGGCTGTTTGCAGGCATGCTGCCGGTTGCAGCCATCCTGGCATCCATGAATTTTCCCCTGCCGCAATGGGTGATCATGCTGCTCATTATGGGCCTCACGCTGTTTTACACGCTGTCTGGCGGGCTGCGGGCCGTTGTGTGGTCCGATGCCATACAGCTTGCCGTCTACGGAGTGGGAACGGCGGTCTGTCTGGGGTTGCTGTACCATCATGCCACAGACCTGCAGATCCATGCGCTGCGCCATTCCAACAGGTTCCACCTGTTCCACAAATCTCCCCGCTATTTCCTTGATCCCTATACCCCTTGTGCGGCCATGATCGGGGGAGCGATCATGGCCATGGCATCGCATGGCACGGATCAGTTGCTGGTCCAGCGCGTGCTGGCCGCCCGCAACCTGCGTGATGCCAGAAAGGCGCTGGTTGGCAGTGGCGTCATGGTCGGGTGCCTGTTTGCCATGCTGTCGCTCGTGGGCATGCTGCTCTGGGCGCGCAATGATGAAAAACCGCTCTCTGCAATGGGGCTGCAGACATCGGATGCGCTGTTCCCTGCCTTTATCGTGCATGACCTGCCACCGGGACTGGCCGGGTTGCTGATTGCAGGCCTGCTGAGCGCGACCATGGGTTCGCTGTCCGCCACGCTCAATGCCATGACCAGCGCGACAGTGCTGGATTTTGCCACGCCCTGCCGCGCACTGGCGCGCCGGATAGGCCTGTCGGCGCTGGCGTTCGCCCGTCTGGTGACCCTGCTGTGGGCTGCGGTGCTCGTTCTTGCCGCACTGGCATTTGCCCATAGTCATGGGCCTGCGGTTGTATTCGGGCTGTCGGTGGCGTCATGCTCTTACGGGGCGATGCTGGGGGCTTTTGTGTTTGCCATGTTCAGCAGGCACGCGCTCACGCGGGAGGTTCTGCCTGCTTTCGTCATGACTGTTGTTACGGTCTGCGGCCTCATGATGTTCTGGCACCCTTATGGCGCGACAATCGCTTTTACGTGGCTGGTTCCGCTGGGTGTCATTATGATGTTTATCTGTGGCCTTGGTTTGAGGGCGATTGGAAAAATCCGGCAATAATGGTGCCTGCAACCATTTTGAACCTGTAGCGGGTTTGTGCCGGGCTGTGGACAATTCAATGTGTTGCAAGGACCACTGTCGCCCTGGGAAATGGCTCTCTATGATCGCCTTTATTGGTAAGAGAGATGGAGAGTTCGCCTTATGACTACCCTTGGTCTGGTCGACGCAGAGCAGCGTGACAAGGTGGCTTTGTTTCCATCCTTTGGTCCCGGGCGGGGCGATCTTGAGGCATTCCGCCATGATCTGGTGAAGGGAACAACGGCTCTCCTGAAATCCGGATCGGTCGATTACGAGGCACGATTGGTTCCGGGGCCGGATGGGGCGCCCGATGTTCGGGTCATCATGTTCCGGCCGTCAGAAAATAGGGGAGCGATGCCGGCCATTCTCTATGTCCATGGCGGTGGCATGATTGCGGGCACGCCCGACATGCAGGCCGGCATGCTCGCCCGGCTGGCAGCGCAGACAGAGGCCCTGATCGTCTCGGTTGATTACCGGCTTGCACCCGAGACGCCTTTCCCCGGTGGGCTGGAAGATGTCTATGCCGCTCTGGTGTGGCTGCACGGCCATGCAGCCACACTGGGTATTGATCCTGATCGCGTCATGGTCATGGGCGATAGTGGAGGAGGGTGCCTGGCGGCTGCCACGGCCCTTCTGGCCCGTGATCGTGGCAAGGTAAGACTGCGCGCGCAGGTCCTGATCTACCCGATGCTGGACCTGCGTACAGGCGGGGTGGATGCCCCTTGCGATGATCCCATGACAGGGGAATTCGTATGGACGCGCGCCCAGAACCAGCACGCATGGTCTGCCGTGCGGGGAGAGCTGGCGGCTGATGATCCGCGATTTGGTTATCTGTCGCCTGCTTTCATGCGCGACCTGTCCGGGTTGCCAGCAACGTTCATCGTTACTGGCGCGCTGGACCTGTTTCGTGATGAAGATGTGGCCTTTGCCCATCGCCTGTGGCAGGCGGGCGTGCCGACCGACCTCATTGTCTATGCAAATGCGGTGCATGGCTTCGACCTGTTGCCCTCTGCCCTTGCCGAGCGTGTCCGCCATGATGTGGTGCAAAATATACGTCGCCTGCTGTGACACGGATATTCCTGTTGTTAAACGCGTTTTGATGCTGAATACATCAGGAGTCCCGCAGCCCGCCTGACCGCAGAGGCATCCTCTTTTTTGAGCGATGGGGTTAAACCGTAGATTAAGCACGATGTGCCATTTACGAACTTCAGGATGACAAAATGGCTGCGTGAGTGAACATGGCATCCGTATGCCGATCGGGTTTGTGCCGCGCAGGGGTGTGAGGGATGACGCGTGTTATGCTTCGACTCCTGCTCGTCCTCATATCGTCACGTTCACATGCTTTATTGCTGTAAACCCGGTTATGATAATCCGTTATTGCCTTGATGGGGAAGGAAGAGGTCATGTCCATTCGGGTCGGTATTGCGGGCTGGTCGTCCTTTTCACCGATGGCTAAAGCGTTGCAGCTACCCGTTACCGGCACACAACTTGAACGGTATGCTTCTTATTTCTCGACAGTCGAGATCAATACCAGCTTCTATCGCCCGCACCGCCGCACGACTTATATGCGCTGGGCAGCCAGCGTGCCGCCTGCGTTCCGCTTCTCGGTTAAATTGCCCCGAACCATCACGCATGAGCGCCGTCTGGTTGACTGTCAGGCGCTGATCGACCGCTTTGCCGAGGAAACGGATGGCCTTGGTGAAAAACGCGGCCCCGTTCTGGTTCAGTTTCCCCCCAGTTTTGCCTATTCCGGGGATATTGCCGTGCGTTTCTTCCATGATCTGCGGGGCAGGTTTTCCGGGCCCATCGTTGTGGAACCCAGACATGAAAGCTGGTTCCAGCCAGCGATAGACCATATGCTGGCAGGGCTGCAGATATCACGCGTCGCAGCGGATCCCGCCCGCCCGGCCCCAGCGGCACAACCGGGCGGCTGGAGCGGGCTTGCCTATTTCCGGCTGCATGGCACCCCGGACATCTATAAGTCACGTTATACGCAGGCAGCCGTAAAGGCCCATGCAGAAGTCATTGCCGCACTTGCCGCACGTGGCACCGAGGTCTGGACGATTTATGACAACACCGCATATGGGGCCGCCGTGCAGAACGGGTTTGAACTCATGAAAGCCTGCGCTGGCGGTATCGGAAAATAAAGCATTGAAGTGGGGAGGGTAATGCAGGGGTTGCAAGGTACCTTTCAGGGTCCCATAAACCGCTTTGTCATTATCGCTCTTAACATAATTATAAATTGTTCTGGCGCTGATTCATGGAGAATGACCGGGTCAGCCTGAAAGAAATGCGTGCCCCAGCGCTGCCCGTTGCGGAAGATGTGGTTATTATGGCGCACTGCCAGTGCGGTCCGGGATCAGTCGCCTCAAGCCATATTTTGAATCGCGCCAAACCTGCTTTGCTACGATAACTGAAGCAACCGGGAGTGCATGCGTTCGTCATCAGCGACATGCAGCCCATTTTTGTCATCACAGGATTTTTTCGTGCAGTCATCTTCCGTGGCAGAGACGGCATCTGCCTATAGCCCTTCGACACGCCGGCTGGTTTTCATCGGCCTTATCCTGACCATGATCATGGGCGCGCTCGACCAGAGCATCGTCTCGACTGCGTTACCCACGATTGTCAGCGACCTTGGTGGCCTGGCGCATATGTCGTGGGTTGTTACGGCGTTCATGCTCACCTCCACAATCGCTACGCCAATGTATGGCAAACTGTCCGACATGTTCGGCAGGCGACCGTTGCTGGCGTTCAGCATAGGCTCGTTTCTTGGCGCCTCGCTGCTCTGCGGCATTGCGCAGGACATGTGGCAGCTGATTGTGTTCCGCGGCCTTCAGGGCGTGGGCGCAGGCGGCCTGATGACACTGTCGCAGACAGTGATTGGCGACATGGTATCCCCCCAGCAGCGCGGGCGTTATCAGGGGCTGTTTACCGGAGCCTTTGCGGTCAGCAGTGTCGCGGGGCCCTTTCTGGGCGGTGTGCTGACAGGTGCGCTGTCCTGGCGATGGGTCTTTCTTGTCAATCTGCCGATCGGGCTTCTCGCGTTCGGGCTGATCATGCTGAGCCTGCCTGCTGGCCGGACCGAGGCAAGGCCCCGCATCGATTATCCCGGCGCGGCCCTTCTGAGCATGGCCACGGCAGGATTCCTGCTGCTGTTCAACGCCCTTGGCACCACTCTGGCATGGACATCGCCGCTCACATTTCTCCTTCTCGGGGGCGCGACGCTTCTGTTTGTTGCGTTCATCTGGCAGGAGCGACGGGCGCCCGAGCCGCTCATCAGTCTGGACCTGCTGCGTATTCCGACTTTTTCCATATGCGTCGCCGCGACCGGGATAATGTCTTTTGCCATGATGGGGTCAATGATCTTCCTGCCCCTTTATTATCAGCTTGTTCTTGGTGAGACGCCAGCGGCATCGGGACTGATGATGCTGCCGCAGGTGGGCACGATGATGATCAGTTCGGTGCTGGGCGGATATGTTTCATCCAGAACGCAACGCTACACGCTCCTGCTCTGTGTTGGTGTTGGTATCGAATTCACGGCACTTACCCTGATTGCGGTCTGTGCCCATCATGGCGCGCCTGCCTTGTTCTTCCTGCTCAGTCTGGGATGTCTTGGCGTGGGCATGGGAATTGGCATGCCCAATGCGACGGTCATGATCCAGAATGCCGTGCCCACGGGTTCACTCGGTATCGCCACGGCCATGATGTCCTTCATCCGTGCGCTTGGCGGCTCGCTTGGCGTGGCGCTTTCGGGCGGCGTGATGGCGCTGACCCTGCAGAACCGGCTTCAGGTCCTGCCAGAAAAAATCGACGTGCCCGAATTTCTGGAAAAAGGCATGGCCGCGATCCAGACGCTTTCCCCCGCCACGCATGGAGACGTAACGCAGGCCTACAAAGGCGCGATCAGTGCCAGCCTGAGCGTGAGCAGCAGCTTCATGTTCCTCGCGTTCGTGCTGGTTGTCGGGTTAATGGTGCGTCAGGCCGCTTCGCGGAACAGGACGGGGAGCGAATAGGGCAGGGGAACAGCCGCTTTGGGTATATCAGGGCAAACCAGAAGGAGACCACCTTGCGGAATGTAGATTTCAGTTCATGGCATAGTGCCCTGATAACGGTTATCGGGCTCGTATTACTGACCCTGCTCGGGGTGGGCATCCGCCTGGTCATGATGCTGACAATCCAGCAGCGCAGGGAGCGCCTGAACCGACAGATCAACGAGCGTATCAGAACATTGATTGCGGCTTACAAAACATTGGGGGGCTCATTTACAGGAGACCTGAGTGTCAGCCCGATCCATCTGAAAGAAATAAAATCTCGTGAAGCCAGTGGCCAGGAGATGGCGCCGCTCGAACTGTCAGGAAATTCAGAACGTGCCCGGCGCATTCGCGATGCTGTCGAGGCCGCTCTGTCCGACATCATCCTGCTGGGCACTGAGGAGCATGTCCGTCTGGCGGTAAGGGCGGCATCCGAACTGGTGCAGGGCCGCAATGTCCATACACATGATCTGGTTGTATCCCTGCGCAACTTCATCCGTAAGGCCCTGGATATTGAACGCATCCCGTCTGATCTGGAGCTTCCGCGGCAGGGGCCGAGCCGTCCGTCGGCTTCAGGCGGTCGTGACAAGGGGGAAGGGGGTAAGGATGGTGGCGCAAAAGGCGGCGGCGCAGGCGGCATGGAAGGCGCAAACATGGGCGGAGGCAGTATGGGGGCAGGCGGTCCTGCCGGTAACGAACCGGACACATCGTCCAGTCATCCTATATGACGTTCACCAGCCATGTGACCATCCGCGATATGGCGCAAGGCATGGCATGTTCCGCAAAAATCCTTCTGTTCCGGATGAGGAGCATGTCCTGTCATGCCACATCGCTGGAACGGACGCCTGTGATCTGACCGGGGTACGGAAAATGGCTCCATCCTTTCAATGCGGGATCATGGCATGCAGCCCCTCGGCCACCAGCATGACAACAGCCGTGCTGGTGGCCCAGATCAGGACGAACCACCCCAGCCTGCCAAGCGGGCCGGGCGTGGTCTGCTTTTTTGCGGGCGAGGGGAGATCGCGCACGGTGCCTGCCTCAGTGATAGCTGTCATCTGCCGTGACCTTGCCACGGAACACCCGGTAGGAATAAACCGTGTAGGCAAGGATGACAGGCAGCAGGATGGCTGTTCCCACCAGTTCAAATGCCTGGCTCGATGGCGGAGAGGACACATCCCACAATGTCAGCCCCGGCGGCACGGCATGGGGCCATACCGTAATGCCCAGCCCGGAAAACGACAGGAAGAACAGCCCCAGCGTGCACAAAAAGGGCGTGATGTGGTGCCGGTTGCGTAATCCCCACATGAAAATGGCTGTCAGCACACCAACCAGAATGGGCACCGGCGCCACGATCAGGATATTGGGCCACGCAATCCAGCGCCGCAGGTAAGGGGCGTGCAGTTGTGTGGTCCATATGCTTACGGCCACGATACAGGCCAGTAGCGCCAGTGCCAGGGGAAACGCCCAAACGCGGCAATGCTGCTGCAGTGCGCCTTCCGTGCGCCAGATCAGCCAGCAGGCCCCCAGCAGCGCATAGCCCAGCACGACTGACATGCCGCACAGCACGCTGAACGGGGTCAGCCAGTCTACCGGGCCACCGGAAAAAGAACCTTCGGTGGTGGATACGCCCTGTATCACGCCCCCCACGATCGCCCCCTGACAGAACGCGGCAATGACCGAACCCGCCATGAACCCGAAGTCCCAGAAGGCTGAGCGGCTACCTGCGCCGATACGGGTCAGGACGCGGAATTCAAACGCGACCCCCCTGAAGATAAGGGCCAGCAGCATGGTCACGACCGGCAGGTAAAGGGCAGGCAGCAGGGTGGAATAGGCCCCCGGAAAGACCCCGTACAGCACGGCTCCCCCAAAAACCATCCAGGTTTCGTTCCCATCCCATACCGGGGCAATGGTGTTGACCATGATGTCACGGCTGTCGCGCCTGCGCTCAAAGGCAAACAGGATGCCGATGCCAAGGTCAAACCCGTCGAGCACGATATAGATCATGATCGCGGCCGCCAGGATCACGCCCCAGATTACAGGTAGCCAGTATGCTGCGCCGTCCATGCTCCATCTCCTGATAGCGGTTTACGGGGGTGTCAGGCCGGGCCGGAACCATGTGGCGTATCGTGGCCCGGCAGTTCGTGCGGGTGGGAGCGCGCACCCAGCACGGAGGCTGAATTTTCCGTAGTGGGGCCCTGCTCGCCGGTCTGCGGTGCATGGCGCAGCATGCGCACAAGCAGGATCAGCCCGGAGCCGAATACAAAGAAATACACCACCACGAATGCCGTCATGGTCAGGGCCATGCTGGGCAGCATAAGGGGGGAGACACTGTTCTCTGTGCGCAGCAGGCCATAGACAGTCCAGGGCTGCCGCCCGACCTCGGTCGTAACCCAGCCGCACAGCAGCGCCACAAAACCCACCGGCGCCATGACGACAGCCGCACGGTGCAGGGCTGCACTGTCATAGATCCGCCCCCGCCGCCGCAGGATGAGCGACCACAGCCCCATGCCGATCATGGCCATGCCAAGGGCCACCATGATGCGGAAGGTAAAGAAGATGATATAGGAAGGCGGCCGGTCCTGTGCCGGGAAATCCTTCATTCCCGGCACTTTGCCATCAAGGCTGTGGGTCAGGATGAGGGAGCCGAGCAGCGGAATGCCCACGGCATAATCCGTATGTTCCGTCTTCATGTTGGGAATGCCGAGCAGCAGTTCTGGCGCATGGTCTTCCGATGTCCAGTCCCCCTCCATAGCAGCGATTTTGGCGGGCTGGTGCTCAAGGGTGTTCAGGCCATGCATGTCGCCTGCAACAAGTTGCAGGGGGGCTATGATGGTCGCCATCCACATTGCCATGGAAAACATGACCCGCACCGGCTCGCTGGCCTGCTCGCCCCGCCTGCGGGCGGCAAGCATATGCCCCGCAGCCGTTGCACCCACCACAAAGGCCACCGACAGGAAGGCCGCAAGCCCCATGTGCAGCAGCCGGAAGGGGAAGGAGGGATTGAAGATGATGGCAAGCCAGTCCGCCGGCAGGAAACGGCCCGTGCCCGGCTCGATCGTATAGCCGCGCGGGGTCTGCATCCATGAATTGGAGGCGAGGATCCATGTCATGGAAATGAGTGTGCCAAGCGAGACAAGGCACGTTGCCGCAAAATGCAGCCCGCGCCCCACCTTGTTCATGCCGAACAGCATGACACCCAGAAAACCGGCCTCGAGGAAAAAGGCCGTCATCACCTCGTATGACAGGAGCACACCGGTAATTGGCCCGGCCTTGCGTGAAAAGACCGACCAGTTCGTGCCGAATTCATACGACATGACCAACCCGGATACGACGCCCATGGCAAAGACGATGGAAAAGACCTTGAGCCAGTATTGATAGAGATCGAGATAGACCTGCCGGCCTGTTTTCAGCCATGTGCCTTCCAGCACGGCCAGATAGGCTGCAAGCCCGATGGAAAAAGCGGGGAAAACGATATGAAACCCTACCGTAAAGGCAAACTGAAATCTGGCTAGCAGGAGGGCTGTCGCGGTGGACACCATCGTTCCATCCCTTTTCTCGAACTGTCGGTATTAACGGGGCAGGGGGCCATTACCGGGCCGCATGCAGTGCATTTGCTCGGATAAAAAGCCATGAAAGGGAATATTGGTTCCGTTCTTTCTGCCCGTGCATGCTGCTACCTGCCATGCAGTGATGTAAAGGATACGAAGCGGCAAGACCGTCCTCCTGACCATAGCCTATTCCGAACAGGGTAAAAAAGCGGAAATGCATTTTGAACTGAGATGGCGGGGACGGCTGCATTATGTGGGCCCACCAGTCTTCCTGTCGCGACCTGGCGCGGCATCCCGGCGTGCAGGCCGGGCAATGGAAATCGGTCGGTTTTATGGGGCTGGAGCCAGATATCGGGCAGTTCCGGTCATGCGATACGACGCCATGCGCCACATTGGCCGTGATCGCCCCCCTTTTTTTGTGCCGGTCAGGTCAAGCCGCTCACGCAGCAGGTCAAGTAACGTGACGGATGGCGGCAGGTCCGCAGAGGAGTTCTGGCCATTGATCTGGAGGCGACACGGGACGGCGACAGACTCACGGGTCATGGGAGATCGCTCCGGTGGGTATCTGGTTTTGTCTGGGTCAGTAAAGGGTTTAAGGCATCAGGGGGGTGTCGGTTGCGCCTTCATGCGTGAAAAGGGATGCATGAAATTTTTACTGGCGCGACGTCTGGCTGGCGGGCATCACCATAACCGGTAATTCTTTGTTTCGATGTAGGGAGAATGAACCCATATCAATATACATCAGATGAATATTGGAACTGTGACATAAAAAACTTTCGGCAATGATATTGCAAGCATGCCAGGAGCGATCCACCCGGCAGGCGTGGGTATAGGCTTGCGCTCTACAGGTAAAGGCCGATGCCGCGCACTGAAAGTAATCTCCCGCCACCCTCCTGCGGATGTCATCTCTATCAGCCTGCATCAGACCGCTTGTGACTCTATCGTGCATTTATGGGAAATAATCATCAATTTAAATATTTCGCAATAAGAATGTAATTTCAGTATATATAGCCGGTTTCGTTTGTTTTTATTTTTAATAATATTTTTTTGCTGAATTTTTGAAACTGAATTCAGGCCGGATAGTTTGTGGTTCGACGGTCGGCTGAACGACCGTTCCCTATCAGCAAAAAAGGAATGGACAAATGGCAAATCAGGGCGGCAGCCATGAACAGCACGTCAAGGCCGGCGAGCAGAGCCACAAGAATGCCGGCACGTCGCAAGGTGAGAAAAACGAGGGTACCCACAGCACCGGCACCCGCGGCGGCACGCATGAACAGCACGTCAAGGCCGGCGAACAGAGCCACAAGAACACCGGCACATCGCACGGTGAGAAGGGCGAGGGTGAACACGGCACCGGCACCCGGGGCGGCACGCATGAACAGCATGTGAAAGCTGGTCAGCAGAGCCACAAGAACACCTGACATGGTGTTGAATACCGGGGACGTCAGCGATCTGCTGCCGTCCCCCGGAATCTGAATGCTCCGCTCAATGCATCGACGATCGTGCGCCGATCAGGCGAGCAGCATCTTTTCGAGAATGGAGAAAATCAATGGGCCTGTTCTCAAAACCGATCAAAACCCTTGATGACCTGTTCGTGCATACCCTTCAGGACATCTATTACGCCGAAAACCAGATCGTGAAAAACCTGCCCACCATGGCGGAAGAGGCCACTGAACCGGAACTGAAGGCCGCGTTCCAGCATCATCTGACGGAAACACGCGAACACGTACGCAGGCTCGAGCAGGTTTTCGAGATGCATGGCCAGTCCGTCAAAGGTGTGACCTGTCAGGCAATGGATGGAATCATTGCCGAGGCGAAGGACATCATCAGCGATTGCGATGATCCCGAGGTCCGTGACGCCGCCATGCTCTCGGCTGCCCAGGCTGTCGAGCATTATGAAATAACCCGTTACGGAAGCCTCATTGCCTATGCCCGGCAACTTGGCCGCACCGACTGCGCGGCTGTTCTGGAACAGACACTTAAAGAAGAAAAATCCGCCGATCAGAAGTTGACGGACATTGCCGGGATGAGTGTAAACCAGCATGCCGCTGCCTGATATCGGGTATATATGAAACAGCGCATCCATCCTGTCGGGAAGAAGGGGCAACTGGTTACAGTTGCCTCATGTCATTCGTACCGGATGTCAGGTCCTGATATGGTCTGCTGTAGCAGCGATGAGAAGGACGGAGAGGAAGGATGCGGCTGTTTTCTCGTATCGGGTTGCCACAGCCCGCCACTCTCCGTGCCTTGCTCACAGGTTTTCGACCAGATGCCGGAACCTGTAAGCCTAATCCGGGCAGACGACTTCAGGATCGTTCTTTCCGGGCAGACCTTCTCGATCAGCGGTTCCGGGATTAATCAGAAAAGACAGACGGCATCATGCTCATTGCACATAGTCATACAGCCTGTCCTGTCATTCAAGGTCTGACAGGCGCTAGAATTTAGGTAGTGGAATATGCGGTGAGAACAGACACCCGAGTGCTATCCCTCCCAGAAAAATAATCACCATGAGCGTCGTCAGCAGCCCATGTTTTCGTTCCGTAGGGGTAGCGAACGGGGGCTTGAGGCTTCTGTCAGCCAGCGGTGGTGGCTCGCCCTGCGACCTGTCATTAAGGCTCATGATCCGCTCCTGTATTGGTATCGGAATCATGCCTGTGAACGTGGCCTGCTGTCCGCAAGTTGCCGCAGAAAGACAATTTATAATCATACCTCGTAACCGGGGTAGCATTGCCATACAGGCTGTATTTTCAGATGTATGCTTTGCCCATGACGGAATATGCGCAGTATTCACCGCCTTGTGATGGGATCGTTTTTTTCGGCAGTGACGTTCTGTCCGGGGGATACCCCGAGCGTGCAGCGTGCCCGCCTGTGACCAGATAAAGCCAGGTCCGGAAGGTCGCCATCACAGATGGAACGCAGACTGATGGGAGCACCGTTTACCCCCCGCGCCAATATCATCATGACGGCATGCCTCGCCGCCATTGCCTGTGTAGTTACAAGTGTGTGCCTGCTGTGGTTTGCATGGCCGTATTCCGATTATGAGCGGCATGTGGGCTGGGCTGTCGAACAGCCGGTTCCCTTCAGCCACCAGCATCATGTGGCAGGCCTGGGGCTTGATTGCCGCTTCTGCCACAGCAGCGTTGAACGCAGCGCGCAGGCCAGCCTGCCACCAACCTTTACCTGCATGACGTGCCATTCACAGATCTGGACGAATGCCGCAGTGCTCGCGGCTGTTCGCGACAGTTTGCTAAGGAACACTCCCATGACCTGGCAGCGCGTGACCAATGTGCCGGACTATGTCTATTTCAATCACAGCATTCATGTCGCCAAAGGGGTAGGCTGCGAAAGCTGTCACGGCAATGTTGCTGCCATGCCACTGACCTACAAGGCCAGGACACTCACGATGCAGTTCTGTGTGGACTGCCATCGCAACCCCGGTCCCAACCTGCGCCCGGCGGAAAACATATTCGACATGGACTGGCATCGCGATCCCGGTACACCGGGTCCAGCCGCCCTGATGGCACGGTACCATCTTGGCAGGCGCAACCTTACGGAATGCTCGATATGCCACCGGTAGGGAAAGCGCCACGCAGCGCTATCGAAATGTCGGACAGGGCGCTCATCCGCCATTTTCCCCAGCTTGAATCCGTGCTGTCGCACACGCTGGACCGGCGGCGCATGCTCAGGCTGCTGGGGCTTGCGCTGGCCAGTGGCGGGGTGGCTGGCTGTGACCCCGGCACGCCTGACCGGGGTTTCGTCTCGGCCGTGCGCGCGGCGGAAGGTGTGGTGCCCGGTCTGCCCAATGTTTACGCCACGGCTCATGTGCGTGATGGTTATGCGGAGGGAATTCTGGTCACACACCAGATGGGGCGGCCGATCAAGGTAGAGGGCAATCCCGGCCACCCCAGCAGCCTGGGTGCCACTGATGTGATGGCCCAGGCGCTTGTGTACGATTTTTATGATCCCGACCGCGCCACGGGCCCGCTCCACAAAGGCATGCCGACCTCATGGCCGGATCTGGCCGCTGCCATGCAGAAGATGCGCGCAACTGCCATGACCCGGCGCCCTGATGGCACACAGGCGGGCGAGGGCCTGCGTATCCTGACCGGAACAGTCACCTCTCCCACGCTGGGCCGGACGATCGAGCAGGTTCTTGCCGCTTTTCCCGGCGCGGTATGGCATGAATGGGATGCGATCGGGCGTGAGAACGTAACACGGGGCCTTGGTCTGGCTTATGGCCTGCCGACCTCGGTTATTGTCGATCCGGCGCAGGCGGATGTGCTGCTCGCACTGGATAGTGACCTGCTCGATAGCGCACCGGGGCACCTGAGCCATGCCCGCGCCTTTGCCGCGCGCCGCAATCCGGTCAACAGCACCATGAACCGGCTTTATGCGGTGGAGCCCACACCGTCACTGACAGGCGTTGCGGCGGACCATCGCTTCATTGCAGCACCCGCCATGATGAATGAGGTGATCGGGCGCCTGTCGGCCCGGATTTTACAGAATGACGCGCCATCGGGCGGGCCTGACTGGCTTGCTCCCGTGGTGGCTGACCTGCGTGCCCACCCCGGCCGGGCTTTCGTGCACCTCGGCCCCGATTACCCGCCCGAAGCACAGGCTGCCGTACTGGCCATGAACGAAGCACTGGGCGGACGGGGGCAGGTGTTCAATGTTGCCGAATCCTCCCTGTACCAGCCCGCCGTTCCTACTGGCTCCCTGAAGACGTTGATGGATGATATGGAACGTGGTGCGGTTCAGGCGTTGCTGATGCTGGACGTAAACCCGGCCTGCCAGTCACCCCGCTTTGCCGCGGCACTGAAGCATGTGCCCACCAGCATTGCCCTGTCAGACCGCCCGCATGAGACTTCACTGGCCGCACACTGGCATGTGCCCCTTGCGCATGCGATGGAGGAATGGGGCGACGCACGCGGGCATGATGGCACCGTTGCCCTTATCCAGCCGCAGGCCATGCCACTTTATGGCGGGATGAACGCACTCAGCGCGCTCCATGCCTGCCTGGGCCAGCCCTTGCGCCCGGCCATGGACATGGTGCGCGGTACATGGCGCGACCAGTTTCCGTCATCGCGTGACTGGCATGATGCCCTTGCGGCCGGGATCATTACGGGAACGGCCTCACGACGGGTGGATGCCCCCCTGCGGCAGGCTGCGATACGCGTGGCGTCGCCTGCTTTTCCCCGCACGCCCGCAGGGCCTGTGCTGCTGCTGCGACCTGATCCTTACCTGTGGGATGGGCGCGGGGCCAGCAACCCATGGCTGCAGGAACTTCCGCGCCCTCTGAGCAAGGTGGTATGGGACAACCCGCTGCTGATCCCGCCAGATATGGCGCAGGCCATGAACCTGCATAATGGCGACAGGGTCACCCTGACCTGCGGCACAACCCGCGCGCAGCTACCCGTATGGATACAGCCGGGGCAGGCGACAGGCTGTGTGGTCGGGCTGCTGGGGTGGGGCCGCCGCCATGCAGGCGAGACGGGCAGCAACGTGGGCTGCGATCTTTATCCGTTCCGTGATGCAACTGGTCCTGTGCGGATCGAGGCAGCGCGCGGGGGCAGCGTGGCTGTTGCGAGCACGGAACATCACGCCACGCTTATTGATGCCGCCCCATCCGACGTGGCGCGGCGTGGCACGCTGGCACAGTTTCATGATCGCCCGGATTTCCTTGCAGGCACGCCAGAGGCACAGGACACGCTGTACCGCCGTGAACCCGATGCGCCGGTGGCCTGGGGCATGAGTATTGACCTCAATGCCTGTATTGGCTGCAACGCGTGTGTAACCGCCTGCCAGGTGGAAAACAACATCCCCGTGGTCGGCCGTGACGAGGTGCTGCGCCAGCGCGAGATGCACTGGCTGCGGATTGACCGTTTCTATGAAGGAACGGAGCAGGCGCCCGATACGTTCTTCCAGCCGATGCTCTGCATGCATTGCGAACAGGCTCCGTGCGAGACCGTCTGTCCGGTGGGAGCCACGACGCATGATTCTGAAGGCCTGAATGTCATGGTCTATAATCGGTGTATCGGCACGAAATTCTGCTCCAACAACTGCCCCTACAAGGTCAGGCGGTTCAATTATTTCGCTTTTGCTGCAACCGAAAGCAGGCCCGCTATCAGCCGCAACCCCGATGTTTCGGTCAGGGCGCGGGGTGTTATGGAAAAATGTACCTTCTGCGTGCAGCGCATTGCCCAGGCCCGCATTGCCGCCGATCGCGATGGAACAGGCGAGCATGTGGTCACCGCCTGTCAGGCCGCATGCCCCACACAGGCCATAAGCTTCGGGGATATCAACGACCCCGCAGCCGAAGTGACACGCCGCAAGGCCAGCCCGCTTACCTATGCCGCCCTGCCCGAACAGGGCACGCACCCGCGCGTGACCTATGAGGGGCGTATCCTCAACCGCAATCCGGCCATCCCGTCATGAAAGGGGAAGCCGGTGCCGGGATGGAAGATGATCCGTTCATCTTCCCCAACGAGACACCACACTCCCTGACGGAACATATCTGCGCCACCACCCTGCATGAGGGCGAGGCGGGCTGGACGCCGCTATGGTGGTGGCTGGGCCTTGGCTTTGCCCTGTCGCTGCTGGGCATGGGTGTCATCTCCGTTGCGTGGCTGTTTTATGCGGGCCTGGGCATATGGGGCATCGACTGGCCCGTGGCGTGGGGGTTTGACATCCTCAATTACGTCTGGTGGATCGCCATTGCCTCGGGCGGGACGTTCATTTCGGCCCTGTTCTTCCTGCTGCGCGCACCGTGGCGTACCTCGCTCAACCGTCTGGCCGAAAGCCTGACCCTGTGTGCTGCCCTGTGCGCGGCCATATTTCCCATCCTGCATCTGGGGCGGCCACGTTTTTTCTACTGGCTGTTTCCCTATCCCAATACCATGGGGCTGTGGGCCCAGTTCCGCAGTCCGCTGGTATGGGATTTCTTTGCCATCCTGGCCTATGTGCTGTGCTCGATCGTGTTCTGGTATTTCGGGCTGCTGCCTGATCTGGCCACCCTGCGCGACCGGGCGCAAAAGCGCTGGCAGCGCGTGTTCTACGGGGTGCTGGCGCTGGGGTTTCGTGGCTCGGGGCAGCAGTGGCGGCATTACCAGCCTGTTTATGGGGTCATGGCCGCACTGATGGCGCCGCTGGTTGTCTCTGTTCACAGTATTGTCGGCATGGATTTTGCGGGGGGTGCCACGCCGGGGTGGCATTCAACCCAGTTTCCGCCGTTCTTTGTATTCGGGGCCGCCCTGTCGGGTTTTGCCATCGTGCTGATGGCGGTCATACCACTCCGCCCGGCCATGGGGCTGCAGCCCTACATCACGTCGCGGCACATCAACATACTGGGGTGCCTGCTGCTCACCAGCAGCCTGTGCGTGGCCTACGCCTATGTGATGGATGTGTTTTCAACATATTACGGGCCAGACTCGGCAGACAGGGTCATGTTCGCCTTCCGGCTTCATGGCCTGTACGCACCCATCTACTGGGGCACGATCGTGCTCAATATAGTGTTCCCGCAACTGTTATGGTGGCGAACGGTCAGGCTTAACCAGCCAGTGATATGGCTGATCTGTCTGGGCGTGCTCATCGGCATGTGGCTTGAACGCTTCCAGATCATCGTGAGCAGTCTTGCACGCACGCAGCTTCTTTCCGCTTGGGGGCAGTACACGCCCACCGTGTGGGAATGGAGCCTGCTGGCTGGCAGTATCGGGCTGTTCCTGACAACCTTTCTCCTGCTCGTGCGCTTCATGCCCATGCTTGCCATGGCCGAGATGCGCACCATGCTCGGTAACCGGCCATGATCATCGCGGCCTTCGCTACCGAAAGCGCGCTGCATGAGGCTGCGGTCGAACTGCGGCGCGACCGGGCCTGCAGGGTTGAAACCTATGGGGCGGCCCCACCATCCGGGATGGGCACATCCTCCATCCTGCCGCTGGTCATGCTGGGTGGAGGTATGGTGGGCGGCGTGGGGGGCTTTGGCATGCAGGTCTATGCCACGACACTGGCCTATCCGCAGGATATTGGCGGCAGGCCAGATTTTTCATGGCCTTCCTACATCCCGGCCAGTTTTGAACTCGCGGTCATGGGGGCCATCCTGGCGGGAATTATCGGTTACTTCATAGCCGTGCGCCTGCCACGTCTTTACGACCCTGTGGATGAGGCCGGGAGCATGCAGGATGTTATGACAGGCGGCCATGTGGCTGTGGTGCGCGGGGCCGATAACGGGCAGGTGCGCGATACGCTCGCCCGCCACGGTGCGCTGAGAATTGAGGAAATCGGCCCATGAAGCGCCCGTGGCCGCTGCACATGATTCCCGGTGCGCTGCTGCTGCTGGCTGCCGGGTGCGATGACATGTCAAAACAGCACAAGGAAAACCCTTATGCCAGCGCCCGCAGCGCGCCGGCGGATGTGGTGCAGGACAGTGTAGAATATCACGACGCTCCACATCCTGCGCCAGCCCTGACCCTGGCCCTGCTGCAGCGCGGGCGTAGTGAATACCACGCCTTCTGCGCACCGTGCCATGCACAGACGGGGCAGGGCGACGGCATGGTGGTGCAGCGGGGTTTTCCCGCACCGCTGCCCCTTGCTGCCGCCCCGACACGCAGCGCCACACCGGAGCAGCTTTATGCCATCATCACATCGGGGCAGGGCGTGATGTATGGCTTTGCCCAGCGGATCATGCCCGATGACCGCTGGGCCATCGTGGCCTATCTGTACGCGCTGCGCCGCAGCCAGCAGGCCATGCTGGCCGACATGACCCCTGCCCAGCGGGCTACCCGGCCATGAACCGCGCCCGGTACAGCACACTTGTGGTGGCACCTGTTGCGCTGGCTGGCGTAGTGGTTGCTGCCATCTGGATGCCAGCCGCCGCATTTCCCGCATGGCTTGCCGTCGGGGCGGCGTGGCTTGGCTGGCCGCTGGGCAGCATGGCGCTCATGCTGGTGCATGCCCTTACGGGCGGGCGCTGGGGGGAAATCCTGCATCCTGCCCTGCGCGCCGGAACTGCGACGCTCCCGCTGGGCCTGCCCGCGCTGGGGGGCGTGATGCTGGGCGCACGCTACCTGTACCCGTGGCTGCACCCGGACAGGGCCATGCCGCTGGCAAACGGCTTCTATCTCAACATGCCTGCCGCGCTGGCACGGGTGGCAATCTATGTGGTTGCGTGGGGCACACTGGGGGTGATCTGCCTGCGTGGGCGGGATCTGGAGCGGGTGGCACCTGCCGGGCTGATCGTGCTGGGTTTTACATCAGGCTTCGCGGCAATCGACCTTACGGAATCGCTTGATCCGCATTTCTGCTCCAGCGCTTACGGACTGGTGGCCTCTGCGGGGGCCGTGCTTCTGGCGTTCGCGATCGGGATCGTGCTGGATGCAGCGCAGGCCAACACGGCGGAATTGCGGGATCTGGCGCGCCTGCTGCTGGGGCTTACGGTGCTATGGGCCTATCTGGATTTCATGCAGTTCCTGATTGTGTGGCAGTCCAACCTGCCGGTGGAGGCCGCATGGTATGGCCCGCGGCTGCGCGGCGGGTGGGGGCTGGTGGCACTGTGTATCGTGGGGCTGCACTTTATCCTGCCGTTTGTGCTGCTGGCCCTGCCGCGATTACAGGCGCTGCGGCCTGTCGTTATTGCAGTGGCCGGGTTGCTGGTGGGCATAGAGGTAGTGCGTAATTTCTGGCTGGTGCTGCCTGGCCTGTCATCCGCATACGTGGTTCTGCCCGTGCTGCTGTCGCTTGCCTTCTTTGGCAGTGCGAGCATTTTTCTGGCTTTCCGCCCCACGATACAGGTGCCTTTCTCAGCGCGCAGACCCGAGGGGAAAGATGTCCATGCCTGAGCAGAAATCCCAATCTGGCGCACCGCCATCCGGGCATGAAACACGCGATGTTTCCTTCCGCGCAGTCATGATCGGGGGGCTGGCCATCGGTCTGGCGGTGGGCGGGCTTGTGGTGGCGGCGGATATGCTGTTTCCGCAAAAATCACTTGATCGCCTGCTCAAGCCGCCTTTCCCGGTCGTTGCCGAACCCCGGCTGCAATCCGATCCGGTAGCGGACATGGCGGCGTTTGCAGCACGTGAGGAACACGCCCTGAACAGTTTCGGCTGGACGGACACGGACGGGGGTATCGGCCATATTCCGATTGATCAGGCCATGCAGGAAATTGCCCGCGAGGGCATTCCCGGCTGGCCGGCAGACACGCAGGCTGCACCATGATGGGGTACCATGCGCCCCTGTTGCGCCATGGCATGGTGCTGGCAGTCGTGCTGGCCTGTGCCGTAACGGCATGGTGGATACAGCCTGCCGCGGCGCAGGATACATTGCAGGCACTGGCTTTTACCCCACGGCAGGGCACAGTACTGCCGCTTGATGCGACCTTTACCGATACGTCTGGCCAGACCCGGCCACTCAGGGCCTTTCTGGGCCGTGGGGCGACCATTGTATCAATGGGATATTATGCCTGTCCCAACATGTGTGAGCTTGAACGCACCGACCTGCTGGACGCGCTGGCGCGAGGAGGGCTGAAAACGCCAGCGGATTACACGCTGCTGGTTGTCAGCATCGACCCGGCGGAAACACGCTTTACGGCGCGGCAGGCGCTGGCGGAAGATCTGGCGCGTTTTCCCGACCCGGGGGCGGGGCAGGGATGGCATTTCGTGACCGGTGCGCCCGCCAGCATCCGGCGCCTGTCGCGCGCGGTGGGGTTTCACGCGCGCTATGACGAAAAACTGCACCAGTACCTGCACCCCATGGGGCTGGTGTTCATAACCCCGGCAGGCATTGTATCGGGGTATGTGCTGGGTATCGGTTACCGGCCGGGTGACGTAAGGCAGGCCGTGGTCCACGCCGCGCGCGGCGAGCAGGCCAGTGCCTCTCCCATCCTGCTTCTGTGTTTTCATTACGATGAAACGACCGGACGTTATACGCTGGCAGTGGAAAAACTGCTGAAACTTGGTGGCGTGCTGACCGTGCTGATGCTGGCTACCCTGCTGGGCATGGCGCACTGGCGGGGGCGGCGATGAACTGGCTGCCCGAAGCATCGGCCCATGCCAGCCGGGTCGATATCCTGCTGGCGGGGCTGCTGCTCATCAGCCTGGCGGTACTCGGGCTGGTATTCGGGCTGATGATGCTCAACATCATCCGCTTCCGCGTTGGCAGCAGGGTGCCCGTGTCGGCGGAGACGGTGGCCCATAAAAGCTGGCGTTTCGAGATTGGCTGGACCGCAACCACGCTGGCTGTTTTCTTCGCACTGTTCCTGTGGGCGGCACGGCTTTACGTGGTGGGGTTTCAGCCGCCACAGGGTGCCATCCAGATTTATGTGACGGGCAAGCAGTGGATGTGGAAGGTCCAGTATCCCGGTGGCCAGCGTGAAATCAATGCGCTGCATGTGCCTCTGGGGCGGCCGGTGCAACTTCTGCTCACGTCGGAAGATGTTATTCATGATTTCTCGATTCCGGTGCTGCGCATCAAGCATGACGTGCTGCCCGGCCGGTACCAGAGCCTGTGGTTCACCGCGACACAGGCAGGGGCATTCCGTTTTTACTGCACGCAGTTCTGTGGCATCGGGCATTCGCGCATGACCGGCACCCTGATTGTCCTGACCCCGACCGATTATGCCAACTGGCTGGGCCAGACCCCTGCCAGCGGCAGCCTTGCGACAAAGGGGGAAGCCCTGTTCATCCACAACGGATGCAGCGGCTGCCATGTATCACAGCTTTATGCCCCCGGTGCAGATGATACCAGTCGCGCGCCGTCCATGGTGGGGCTGTATGGCAGCGAGGTTACCGGCGCGGATGGCCAGCGCATGCGGGTGGATAACGCGTTCCTGCACGATGCCATCCTTCACACTGGGCCCGCGCGCAGGCAGGCGGCAACCTATGCTACCCGGATGCCATCCTATCGCGGCGTGCTGGGGGAGGAGGATGTAGCGGCCCTGATTGCCTATATCCAGACCCTCTCGCCATCCCGGTCGTCGGGCATGGGGGTATCGGCCGTCAGCGCGCGCAAAGGGGACTGACACATGGCACCCATATCTGGCCCGGATACCACGCAGCGCAGCTATCTATGGCAGGATGGCACGGTGCGCTCATGGTTGCTGACAACCGACCATAAACGGATCGCGCTGTTATACATGGCCTCGATCACCGCGTTTTTCATACTTGGCAGCGTTGGTGCGGCCCTGATCCGGCTGCACCTGATTTCCCCCACCGGGGCCATCCTGTCCGATGAGACCTATAGCCGCATGTTTACCATGCATGGCATTGTCATGGTCTGGCTGTTCCTTGTGCCGTCCATACCGGTCACGCTTGGCAATTTTCTCGTGCCCCTCATGCTGGGGGCAAAGGACCTGGCCTTTCCGCGCCTGAACCTGATCAGCTGGTATCTGTTCATCATGGCGGGCGGGCTGGTGGTTTACGGGCTGTTCCGTGGCGGGCTGGAAACGGGATGGACTTTCTATACCCCGCTTTCCACCGATTATACGCAAGGCCGCGTGCTGCCGGTCGTGGCGGGGGTGTTCCTGAGCGGGTTTTCCTCCATTGCCACGGGGGTGAACTTCATCATCAGCATTCACCAGCTCCGTGCGCCGGGGCTGACATGGTACCGGCTGCCGCTCATGCTCTGGGCGCTTTATGCCACCAGCGTCATTTTTGTGCTGGCAACCCCGGTGCTGAGCATCACGCTGCTCCTGCTGGCATTCGAGCATTTCTTTCATGTCGGTGTATTTGACCCCGCGCTGGGGGGCGATCCGCTCCTGTTCCAGCACCTGTTCTGGTTCTACTCCCACCCGGCGGTCTACATCATGATCCTGCCGGGCATGGGCGTGATCAGCGAAGTCGTAAGCACATTCTGCCACAAGCCGGTTTTTGGCTACCGGTTCGTGGCGTGGTCTTCCATATCCATTGCAGCCATTGGCTTTCTGGTCTGGGGGCACCACATGTTCGTGGCTGGAACGTCGCTCTATGCAGCGGTTGTATTTTCCATGCTGAGCTTTCTGGTATCAGTGCCTTCGGCCATCAAGGTCTTCAACTGGCTGGGCACCATGCATGGGGGGGCCATAAGGCTCGATGCGCCCATGCTTTACGCCATGGGGTTCATCGGGCTTTTTACGGTTGGCGGTCTGACGGGGCTGTTTCTGGCTTCCCTTGCCAGTGACGTGCATCTGACCCAGACATATTTCGTGGTGGCGCATTTTCACTACATCATGGTCGGCGGCATGGTATCGGCCTATTTTGCCGGGCTGCATTACTGGTGGCCCAAGATAACAGGGCGTATGTACCCCGAAATGTGGGGGCGCACGGCGGCGGCGCTGCTGTTCTTTGGCTTCAACCTGACATTCTTCCCCCAGTTCATTCTGGGCTATGAGGGCATGCCGCGCCGGTATGCGACCTATCCTGCGCAGTTTCAGGTGTTGAATGTCCTGTCCTCCGCCGGAGCCAGCATTCTCGCACTGGCCTATATCCTGCCGCTGATCTACTTCACCTGGGCGCTGTTCCGCGGTGCGCGTGCAACAGATAATCCATGGCAGGCAACCGGGCTGGAATGGCGAACATCTTCCCCCCCGCCTGTGGAGAACTTTATCACGCCCCCCGCTGTCACCAGTGAGGCCTATGATTACGCCACGCTGGACCACCCGGATGCCGCCCCGCGTGTGGAGACCCCGCATGTCTGACCACCTTGAACCCTATGACAGCCCGCAGCACCGCGATGAAACGGCAATAGCTGGCATGTGGCTGTTCCTTGCCAGTGAAATACTGCTGTTTGGCGGCCTGTTCCTGATTTTTGTGGTCTATTCCCACACCCATGCCGCAGGCTGGGCGCTGGGGGTCAGGCATACCAGCCTTACGATTGGCGGCATCAACACTGCACTCCTGCTGACCAGTAGCATGCTCTACACCCTTGGTGTGGAAGCCGCACGCAACGAAAACGCGGGTGGTATCATCCGAGCCGGGCTGGGTGCGGCCGCGCTGGGTGTGACCTTTCTGTGCCTGAAAGGATGGGAATGGCATACGGAACTTGGTGAGCACCTGTTCCCCGGACCCGGATTTGCCATTGGCGGGCCACAGGCCGGTGGGGCGCAGCTTTTCTACAGCTTCTATTTCCTCTCTACCGCACTGCATGGTCTGCACATGCTGGTGGGGATCGGGCTGATCGCCTGGGTCTGTCTACAAATTTACCGGGGTAGGGGCAGGCCGCTCCGGGTCATGCCAGTGGAGGTTGTCGGTCTTTACTGGAGCTTTGTCGATCTGGTCTGGGTCCTGCTTTTCCCCGTTCTTTACCTGATCGGGCGGGTGTGATGGTCCGCATCCTGTCATGCTGGGTGGCGCTGCTCGTGCTGCTGGCGGTGGAACTGTTCCTGACCGCAGCAGGTGTGAACGGAGGCATTGGCGCCTGTGCCGGGTTGATGGCGCTGCTGGTTGCCTACGGCTTCATGCGTATTACGCGGGCCCCGGCGCTGGCTTTTATTTTTGCCATTGGTGGTCTGTTCTGGCTGTCCATCCTGCTTGCGCTGGGCAGCCTGGACAGTTTTACACGCACCAATTTCCCGGTAGGTGATACGTTATCTTCCACTGCGCAAAACCCGCGCACACCGCCTGATACCGCGCCCTGATGCAACATTGTCTACCACGTGCCACAAACCGGGCAGCGCTGCAGCCGTTATCTCAAGCCGGATATTCCATGAACCACAGGGCGCCATAGTCGACAGGTCCCTGTCCAATCCTGCCTGCCCGGCTTCCTGACGTGTTTTGTAGGTTCGACGCCGGCTGGGTTTGCGCCTGAGCGGTGAGAAGAAACTCTCCAACACGGCATTGTCGTGGCAATTACTACGCTGGTTCATCGAGTGTTCCAGATTGCGAGCTCGTATGAAGGCAGTCATCCTGCCAGCTTTGTCCAGATGGCTCGAATCTGACAGGGCATGTCGTTCATCAATGTCGTGAATGGGTATGACCCCCCGGGGGGGGTATGCAGGCCCGCCACCTGCAAAAAACATATTAAAAAAATTGGTGATGGAACTGTGTGCTTTGCAAACGGTTGCTGCCCGTTCTCCTGCATGGAAACAATCAGGAAGAAGGAATATACTGGAAAAACAAGGGATATGGATGACTGGTTTGTTACGTAACAACATAAAAGAAATAAAAATACACGGTTTAAAATCAATAAAACTAATTATACTACATTGAATAAATATTACATCACTTTTTTTTGATTTGTATGAAGATGCCCGGATCGGCGATCGGAAAAGAGGCAGACCGCGTACAGCAATTTATTTATATCAGGAATAGATGATATAGATCATGAAAAAGACCCGTTCCAAAATATAAGAAAATAAAAATAAGCAATAATATATCAGTTATGTAAATAAATACCATCTGGCGTGACGGGAATTTATGCCGCCATGCGGGCGGTATCTATACTTAACCATGCGCTCCCCAATGGAATGATGCCGTGTTGCAATTGTATAAAATAGTGATGGATTCCAACATGCCCCTTCTTATTTCCGCCCTTATTGTGTGTATCGCGGGTTCGTGGATTACTGTTCGCATCATGGCGCGCATTGCCGCGACCCCAGGGCGGCAGAATCATTCATGGTACCTGCAATGTGCGGCCGCAGGTGCCACGACCATATGGTGCACCCACTTTCTGGCGCTGCTGGCGTATATGCCGGGTGTTGCGGGCCTGCTGAATATTCCGCTTACGCTGTTTTCGTTTGTGGCTGCTGCGGCGGGCGTGCTGGCGGCCACCGTCATCGCCACCACCAGCAGGAGCCGGATGGGGCCAGCCCTCGGCGGCGCCGTGCTCGGCCTTGCTATTGCCGGAATGCATTATTCAGGCATGTATGCCGTGGAAATTCAGGCATGTATGCCGTGGAATTTGGCGAGCATATGGCATGGAGCCTGCCAACAATCGCGCTGTCCCTGTTGCTGGGCATTGCTTTTGGTACACTTTCCCTGCAATGCCTGCTGCGTAGCACGAACCGGCATCGTGAATTCCTGGCTACGGTCCTGTTTGTCGCGGCTATCGCGGGGCTGCATTTTATCGGCGTGTCCGCCATGCGCACGCATATGATGTCCGCCGAGCTTATGGCGACTGGCAATGCCCCTGTCGTGCTTGGCGTGGCTCTGGCTATTACGACCCTTCTGTTAGTGGCGACAGGCGGCAACAGTTTTTCGATTGATGATGCAACGCGCGCGGAATCTTATGAACGCATGCGGCAGATGGCGCTGCATGATGCCCTGACATCGCTCCCCAACCGTGTCAGCTTCAACGATCATCTCGATCAGGTGATCGAGGATGCAAAAGAAAAGGGAACACAGTTCGCGCTGATCGGAATTGACCTTAACAAGTTTAAGGAAATCAATGATGTGCGTGGACATGCCGCAGGTGATGTCGTTCTGGTCACCATTGCCAGCCGTTTTACCGAGATGCTGGGCGAAGGTGAGTTCGTGGCCCGTCTGGGCGGGGATGAATTTGCAGCAGTCCACCTGACGAGCGACCCCGATGAACTCAAGGCCTTTGTTGCCCGCATCGAGGAAGCCATCAACCTGCCCATCCCGATCGAGGATTACGAAGTCACAACCGGCGGCAGCGTAGGGCTGGCCCTGTTCCCCAAAGACGCGACCGACAAGGAAACGCTTGTAACCCGTGCCGATCTTGCCATGTATCGCGCCAAGGCGGACCCGCTGCGCACCGTTGCCTATTACGAGCCTGCCATGGATGAAACGGTTCGCGAAGCGCGCGCGCTTGCGGCGGACCTGAAGACGGCAATGGAAAAAGGCGAACTGAGCCTGCACTATCAGGTCCAGACCGCCATTGCGACGGGCGAGGTCTTTGGCTACGAGGCCCTGCTGCGCTGGACCAGCCCCGAACGCGGAGACGTGCCGCCAGCCCGGTTTATTCCGGTTGCCGAGGAAAACGGCCTCATTATCCCGCTGGGTGAATGGGTTTTGCAGACTGCCTGCGCACAGGCCGCGAAGTGGGAGGTTCCGTTCAAGCTGGCGGTCAACCTGTCTCCGGTGCAGTTCTTTCATCCTGATCTGTATCGGCTGGTCAAGGAAACGCTGGAAAAAACCGGCCTTGCTCCCGCTCGGCTCGAGCTGGAGTTAACGGAAACTTCAATCATTGATGACAAGCAGCGTGCGCTTGAAATCGTACGCCGGATCAAGGAACTCGGTGTTTCAATCGCGCTGGATGATTTTGGCACGGGTTATTCGTCCATTGATACGCTGCGCTCCTTCCCGTTCGACCGGATCAAGCTTGATGGCAGTTTCATGCAGGGGATCGAAACCAATTCCGATGCCGCCGCCATTGTCCGCTCGGTCCTGGCGCTTGGCCGTACCATGAACATCGCCGTGCTGGCGGAAGGGATCGAAACGCCCCGGCAGCTTGAAGTGCTCCGTGGCGAGGGCTGCGTGGCAGGGCAGGGATTCCTGATCGGCCGCCCTGCCTGCGCGGAAACACTGGGGCTGCAACCGGCCTGATGTCAGAGCGCCCCGTATGCCTTTTCTACCTCATGCAGGCAGGCACCCTGCCTTTCAAATTGTGAACTGTGGCCTATCATCATGAACAAGTTGCTCCTTCCCCCGCCTTCTCCAAAGCCGGCATTATCGGGTGATGCCGCCCTGACCCTGCTGATTGACGCGACCGAAGCGATCATCGTGACGGACGACCGGAATGACGTCATCTTTTTTAATAAAGGGGCGGAAAAACTCTGGGGTTATGCGCAGGATGAAGTCCGTGGCCAGAACGTGCGGAAACTGGTGCCGGATTTCGGCTGCCATGAACACGATGCCCCCGCCGCCAGTAACAGCACGGCAGATCTTGACGCTAGTGTCGGCACAACGCGCGAAATCATCTTCGAGAACAGGCACGGTGATTACATCACCGGGGAACTGACGCTCTCTGCAAGCAAGGCTGGCCCGAAAGGCAAAAAATACTACCTCGCCTCCATCAAGGCGGTAACGGAAGAAAACCATCGCAAGAAACTGCTGGACCTGCAGAATACAGTGTTCCAGTCCCTTTCAACCGATATGCAGATCCAGGACGTGGCTGACCTTGTGTGCCGGGAGGTGGAAAATTTCATCCCCAACACGGTCGCCATCCTTGTCCTGATCGATGAAGACCACCGGCTTCATGTGCTGTCGGGCCCCGGCCTGCCACGGCGCTATGCCGCAGCACTCGAAAACGTCACGCTCTCTGATGCGGACATCATGGCCCTGTCCAATGACCTTGACGAGGCGGCCACCGTTGTATGGGAAAGCTACCGCTCGCTGGGGGTTTCTCTGGGTCTGCATAATTGCTGGGCCTCCGCCATCAAGGCCTGCAGTGGCAAGATATCGGGCATATTCGCGCTGTTTTCACGCAATACCAGCACGGTCAGTAACTGGCCGCAGAAAATCGTGGCGGGCTGTGTTCCCTTCTGCAGTGTGCTGATCGAGCAGTATGAGGCACGTCACCATATTTCCCAGCTGGCCAATTATGACCCGCTGACCGGCTTCCTGAACCGGACCGCCATCCATAAAATCCTCAGGAACCTTGTCGGCAAACCGGGTGACAATCATTTTGCCGTGCTGATGCTCAACCTTGACCGCTTTCGCGATATCAACGATGCGCTTGGTCACTCCAATGGCGATGACTTCCTCAAGGCAGTGGCGGCACGGATCAAGAGCCTGTGCCGGAGCCATTATATCCTCAGCCGCGCAGGCGGGGATGAGTTCGTCATCATATTGCCCGATACACAGGCGGCTCCGGCCACGGCATTTGCCGAGAGGCTGATCGCGGGCATGGAAGAACCCATTGAAATCGGGGGCAACTTCATTACCGCGTCGATCAGTGCGGGCATCAGCATGTTCCCCGAAAACGGGCCCGACAGTGAATCCCTGATCGGTCATGCCGAAGCCGCGATGCGCCTTGCCAAGAAAGATGCCCGCGGTACATTCCGCGTTGCCACGCCAGAGGACCATGCCGCGGCACAGGACCGCCTTGTCCTTGGTTCCGCCTTGCGTGATTCCCTGGCGAAGGGACTGCTCAACCTGCATTACCAGCCACAGATCGAGGCCAAAACTGGCGCGCTCTATGGCGTGGAGGCGCTATCGCGCTGGCATCATCCGCATCTGGGCAATATTTTCCCATCCCGTTTCATTGCAGTTGCGGAGGATACCGGACAGATCGAGGCGATTGGCGCATGGTGCCTGGAAGAAGCCTGCCGCCAGATCGTGGCATGGGACCGCGATGGGATCATGATTCCGGCCGTATCGGTCAACCTGTCAGCCGGTCATTTTCGTAAACGTCAGTTGCCCGAAATGATCTCGAACCTGCTGACCCGGTTTGGCATTGCCCCGGCACGGCTGACGGTGGAGATTACCGAAAGCGTGATGATGGATGAAAACAAGGATACGATGGATGTCCTGCACGCCATCCGTGCCCTGAATGTCGGCCTGTCCATGGATGATTTTGGCACGGGCTACTCATCGCTGTCACGGCTGACCCGCCTGCCGCTGACGGAAATCAAGATTGACCGCAGCTTCATCATGAATCTTGAGCACGATGCCAATGCGCAGGCCGTGACAACAGCGGTGATCGGCATCGGTAACCGTCTGGGCATGACTGTCGTGACCGAAGGGGTGGAGACGGAAGCACAATACGCGCTTCTGGAAAGCCTGCACTGTGATGTCATGCAGGGCTACCTGTTCGCCAAACCCATGGCACCCAAGGATCTGGAAACATGGTTCAGGCAGCCCCGCAAGATCATGCCCGCAATGCGCAGGGCATGCGAAGAACAGGCGGTCTCCGGTCAGGCTGAAAAGAAATAACCATATGGCCTGAACCAGGATCAGGCCATATTGGTGTATTGCATTGTGCGGTGTTCTGTAATTCACAGGTTCTCGTGGATGATCGCCTCATGTTCAGTGGGATCATGTCTGTGATCCGTAACGGGCTTTAGTGGAAGGATGTGCCGGGAGCATATGGTTCGCAACTGGTTCATCCGCTGGAGCGGCTCGGGCATTTTTGACCGGATCTTTGCGGCTTTGAGTGAACAGGCGGGTCGATCAAAGAAAGCGCCTTTGCTGCTCAAGAAAAGTAGTCTTAACGCGAAGCTGCATGCCGTGTGTGATGACCAGAGCCTGCCTGTCCGCCATCCAGATCGCAGCAAAATTCATCTTCTGTTTCAAAGAATAAGTCCTGAGCCTAGAGCATTTCCACCGAAAACCGGTTCGGTGGAAATGCACTGGTTTATTGCTTTTACGAGCATCTTCACCTGCTTGAATGCACGCATTCAAGCAGGATCTGCTCTAGCAGCCATTCATGGCCCGGATGCCCTGGATAAAATTCTGTCCGTTGCGCATGGTCGTTGTGACTGTTGCCCTGCCATCGCAAACCCGGGACTTTATTACGTAATGATAATGCACAATAAAAGTGCTGTCATTTTCCTGTGCAATATCCAGCACGCTTATCGGGTCGGTCAGGCTCCCATAAAATCTGGTAAGATTTGATGGTGAAAAAGCCGCCGTAGTGCGTTTTTCGGGAATGACCATGGCTGCGGCATCAGCCCCCTGCGCATCGTGCAATGCTGTATAGAAGGCCCGTATGGTCGTGGCCGCCGTTCCGTATTCATCCGTAAAATCCATGGGCTTTGCCTGTGCCGGTGCAATGGAAGTTACCGTTGCAACGAGTGGTTCATGGTGGTGCCCGGTTTCTGCAGCCATCTGGTTTGTGAGTTGCACCGTCACATTTTTATGGAGGAATGCACGAAATGGTTCTTCTTTTTCAGAAGACAGTTGTACGGCCTGAAAATGGTTGCTCGGATCAGCAGAATCATCGCCAGTAATGCATATGGGGTCCTGAAGCTTTAATATATATTCGGGTTCAGGTGTATCGCCCTTTTGTATGTCTTCATAATTTGGCGGCCCGGGAAACATGACGTATTCAAGCGTTCCGGTCAGTTTTGATGGTTCGTGATTGGCCAGATTATAGCACTCACCTGCCCATGCGGATGTGTGCCAGATGCCACATAGAACTGAAACCAGAGCAAACGGAAAATATCTTGTCATCTAAAAACACCTGAAAAATAACTTTAGATAATATATTTTTCATTACTGATACTGTCCATGAAAATGGTATGGAATTAACATAATTATTATGTTCATAACCTGTAATTCATAATAAAATAACATTAATACATCACGAAAGACATCGGTATCCGATTGCCCATGACCAGAAAGCATCTGTTGCCGTCACGGGCCGGGTAATTTCGCACGCTATCATCCCGGCCTGCGCGGTTCATGGTCATCAATCAGGACATCGGGGAAAGCACACGCAGAAGCTGCGACACGTTTTTGCGTAAACAGGAGCACGATCCGCTCCTTGGCTGCCCGAAGCACAGATGCCCACAGGTCCAGCGCCTCTTCATCTGCCACGCCAACCGTTTTTTACTGGCATCCCGGCTGGCACGCCATCATGAAAAATGCCGCCTTTTCTCAGAAAAGGCGGCATTCAAAATGCTTTTATCAATGCGTGGTTTGCAAACAGTTTTTATGCAGCCTGCTGGTGCCGCATGGGTACCATCCTGCCGATCAGACGTGGATAGGCCCATTTGAACAGACCTGACGCGGTAATGACCGCAATGCCCACAAAGGTCCAGTTATCAAGCGGTTCATGGAAGACATAGAAACTGAAGGCCACGGCCCACAGCATCTGGCTGTATTGCGGCAGGGCGATTGCGCTGGCCGTGGCACGGGTAGCGGACATCATCATCAGCAACTGCCCCAGTGCGGCCAGGAAGCCATAGCCGAACAGGAACATCCAGATTGTGCTGCCCTGCGGCCAGCTTGCATGGGCCAGCATCAGCATGCCGTTACCCAGCAGGGGGCCGCACAGGCTGGAACTGAACATGGACAGGCGCGGCGTGTTGCGACCCGACAGGCGGTAGGCAATGACGCCCACGGCATTGGCGGCTGCCGCGATCAGGGCGCACAGATGCCCGAACTGCAATGCGCGCAGGCCGGGCCGCAGCACGATCAGCACGCCGATAAAGCCCACGATGACCGATAGCCACCCCAGCGTGGACACTTTCTCGCGCAGCAGCACGACCGAGAGGACGGTCACGAAAAGCGGCATGAGGAAAATGAGCGAAAAGGCTTCCGGCATGGGCAGGAGCATGAAGGCCTCGACGCTCGCCGCCGTGGCGGCAAAGGTCGAGAGCGCCCGTACCAGCCACATCATGGGATTAGGGACCACGAACAGGTCGCGGTAGGAGTCGTTTTTCCCCCGGATGAAGGGGATGAGCAGCAGGCCAAAGACACCGCCAAAAAACGCGACCTCAAACGGGTCGATCCGGCCTGCCAGCAGCTTGGAATAGGCATCACTGATCGAAAACGAAGCGTATGCCGCAAACGCCAGCATCATGCCTGCCGAAAGACCGGTATTTTTCATCCGCATTGCTCACGAAAAAATTATTCAGGCGCAAATATGGATTTGGAGAATGAAAGACCAGCGCTTGTCGGTAAATCCAGTCATGCATTTTCTGCATCTGATTTCATATGACGCACTGCATTTTTTCGAGTAGTTAATTCCGCCCTGAAATCAAGGCCTAACCCAAAATGGCCCGATGATTTTCAGGCTGCTCCAAAGGCAGCACTTACAGTGCCAGGATGGCGCATCAGGCGTGGGTATCGAGCCATTGGCTGATGGCGTCAATTACCTGCGCTTCAATACCGTAATAACCATGTGGGGTAAGTGAGCCGCAGGCTTTTTTTAATCGGGTGGTGCCACCCGCCACCATCAGCACATGTATGTCCCGGCTGGCCGTCATGGCATCTGCAATCTGCCGGGCGGCCTGGGGGGGCGCCACGTTGCACCGGTCATTGCGGTTGGCCACGACAAGAACGGGTGCGTGTATGTTTTGCGGATCAGCGCTGACAACCGTTTCCCTGCTGCCCCCCATGACGGACACGGATTCCGTCAGCACGACACCGGCAATACTGCCTGCTGGCGCATGGGCCGCGCCATTGACGGCCGCGATGCTGCCCTGGCTCGTGCCAAGCACAAAAACAGCTTGAGACCCCTGCTGGTGCGCGAAGGCGATGAGATCCGCAACAATGCGGGCATAGGCGGGAGAACTACGCTGGCCCCTGAGGCTGGCATGCTCATGCGTATCGGGAATGAGCACGGCATAGCCTCGCTGGTTCCACAGGCCGCGCGTGCGCACGACAAAATTGTCGCCGTGCCGGATGCGGCCATCTGCTTCAAGGCCGAGATCACCCGCCCCGCCGGGTAGCATGATGATCACTCCCCGCGGTCTGGCCGGGGTGGCAAACAGCACCCGTAATTGCGCCCCATCACTCAGCGGCAGGCTGAAAATCCGCTCGCTCCGGCCCTTGTCCGTGCTGACGGCTGGCATGTCCTGAGGGGAACGGTCATGCGCGCGCGCCACGACTGGCAGAAGTGCGAGACACGAGAGCATCACGATCATGAGTTGGGGGACGTGTCGCATCAGGTTTCCCGGTCGTGCTGGTCGAGGTGGCGGTCATGCCATTACTGGCGCAGGCAGGGTGCCCATCTGCCTGAACCCGGTCATCGTGCCGCGCGACGGATGGCCTGTGGCGGCAACCCGAACACACGCACGAACGCCCGCCGCATGCGCTCGGGGTCATGAAATCCCGTGATGGTCGCAACAGCCTCGATGGGCATTGCGGAATGCACGATCCGTTCATGCGCCGCCTCTACACGCAGCCGTTCAACCGCCTTTGCCGGGCTGGTTCCGACAGAGGCCTGAAAGGCGCGGGAAAAATGGCGCGGGCTCATGGCCATCCGCTCTGCCAGCACCTCTATGGTCAGGCGTTGCGACAGATGGGCGCGTATCCAGCCCAGCAGGGCATCAAAGCGCGCCGCACCTCCTCCCATTTCCAGCAGGGCCGAAAACTGTGATTGCCCGCCGGGGCGGCGATGGAACACAACCATCTGCCGGGCGGTCTGGCGGGCGATATCTTCCCCATGGTCCTGCGTTATCAGTGCCAGGGCAAGGTCAATGCCTGCACTGATGCCAGCCGAGGTCCACACAGGCCCGTCATGGATGAAAATGGCATCAGGCTCGAGCCTGATATCGGCAAACATTTGGCTGAATTTCTGCGCCTGCTGCCAATGCGTGGTCACGCGCCGGCCCTGCAGCAGGCCTGCGGCAGCCAGCACGAACGCCCCGGAGCACACACTGCACATGCGGCGCGTGCGGCTGCTGTGGCGTTGAAGGAAGGCGCGCAGGGCAGGGCAGTGCATGGCCGTGCCGTGTCCTTCGCCGCCAACGGTGATGAGGGTGTCAAACATGCCTGCAGCATCGAGCGGCAAAGTCTGCACGGCAATTTTGGCAGATGACTGCACCAGCCCACCATGGCTTGAGAGCATTTTGAGCTCATGTTCCTGCCCGCTGATACGCCCGGCAAGCTCGAACGCCGTGGCGGGCCCGGACAGGTCAAGCAACTGGAAATCGGGATAGAGCACAAAGCCGATGGCACGGGTCATGGCCTGAAATGAGGGATCATTGTCATTTCGTCAATGCGGTTCAGGAACCACACTCCTCTCACACGCCTGTTTTTGTATTGCATATAAGGAGTTTCTGCATGTCACGTCCCCCCTTGCCGCCATTCGACGCGCAGACCGCGGCCCTCAAGGTCCGGCTTGCTGAAGATGCCTGGAACAGCCAGAACCCCACGCAGGTGGCGCAGGCCTATACACCAGACAGCCAGTGGCGCAACCGCACGGAATTCATTCATGGGCGCGAGGCCATCATCTCGTTCCTGAGCCGCAAATGGAACCGGGAACACGATTACCGCCTGATCAAGGAACTCTGGGGTTTTCGGAACAATCGCATGGCCGTCCGCTTTGCCTATGAGTGGCATGATGGCACGGGCGCGTGGTTCCGGTCCTATGGCAACGAGTTGTGGGAATTCGATGCGGAGGGGCTGATGCAGTCCCGCTTCGCATCCATCAACGACCTGCCGATTACATCACAGGACCGGCTGTTTCACTGGCCTCACGGTTGCCGCCCTGATGATCATCCGGGGCTGTCCGCTCTGGGGCTGTAATCTGCCCTAAAAGGAAACGCTGCCTGCGACCGGCACCTGCCTGTCCGCCACGATTACAGGCTTCTGCCTGCCTTTAATGAAAGTAGCAACCGCCTTGACCGCTGCTTTCAGGGGCGCGGCAGGGCTGGCCCCGCATTGTGCTTCTGTCAGTCCGCGTTCAGGTTCACGTCAGCTTCGCGCCCTAAACCTGTCCTGCCCGGTGCCCGGCACCGTTGACCGACAGAGGGAGCCTGACAGGCCATCATGCGCGTAAAGCTACGTTATCTTCCGGTTCTGCTTGCGTCCTTCATGGCGTGGGGATGGACCGCGCCTGCGGCAGCGAAGACGGACCTGATCTGCGCAGGGCAGGCGGCAGGCATCAGGTTGCATGTCGATGGGTTGTATGGCGGCTATCCCCATTCCGTTCTGCGTCAGGCGGTGCTGCGCAGCGTGGCCTGCCCCACGGCGCCGGATGTGCATGCGGCCTTTCTCAACATCGCGCAGCCTGCCCCGCACCTGCGGGTGTCGGTCATCCGCCCCATCGGGCAGGGGCAGCAGGGGTCGATTTCGGTCATGCTGTTCTCGCGTGGGCAGTTCGTGATCGGGGAGCGGATGGGCCTGTCCATCCTGTCGCGCAGCCAGTCGCCCTTTGCGGTCTCTAACGACATCAATCTCGCCACCCAGCGCATGTGGGATGATCTGGCCGCCCGCATAAAGGCAGGAGGCCCCGTTGTTCCATGAAGGCTGGCCCCGCATGCGCCCGGCCTCACTTGTGTGCCTGACCGCTGTGATGGTGATTGCCACGAGCGGGCAGGGAGCGGCCCGGCCTGCCCGGTCCCTGTCCTTTCATGATGCCGTGGGCATGGCATGGGCCATTGACCCGACCCGGACCGAACTGCAGGTGGGCCAGCACGGAGCCGCGCAGCGGGCCAGTGCGGCAGGGTCGTGGTTTGCGGGTGGGCCGACCGTTTCGGGTGAATACATGGATGATCATGCCCTGGGCAGCAATCTGGGCTACACCACCTATCAGGGCGGGGTGTCGGTGCCGTTATGGCTGCCGGGGCAGCGGAGTGCGACGCGCAAGGTAGCCAGCATGGAAGCCGCCACGCTGGCGGAGCAGCTCAATGTGGCGCATATGGCGCTTGCCATCCGTGTGCTTGATGCAGCGGCAGTTGAACGCATGGCCATGGCCCGCCTTGCCACTGCCCGCGACCTGTACGAGGCCATGAGCCGCATGGGCGCCAGCGTTGGCCGGGCCAGCCGCGCGGGTGAACTCTCCGCCGCCGACCGGCAACTGGCCGAAGCCGGCACGCAAAACGCCCGCAACGAACTGGCCCTTGCGCAGGAGGAGGAGGAGAACGCCCGCACGGGGCTGGACGTGCTGCTCGGCCAGCCTGCCATGCCCGATATTACGCAATATGGCGGCAGCGATGTCAGCCGCGCGCGTTTTACCGCGCCGCGCGATATCGAGGATAATGACCCCCGTGTCCGCGCCGCGCAGCATACGGTGGAGGCTGCCGAGGCCAACATGAAGCTGGCGCGCCGATCCTTCATGCCCAATCCGGAAATCGGGGTCGACGCCATTCATGAAAAACAGTTCGGCAGCCCGTGGGATGACCGCGTGGGCCTGAACTTCAGCATTCCGCTGCCCAGCGAGGTGCGCAATGCCCCGCTGATGGCCGAGGCCCGTAACCGCCTTGCCGCCGCCACCAGCCAGCAGGTGCAGGCGCGGCGCATGGTCCATCTGGAAATGATGCGCGTGCGCGAGCGGCTGATCACTGCCACCGCCACCCGCCAGGCCAGTGCGGCGGCGGCGGCCAGCATGGAGCAGCGCGCCGTGGCGCAGGAGCACGCCTGGCGCGTGGGCGAGGCCAGCCTCGATACCGCACTGCAGGCAAGGCAGGCGGCATGCAACACGCTTCTGGCCAGCTTGCGGGCCGAGGTGGAATGGCATGTGGCCAGCATCCGAGTGCTGATTGCCACGGGCGTGGTGCCATGAGGCTCGCCCCCGCCTGCCGCGCGATGTTCCTCATGCTCGCGCCCCTCACGGCCTGGGCGCAGGACGGGCCGCCCGCCCTGCCGCCAGTTGTTCATATGGATGAAAAGGCTGCCGTGAACGAAGGGCTTGCCATCACGGTTGCAAAACCCGGCCACCTTGTCGCGAGCCTGCCGGTCATGACGCGGGTCATGCCCGATGCGGTGCGGGTCGTGCATATCCACCCCGCAGGCACGGGCAAGGTGGTGCAGGTGCTCGTGCAGCCGGGGCAGGTGGTGCGGCGTGGCGACGGGCTGCTGCGCTATCAGGACCATTCCCTGCATGTCGCCCGCCTGCAGGCCATACAGCTGCGTGCAGCACTTTCTGCCGCCATCGCCGCGCGTGATGATGCTGCAAGCGCCTGCGCGCGCGGGCGTCTTCTGGCCGGGCAGACCGTATCAGTGGCCGAACTGCGCCGCAGGCAGGATGCGCTGGCGCAGGCCCAGGCCACCGTGCGCGCCCGGCAGGCGGATGTGGATACGCTGGGTCACCGCTTTGCCGAGGAATTCAATTCATCCTCCGAGCATGACGGCACCGACGAGATATCCACCCTCATCGCCCCGTTTGATGGAACGGTCATGACGCTCGATACATCGCTGGCCGGTGACCTTACGCCTGCAATGGATGTGGCCAGCATTGCCGATCTCTCGCGCGTCTGGCTGGTGTCCGACCTGCCGCCGGAACAGGCGGTGCGGGTGCAGCCCGGCGGCACGCAGGTGACACAGACGGCGCAGGGCAGCGTGACCTCGCAGATCGAGACGGTCGATGGCGTGGCCAGCCCCCTGACCGGGCTGGTGCGCGTCATCAGTGCCGTGCCGGACCCCGCGCGGCGGCTCATGCCCGGCACCGTGCTCGATGCCACGTTGCAGACGCATGAGGATGCAGGCGGCATCGTGGTGCCAGCGGCAGCGGTGCAGGAGATCAATGGCCAGAGTGTCGTCTTCAGGCGCCTTGACAGCGCAACCTACGCGCCGGTCGTGGTCATGGTGGTGCTGGAAGAAGGCGGTCAGGCTGTAGTTCAGGGCGGACTGCAAGGCGGTGAGCCCATTGTGGGGCAGGGGAGTTTCGCGCTCAGATCCATCATCGGTCTGGCCGGAATGGATGCCGACTGATGGGCACCCGGTTTCTTGAAGCCCTGTTGCGCGCGCGCATGGTGGTGCTGGGCGTGCTTGGCCTCGTGCTTGCGGCAGGGGGGCTTGCGGTCATGGACCTGCCGGTAGAGGCGGTGCCCGACATTTCGCCCCGGCAGGTGCTGGTCTCGGTCGTGGCCCCGGGCCTTGCCACCGAGGAGGTGGAAAAGCTCATCACCTTTCCCGTCGAGGCCAGCCTGACCGGCATTCCCGGCGTGACCGACCTGCGTTCCGTCTCGCGCGGCGGGGTGTCGGTGGTGTATGTTCAGTTCGATGATGAAACGGATATCAACCTTGACCGCACCCGCGTGAATGAACGCCTGCAGCAGGCCCGTGGCGCCATTTCGGTGCCTGGCGTGAGTCTGGGCATGGGGCCGCTGACCACGGGGATGGGCGAGATCATGCAGTTCCAGATAAAGGGGCCGGGCCGCACGCTGATGGACCTGAACCGCATCATGAACTGGACCGTGGTGCCGCAGATGCGCCTCGTGCCTGGGGTGGTGGATGTCAATGTCAATGGCGGGGCGGAAGAGACCTATGCGGTAACACTGGACGAGGCGCGCCTGATCGCGGCCAATCTGTCGGTAGGGGAAGTCTATCGCGCGGTGGATGCGAATAATGCGGCGGCAGGCGGCGGATGGATCACCCGTCATGCCGAGCAGCAGATCGTGGTCGGGCGGGGGCTTGTGCGCAGCGTGGAGGATTTTGGCGCCATTCCCGTGCGCAGCAATGCCGATGGCTCGGTGCTGCGGCTGCGCGACCTCGGGCGCGTGGGTCTGGGCGCACGCACCCGGCTGGGCGCCGTAACGCGTGATGGACAAGGCGAGATCGTGATTGGCGTGGTCATGATGGAAAGCGGGGCTAGTTCCAACGCCACCCTTGCCGCCATCGACCACGCGCTGCCCGCCATTCGCCGCGCACTGCCTGCGGGGGTCACGCTCGATCCATATTATACCCGCGCCACGCTTACGGGCCGGACCATCGCCACCGTGCGCGACAACCTGCTGGCGGGTGCCGTGCTGGTGGTGGGCGTGCTGGTGGTGGTGATCGGGAGCTGGCGGGCGGCGGTGGTCATTGCCTCGGTCATTCCGCTGGCCCTTGTCTGCGCCATGGCGGGCATGCGGCAGTTTGGCATCTCGGCCAACCTGCTCAGTCTGGGCGCGATCGATTTCGGCATGATCGTCGATGGCTCGCTGGTGGTGGTCGAGCATATCCTCGCGCGGCGCGAAAGCGAACCAGAAGCGGATTTTGCAGCACTTGTGGTCAGTGCCGTGCGCGAGGTCATGCGGCCGGTCAGCTTCGCCATCCTTGTCATCATCATGGTCTACCTGCCCGTGCTGACGCTGCAGGGCGTCGAGGGCCACATGTTCCGCCCCATGGCGCAGACCGTCATCATGGGGCTGCTGGCCTCGCTGGTTTACTGCTTTACCTGCGTGCCGGTGCTTGCCGCCCTTGCGCTCGGGCCGGTCCGGCCACGGGGGGATACGCAGCTGATCGGGTGGCTGCGCAGGCCTTACGCGGCCATGGTAGGGTGGGGCGAGGCACATCCACGCATTTTGTTTGGCGGCACGCTGGCGGTTTTCGCGCTATCGGTGCTGCTGGCAACCCGGCTGGGAGGCGAGTTCATTCCGCAACTTGATGAAGGGGCGCTGGCGGTCACCACCACGCGGCTGCCCTCGGCCTCGCTCGATACCGTGCTGGCCTCGGTAACAGAACAGGAGCGGATCCTGCGCCGCTTTCCTGAAGTAAGGGCGGTGATCAGCAATACCGGCACATCCGCCATTCCCACCGACCCGATGGGCGTTAACGAGACGGATAGCTTCATTTTCCTCAATGATCCCGCCACATGGAAAACCGCCCGCACGCAGGCGGGGCTTGTGGCCGCGATGGATGACACGATGCGGCGTGAACTGCCCGATGCCCTGTATTCATGGAGCCAGCCCGTGCAGATGCGCATGGACGACCTGCTTTCGGGCGTGCGCACCCAGATTGCCGTCTCGATCTATGGTGATGACCTGGGCCAGCTTTCCGCTCTGGGCGACCGGGTGGCGGGGGTCATGTCATCGGTAAAGGGGGCGGCGGACGTGGCGCCCGCGGGCGATGGCACCGTGCCGCTGGTCGTGATCGACATCGACCGTGCCCAGGCAGCAGGCCGCAATGTGGCCACGCAGGATATTCTCGACACGGTGGAAGCCGTGGGCGGACATATCGGCCGCGCGGTCATGGTTGATAATGCGATGATCAGCACGCAGGTGCGCCTTGACCCCCGGCAGGTTGCCTCACCCGCCACTATTGCGGCATTGCGGGTGCCGCGGCTTGATGGGCAGGGCCGTGTCCTGCTGGGGCAGGTGGCCCATCTGCACCTCGTTGACGGGCCGCCGCGCATCAGCCGCGACCGGGTGCGCCGGCGCATGGTGGTGCAGGCCAATGTGCGCGGGCGCGACCTGTCCTCCTTCGTGGCGGAAGCGCAGGCCCGCGTGGCCCGTGATGTCAGGCTGCCCGAAGGCTACACCATTGAGTGGGATGGCCAGTTCCGTAACCTGCAATCGGCGGTGCTGCGGCTTGAAATCGTGCTGCCGGTGGCGCTGGGGCTGATCTTTGCCCTGCTGGTTGTGGCGTTTGGCGCGGTCAGGCCTGCCCTGCTGGTCTTTGTCAACCTGCCGGTGGCGGCAACCGGCGGTATCGTGGCGCTGACAGTGCGCGGACTGCCCTTCAGCATCTCGGCGGGGATCGGCTTCATTGCGCTGTTCGGGGTGGCGATCCTGAACGGGGTGGTGCTGGTCAGCAGCATCGGGGCGCTGAGCCGGCAGGGCATGACGGTGGCTGCTGCGGCCTTTGCTGCCGCGCAGTCGCGTTTTCGTCCTGTCATGGCCACGGCCCTTGTGGCGAGCCTCGGGTTCTTTCCCATGGCCTTCTCCGAAAGTGCGGGGGCGGAGGTGGAGCGTCCCCTTGCCAGCGTGGTCATTGGCGGGCTGGTGTCCTCCACGTTGCTGACCCTGCTGGTGCTGCCATCACTATACGCGCGGGTCATGCGCGAGAGGGAGCAGGGCTGATGCGTATCCTCATTGTTGAAGATGAAACCGATCTGGGGGCGGCGGTGCTCGAGCGCGTGCGGCAGGCGGGCCATGCGGTGGACTGGTTTACCACCATCGAGGAGGCCCGCGCCGCCCTGGCAACGGTGGCCTATGACTTCATGCTGCTCGATCTTGGCCTGCCGGATGGCAGCGGGCGCGACCTGCTGCGCGGTGTCAGGGCGCGCGGCCTCGACATTGCCGTGCTCATCACCACGGCCGAGGACCAGATCAGCGACCGCATCGCCGGTCTGTCTGACGGGGCGGATGACTATATTGTCAAACCTTACGACCTTGATGAACTCGTGGCCCGGATCACCGCCGTGGCCCGGCGTTTCGCACCGCGCCGGCACGCAGCGCCGGTGTGCGTGGGGGATGTTGCGATTGACCGGCAGAACCGCGTGGTGCGGCGCAATGGCGCGCCGCTTGAGCTGACGGCGCGGGAATGGGCCATCATGGAACTGCTGTCGCGCAGGCCGGGCATGATCCATTCGCGCAGCCAGATCGAAACCGCCCTGTATGCGTTCGGAGATGATGTGGAGAGCAACACGATCGAGGTCTTCATCAGCCGCCTGCGCAAGAAGGTGGGCAACGCGGTCATCCGCACCGTGCGCGGGCGCGGATACTGCCTGGCTGCCGGGGCCGGGGCATGAAAAGCTGGAGCCTCGCCAACCGTATCATCAGCAGCGTGCTGGCTGTTGTCATCATCAGCCTGCTCGCACTTGGCGTTGCCATCGGGTTTTTTACGCATCATGAAATGATCGAGCGGCTGGACAACTCGCTGCAGGAGGTATCCGAGCGGTTGCAGAGTGCGATCGTAACCCAGCTTCATGCCGCCCCCACTGGCACGGTTGCGGTGGTGCCGGGGGCAGGGGCATGGGCGCTGGCCTATCAGATCGTGGACCCTGAGGGCCATGTGGTGCTGCGCTCGCAAAATGCGCCGGTGCAAGCTTTTGTATGGCCCGCGCAGGCAGGATTTGCCGATACGCAGCACTTTCGCGTCTATGTCGCGGTGCCGGATGCCACATCCTACCGGGTGATGATTGGCGAGCCGATGCGCCACCGGCATGGCGCGATCCGGCGGGCCATGATCATCCATCTCCTGCCCATTCCCATCTTCATACCGGTTATCTGGCTGCTGGTGCGCCTGACGGTGCGCCGTGCGTTGCAGCCGCTCGACCGCCTCAATGCCGAGATGCAGTCACGCGGCAGCGGCAACCTGAGCCCGGTGCCCCCGCTTGACCTGCCGGTGGAACTCATCTCCATCCAGACATCGCTCAACACCCTGCTGCTCCGCCTGGAAAAAGCACTGGCCACCGAGCGCGCCTTTGCAGCGAGTGCCGCGCATGAACTGCGTAACCCCATTGCCGCCCTGCAGGCACAGATCCAGTTGCTTGAAGCCAGCCTTGCGCCGGGTTCGGCCATGACAGCGCGCGTGCAGGTCATTGCCGGACGCACCCGGCAACTTGGCCGGACGGTGGAAAAGCTGTTGCAGTTTTCTAGGGCCATGTCCGGCGTGGCGTTCAGGCGCGAACGCTTTGACCTGCTGCCCGTGCTCTACCTGCTGCTTGATGACATGGACAATGCCGCAAAAGGCCCGCATCGCGTTAAAATCGAGGTGGGGGATATTGAAGGCATCTTTGTCTATGGCGACATTGATGCGACCGGCATCCTGTTCCGCAACCTGATTGAAAACGCCCTGGTGCATGGTGCGGGAGAAGGTTGCGCACGCATCCGTCTGCGCGATGACGGCACGGTGGATATTGCCAATGATTGCCCGCCCCTGCCGCAGCCCGTGCTGACGCGCCTGACCAACCCGTTCGTGCGCGGTTCAACCACCACGGAGGGCAGTGGGCTCGGTCTTGCCATTGCCAGTAACATTGCCGGGCAGATGGATGCCGAACTGCATATTGTATCCCCCCTGCCGCAACAGGAGCAGGGCTTTCTCATATCCATCCGTTTTCCCGATGTCGGGATTGTCAAAGGGGTGGCGTGTGAGGCGTGATGCCTCGGTTTGATGAAATTTTCCAGGCATTGCCTCTTTTCAAGGTTTTTTTGACCTGATCTGCATCAGAAGCTGCTTTTGGTTTCAGGTTTTTTGTACACAGGCCCACGGGTAGGGCTGCGTTTCGGTGGCGTGGAATGAGAATGCAATTCATGTACATTCCATATTGCAATTCATTATCATTAGCCTGATAAGGCGGGTATGAAACGTGACCTTTTGAGCTTTGAAATGAGTCTTCGCACCCTGTGCCTGACCACGATCTGCGCCTCCTCGCTACTGGCGGGGGGCTATGGCCCGGCGGTTTTCATGGCTGAGGCACAGGCTGCGGACCAGCCCGGTGTTACGGCGGATGATACGGACAAAACCGGTGCCCCGTCGGCCCGGAAAAAGAACGGTGAGGCCGCCCCACGCCCCACGTCCGATGCGACTGCTGAAACATCGCGGCACGAGGACATGGTCGTGACCGCCGCGCGCCGTAACCGCATGTATGTCAGCAGCGGGGGCGACCTTGGCGCGTTGGGCAACAAGAAGGGGCTGGATGTGCCCTTCAACATCCGCAGCTACAATTCCAGCCTGATCCTCAACCAGCAGTCACAGACGCTGGGCGATGTGCTGCTCAATGATCCCACCGTGCGCACGACCATGGGCTACGGCAACTACGCCCAGCTGTTCCAGATCCGTGGTTTTACGCTGTATGGCGATGATGTTGCGATTGATGGCCTGTATGGCGTAACCCCGAGGCAGCTTGTCTCGCCCCAGCTTTATGATTCGGTACAGGTGCTCAACGGGGCCAGCGCGTTCCTCAATGGTGCGGCCCCCGGTGGCTCCGCACTCGGCGGCAATGTCAACCTCATACCCAAGCGGGCGGGGGCGACCGACATTACGCGTATTACCGGCGATTATACCAGTAGCGGGCAGGGGGGCGGGGCCTTCGATGTCAGCCGCCGCTTTGGCAGGAACCATGCCTTCGGGCTGCGCTTCAACGCGGCGGGGCTGGATGGCGAGACCCCGATCAGGGGCGAGCGTCGCGATGACGTGGCCCTTGGCCTCGCGTTTGACTGGCATGATGATGACACGCGCATCGACATGAACATGAACTACCAGAAGCAGCAGGTCTTTGGCGGGCGCAGCGCCATTATCGTGACCGGCCTGCCTGCGGGCACCAGCGTGCCCAGAACCACCGCGCCTTCGGCCAACTGGGGGCAGCGCTGGGCCTATACCGATCTGACCTATCTGTTCGGCACGCTGAATATTGAACATGACTTTGGCAGCCACATCACCACCTACGCCAAATTCGGTGCCCAGAGCGGCAACGAGATGGGTGATTACGCCACTACGACCCTGAGCAACGCAGCCTCCGGCGATGGCTCGGTGGGAGCCATGACCGATGCCTATAATGTCATGAACGAGGCCACGCAGGCCGGCGTGCGGGCACGGGTCAATACCGGCCCCATCCACCACGAGATCAATGCTGGTGGCTCGGCCATATGGGAGGCAACCAATGCGGCCTATACCTGGGGCCCGTCTGTTGCAGGCAATATCTATCAGCCCACGCAGTTCCGGCCGGTTGAAAACTATCCGCCCGGTGGCAACATTGCTGATCCGGGGCGCACGGCGTGGAACAAGCTGTACAGCTTGTTCCTGTCGGATACGATGACCTTCTGGCACAACCGGATCGCCCTGACCGGCGGGTTCCGGTACCAGGATATCCTGTCGGACTCATTTGATTACGATACCGCCAAGCTGACCACCCATTACGATGCGGCGGCCTTCTCGCCCATCATCGGGCTGGTCATTCATCCGGTCAGCCATATGGCGCTTTACTTCAACCGCATTCAGGGCCTATCGGCAGGCACGACGGTGGGGTCGGGCTACGTCAACCAGGGCCAGGTATTCACGCCTTACCAGACCACGCAGTATGAAGTCGGCGCCAAGTATGATGTGGGCCGCTTTGCCGCCGGTGTCGCCTTTTTCCAGACTGCCATGCCCTATGGCATGAGCGAGGCCTATGGCACGACCGGCCAGTCCATCTACACACAGGATGGCAGGCAGCGGAACCGGGGCATGGAACTGACCTTCAATGGCGAAATCCTGCGCGGGCTGCGCTTCAATGGCGGCCTGACGCTGATCGATGCCAAGCAGGTGCATACCGCCAGCGGCCAGTATGATGGCAAGACGGTTATCGGCGTGCCCAACTACAGCATCAACGGCAACCTTGAATATGACGTGCCGTTCGTAAAAGGGCTGACGCTGGTTGGGCGCGTGATCAATACCGGCAAGCAGCAGTTCAACAATGCCAACACGGCGCACCTGCCGGTCTGGTCACGCTTCGACCTTGGAGCGCGTTATACGTTCCTCGCCGCCAAAAAGCCGCTTACGGCCCGTTTTGAGGTCGATAACGTGGGCAACCAGCGCTACTGGGCCTCGGTCTATCAGGGGTATATGGTCATGGGGGATCCGCAGACCTTCAAATTCTCCATCAGCGCCGATCTCTGATTTTAAAAAGCGCCTGGTGTCGCGTCTCATCTGTCAGCGGGTACGGGCAGGGCATACAGGCTATGGGGCGTAAAAGCCCAGATGGTCCTGCTGTCCGTATAAAGCAGGGCATCGCGCAGTGAATTGCCCCGTCAGGCATAACCTGCTGCCCTGCCATGTTGCGTGGATCGCGCCCGCGGGGCGCATGGGCAGCATGCCAGGGCGGATCGGATCGCCATTCATTTTTTCTGGCTGAACACCACGGGATGCACGCCGTCATGCATGTCAAGGAACAGCGCACCGCCATCAGGCATGGTGCTGTCGAGTAAGACAGGCCGGTCCGTCTGTATGGTGTTCCACATATAGCTGACGCGGATGGATCCTTCGATACTGGCGGGCAGTTGCGCCATGGCATATTGCGGGTGCCCCCTCATGCGTGCGGAACATGACGATAACGGTCGTATTGCCCGGCCCCATGAGCTGGTGGCAGGTCATGCCCTGCGTGTCGCAACTGTTCAGGGTATCCGCCGCCTCCCAGTCCTTGCGCGTCGGGTTCCATACGTTGAGGATGGCGGAGGGCAGGTGCCCGCGTGTTTGCGGGTCCTGGGTCACGCTGGCTGGCTGCTGGTCGCCCGCTCTGTCGAGCATTATCAGATCCTGCCCTGCGAAGGTCATGCGCCGGGTGCATGAGAAGGGCGTATACACCCCCTGATGGGCATCGCAGCAGGGCAGGGAAAATACCGGTTGGTGAAATATGTAATTGCCATGCAGTCATCACGGTCATGCACACCATGCCCGCGCCTTGAGCCCTGATCATTGCAGGGACAGGGGTGGTGAGGGTGATGACAGGCAGGGATGAAGCCGCGCGTTTTATAGCCGGTGCGTGAACACGTCGGGCGCACATCTGCCCTGAAAAAGCTGTTGAACCGGTTCGAAGCCAAAGCGATATGATGAAAGCAACAGGGCAGGACGCATGGGCCAGCAGGCCATGCCGCATTGCCAGAAGCATGAACGGAGAGAACACGGCACATGACAGATAGCAAACGGTTTGGCGGCAAGGTCACGCTGGTAACAGGGGCTGCAGGCAATATCGGCCTGGCCACGGCGCAGCGGCTGGCGGCGGTGGGCTCGGCCATCGCACTGCTCGACCTTGCGGGCGAGAAACTTGACGAAGCCGTGCGCACGGTGGCGGCTGCCGGGGTTACGGCACGCGGCTATGGCTGCGACGTGACGGATGCGGCAGGCGTGCAGGCGGTGGTGGACCAGGTGGCGGCTGATTTTGGCCAGATCGACTTTCTGTTCAACAATGCGGGCTATCAGGGAGCCTTCGCGCCGGTGCAGGATTACCCGGTGGAGGATTTTGCGCACGTCATGACCATTAATGTCTGTGGCGCGTTTCATGTGCTGCGCGCGGTCTCGCGCCATATGGTGGCGCGCAAATTCGGCCGTATCGTGAACACGGCCAGCATGGCGGGTGTGGGTGGCCCGCCGAACATGGCCGCTTATGGAGCCTCGAAATTCGCCATTATCGGCCTGACCCAGACAGCCTCGAAAGATCTGGCACCCTATAATATCCGGGTCAATGCCATCAGCCCCGCCTTCATGGGGCCCGGCTTCATGTGGGACCGGCAGGTGGAACTGCAGGCGGCTGTGGGTAGCCAGTATTTCTCGACGGACCCCAAGGTCGTGGCCGAGCAGATGATCAATTCCGTGCCGATGCGCCGTTATGGTAACATCAAGGAAATTCCCGGCGTGGTGGAATTCCTGCTTGGTGATGATTCCAGCTACATGACTGGCGTCAACCTGCCAATTGCAGGCGGTATCCTGTAAGGAAGTATTTAGAAAATAAAAGTTTCCGGGCGCCGCCTTTTTTCAGAAAGGCGGCGTTTTCTGAAGCTTTGTGAAAAAAGCTTCCCCAGAAACTTTTATGCCTCAGTATTTCTCCGGCACGAACATGGTCTCGGGCACGGGCTGGCGGATGTAGTCCGGGCTGTAGACCCGCTCGGGCAGGCGCACTTCGGGCTTGTGAATGTCGTGGTAAGGCACCTGCGAGAGCAGGTGGCTGATGCAGTTGAGGCGGGCCTTCTTCTTGTTGTCCGCGCGTACGATCCACCAGGGCGCTTCATCAATGTTCGAGCGTTCGAGCATGATTTCCTTGGCCAGGGTGTAGGATTCCCAGCGGCGACGGCTTTCAAGGTCCATCGGGCTGAGTTTCCACTGCTTCAGCGGGTCTTCCATGCGGGCGCGAAAGCGCAGTTCCTGCTCGTCATCGGAAATGGAAAACCAGTATTTGACAATCTGGATGCCGCTGCGCACCAGCATGCGCTCGAATTCCGGCACGGAGCGGAAGAACTCGTCATATTCCTCATCCGTGCAGAAATTCATCACGCGCTCCACGCCCGCGCGGTTGTACCAACTGCGGTCAAACAGCACGATCTCGCCGGCTGCGGGCAGGTGGGCCACGTAACGCTGGAAATACCACTGCGTGCGTTCGCGGTCGTTGGGGGCGGGCAGGGCGGCCACGCGGCAGATGCGCGGGTTGAGGCGCTGGGTGATGCGCTTGATCACGCCACCCTTGCCCGCCGCGTCACGCCCTTCACAGATCACGACCAGACGGTGCCCGGTATCTTTCACCCAGTCCTGCAGCGTGACCAGTTCGCCCTGCAGGCGCAGCAGTTCACGGAAATAGGTTTTTCTGAAATCGGTGTTTTCCGCCCCATCTTCCGAACCGAGGCGGGCATCATCGAGTTCCAGTTCAATTTCTTCGTCAATGTCATCAAGCACCTCCTCGCGCAGGCGGTCGCGCTCTGACGGGGCTCTGGGGTCTTTGCAGGTGTCGTTCATGTCAGGGGTCGTTTCCATTTACAGTGCGCGCCTTACCAGCTCAGCACGTAGAACAGGCTGGCGGCGATGGTGATGGTGACAGGCAGGGTAAAGACCCATGCCAGCGCAATCTTGACCAGCATGCCCCGGTTGATGCCCGAGCCCGAGCCGAGCATGGTGCCCGCAATGCCGGCGGTAATGATGTGCGTGGTGCTGACCGGCAGGCCGGTATAGCCCGCCGTTGCGATCAGGCCCGCGCCCACCAGCTCGGCCGAGGCACCCTGCGCGGGGGTGAGGTGCGTATTGCCGATCTTCTCGCCCAGCGTATGCACGATGCGCTTGTAGCCAATCATGGTGCCAATGCCCAGGCACAGCGCGCTGAGCAGGCGCACCCACCACGGCGCGTATTCCACCACCCGGCGCATCTGGTTGCTCAGGGTCTTGGCGGTGGCGCGGTCATGGGCGGAAGCCTGCGTGTTGAGCGAGACCGCCTTCAGCCCGGCCACGACCTCATACAGGTCGGCGCGCAGTTGCGAGGGCACGACCGCATCGGGCGTGGTCTGGGTCAGGCGGTTGACCGAGGCGATGGCTTCCTCACGCAGGCCGTCATGGTCGTATTGCGTGATCAGGGGGGCCGCATCGGTGGCATATTGGGCAATATGGCCGATCTGGGGCTTGCTGTCAGGGGCAAGGGCAAAGGTTGCGGGCAGGATGCCGATGATGGTCAGCATGATCAGGCCGATGCTTTTCTGCCCGTCATTGCTGCCGTGCGAGAAGCTCACACCGGTGCAGGTCAGGATCAGCAGGCCGCGCACCCAGCCGCGTGTCGGCCTGTCGCCCTGCGGCGGCTGATAGAGTTCGGGGTCATGCACCAGGCGCTTGATGATGAAATACAGCCCGCCCGCGCCAATCAGCCCCAGCAGCGGCGAGATGGCCAGCGCGCGCAAAATCTTCCAGATCTGTGACCAGTCAACGCTGTTGCCGATTGCACGCGTGTGCAGCAGCGCATCGCCAATGGCAATGCCAATCAGCGCGCCAATGACGCAGTGCGAGCTGGAATTGGGAATGCCGAACCACCAGGTAAACAGGTTCCATGCCAGCGCCGTGCCAAACAGGGCAATGAGCATGGGCACGGCCGGGTCGCCATTGGGCGGCGAGAGCACATCGGCGGGCAGCAGTTCAACAAGCCCGTAGGCCACGCTGATGCCGCCAAGCACCACGCCCACGAAGTTCATCAGCCCCGACCAGATCACGGCGGTGCGCGGCTTTAGCGATTTGGTATAGATGACGGTGGCAACCGCGTTGGCCGTATCATGAAAACCGTTGACGAATTCGAATATGCACACCAGCGCGAAGCACACGACCAGCGCCAGGATGGAAAAAGTTGAATAGGGTGCAAAATGAAGCATGAAACAACACCAGAAGTTATTGTCACGCCAATTTAAATAAAAAGTTCCTTAAAATAAATAATACTCATTCTTATTTAATATAATGTTCATATTTATGAATGTGGAATGCCGCCTTTCAGGCATAGCGCCGGGTGGCGTCCATGCCGCGGGCAGGCCTGCCGCGCCCGAGGCGGAAGCGGGTGCGCGCGCGGGCCACCGCATCTTCATAGGAGGGGAGGATATCACCATCCATCTGGGTTACGCGTTCGTGCATGGCGCGAAAGGTATAGGGTTCATCGGGGCCATCCTGAAACACGATGCCAATGAACACGCCATCAATTTCAATAACGCTGGATTCAAACATGAGGCTCGTTCCTGCCTGTCTTTTGGTGGGCGGTCCGTGTTTCCGGCCTGCCCGTTGCGGGTGCTATGCCGCATTTTTCCGGGTGGCTTCAACCTGAAATATGTGAACTTTATATGACGTGCCGCAAGTAGATATCAGGCATACATGCATGTAATGGCGGGTGTCATAAAAACTTCATGAAAAATGATGCACGTTATTATTGTCACGAGTCAGTTAATCCGCTTAGTGCTGCATTCATGTCATGCATATCAGGAACTACATGATGGAAGTGCCATCCACCACCGCAGGCCCCGGCGCGGCCGTCTCCGGGCGCAACGCAGGGGGCAATGTCGGTGATATCGCCTTTGGCGTGCTGGCCCGGCTGGCCGGGTGGTCCATCCTGCTGGTCATGGCGGGCATCATCATCGTGCTGGTCAGCGGGGGGTGGCAGGCGTTCTCCACCTTCGGGCCGGGGTTCATCACCAGCAAGGCGTGGAACCCCATTTCACATAATTTTGGCGCGGCGACATCGATTTTTGGCACGCTGATCACAACGGTCGTGGCCCTTGTATTTGCCGTGCCCTTCGCCTTTGGCGTGGCCTTCTGGCTGGTTGAAATGGCGCCACCTGCACTCGCCCGCGTGATCGAGACGGCCGTGCAGCTTCTGGCCGCCGTGCCCTCCATCATCTTCGGCATGTGGGGGTTCTTCATCGTGGTGCCGTTCATGGCGCATTATGTCGAACCCGTGGCCACGCGCTACCTTGGTCATGTGCCGGGCATCGGGCTGCTGTTCCGGGGTGCGCCCTATGGCACGGGCCTGCTGACCGGCGGACTCATCCTGGCCATCATGGTCACGCCCTTCATCTGCTCGGTCATGGCCGATGTGTTCGTCTCCATCCCCGCCGTGCTGAAGGAAAGCGCCTTTGGCCTGGGGGCAACGCGGTGGGAGGTCATGCGCAAGGTGGTGCTGCCGTGGTCGCGGCAGGCGGTGATGGGCGGCATCATGCTGGGCACGGGCCGTGCCCTGGGCGAGACGATGGCCGTGACCTTTGTCATTGGCAACAGCAACCGGCTGGGCTGGTCGCTGTTCGCGCCGGGCAACACCATCGCCTCGCTGATCGCGCTTGAATTCCCCGAAAGTTCGGCCGGCAGCCTCAAGCTCTCGGCGCTGCTGGCGCTGGGCGCGATCCTGATGGTCATTTCATTCATTACCTTGGCCTGCTCGCGCATGTTCCTCCAGCGCGGCATAAAGAACTAGGGAAGTAGCCTTACATGTCAGCCCAGAAAGTACAGGCCGGGGCCCGGGACGGGTGGCAGCGCGGTGGCGCGCAGGCCGTGCGGCGCAGGATTGTCGAGCGCCTGGTCAACGTGCTGTGCGCCATAGCCACCGTGGTTGTCCTGTTCCTGCTGTTTTCCATTTTATGGACGCTGGTCACGCGGGGGGCGGCAGGGCTGTCGCTTTCAACCTTCCTGCACAGCACGGCGGCGCCCGGCAGTGGCGGGGGGCTTGCCAACGCCATTGTGGGCAGTTGCGAGCAGACCCTGCTTGCCGCCCTGCTCGGCACGCCCATTGGCATGCTGACCGGCATCTACCTGTCGGAATTCAGCCATGACGGGAAGATTGTCTCGTTCGTGCGCTTCGTGTCGGACATGATGTTGTCGGTCCCTTCCATCCTTGTCGGGCTGTTCGTCTATCTGGTGGTGGTGGAGCCTGCGGGGCATTTCTCGGGCATTGCGGGCACGCTGGCGCTTGCCATCCTGTTCATCCCCATCGTGGTGCGCACGACCGAAGACATGCTGCACCTCGTGCCCCGCGCCATGCGTGAGGCCGCCTACGCGCTGGGCGCGCCGGGCTGGCGGGTGATCGTGAGCATCTGCCTGCGCGCGGCGCGTGGCGGCATCATGACCGGCATCCTGCTTGCACTGGCCCGCATCTCGGGTGAGACGGCGCCGCTGCTCTTCACCTCGCTTGGCAACCTGAACTGGTCCACCAACCTCAACGCGCCGATGGCGAGCCTGCCTGTCACCATCTATCAATATGCCGGTTCGGCCTATGATGACTGGGTGCAGATGGCCTGGACCGGCGCGCTGCTGATTACGGTTGCGGTGCTGGCAACCAACATCTTCGCCCGCTGGTGGCTCTCGCGTAATGGAACCGCATCATCATGAACACCCTCACCATGGATAACAGGCCCGTGCAAGCCCAGTCCGCCCCGGCGATTGCCATCCGCAACCTCGATTTCTGGTACGGCGAGAACCACGCGCTGCGCGGCATCTCGCTTGACTTCCCCACCCGGCAGGTGACCGGCATGATCGGTCCTTCAGGCTGTGGCAAGTCAACGCTGCTGCGCATCCTCAACCGGATGTATGACCTCTATCCGGGTCAGCGCGCCATGGGCGAGGTGCTGTTCGATGGCCGCAACATTCTCTCGCCCGGCATCGACGTGAACGTGCTGCGCTCGCGCATTGGTATGGTGTTCCAGAAACCCACGCCTTTCCCCATGTCGATCTATGACAACATCGCCTTTGGCGTGCGTCTGCACGAGCGCCTGTCACGCACCGAGATGGACCAGCGCGTGGAAAACGTGCTGCGTCGCGTGGCGCTGTGGGGCGAGGTCAAGGACCGGCTCAATGCCTCCGCCGCAGCCCTTTCGGGCGGACAGCAGCAGCGCCTGTGCATTGCGCGCACGATTGCAACCCGGCCTGAAATCATCCTGCTTGATGAGCCGACCAGCGCGCTCGACCCGATCTCGACCGCGCGGATCGAGGAACTGCTTGATGAACTCAAGCAGGAATTCTCGATTGCCATCGTCACCCACAACCTCCAGCAGGCAGCCCGCTGCGCGGATCGCGTGGCCTTTTTCTACATGGGCGAACTGGTTGAAGTGGACACGGCGGACAAGATGTTCACCGCGCCGCATGAAAAGCGCACCCAGGATTACATTACCGGCCGCTTCGGTTGATGACGAAAGACGTGATGATGCCACAGGAATCGATGCACACTGTTCAGAGTTACGAACAGGAACTTGAACAGCTCCGTTCGCTCATCAACAAAATGGGCGGCATGGTCGAGCGCCAGGTGGCGCAGGCCATTACGGCGGTGGTCGAGCATGATGAGGTCGCCGCCGTCGATGCGCCGGAAATGGACCCCCATGTTGATGAACTCGAGCGTCAGACCGAGGCGCTGGTCATCCGCCTGCTTGCCCTGCGCGCGCCCATGGCGGGCGACCTGCGCGAGGTGGTGGCGGCGCTGAAAATGTCGGGCGATCTGGAGCGGATCGGGGATTGCGCGGCCTCCATCGCGCGCCGGGCCATGCGCAACGAACTGCTGTCATGCCCCATATCGCTCACGGGCCTGCACAGCATGGGCCGACTGGTGCAGGAAAATCTGCGCCGCACCATTGATGCGATGGACCAGCGCGACCCGGAACTCGCGCGCATTGTCTGGCAGTCCGATACGGCGGTGGACGAACTCTATGTATCGCTCTTCCGCGAACTCGTGACCTACATGATGGAAGACCCCCGCAATATCGGTCCATGCACCCATCTGCTGTTCATAGCCAAGAACCTTGAACGTATTGGCGACCACGCCACCAATATTTCCGAGCGCGTCTATTACTCCGTCACCGGCAATATCCTGCCCATCATCCGCCCGCGTGGCGGCACGTTTGACTGAAGCGGCCGCCCGATCCCTGCCTGATTGCGTTACCGTCCGTCTTTTGCAACACTTACCCTGACAGACGGCCCGTGCCGCGCTCCACCAATCAGGCAGGTTTTTTACATGCAGCAACGTGAACTCGGTCGCACTGGCATCATGGTCAGTGAGATCTGTCTTGGCACCATGACCTTCGGCCAGCAGAATACGGAAGCCGAAGGCCATGCCCAGCTTGATCTCGCACTTGATCACGGCATCAACTTCATTGATACCGCCGAGCTTTATTCCATCCCGCCCCGCGCCGAGACCTATGGTGCGACGGAAACCATCATCGGCAGCTGGCTCCGGGCGCGTGGCGGCCGTGACAGGCTGATCATTGCCAGCAAGGTGGTGGGGCGCGGCACATCGCCATGGTTCCGCCCCGGCGGGGAGGAAACCCGGCTGACGCCCAAGCAGATCCGTTACGCGCTCGATGGCTCGCTGCGCCGCCTTGGCACGGATTACATCGATCTGTACCAACTGCACTGGCCCGACCGTAAGTTGGGGATATTTGGCGCGGGCGGCAATACATTCACCTCTCTGCCCGAAGCCGATGAGGTGCCCATTGCCGAGACGCTGGGCGTGCTGGGCGATCTGGTGCGCGAGGGCAAGATCCGCCATGTGGGCCTCTCTAACGAGACGGCATGGGGTGTTTCGCAATATCTGGCTGAATCCCGCCACGGCGCGCCGCGCGTGGTGTCGATCCAGAATGCCTATAACCTCATCAACCGCACCTTCGAAATCGGCCTGGCCGAGATCGCCCTGCGCGAAAAGGTGGGCCTGCTGGCCTATTCGCCGCTGGCGCAGGGTTACCTGACCGGCAAATACCTTGGCGGCGCGCGGCCTGCTGGCGCCCGCACCACGCTGTTCAATCGCGGCCAGCGCTACGAGAAGCCGGGCGTGGAAGAAGCGGTCAGCGCCTATATCGCACTGGCAAAAGCGGAAGGGATCGACCCGGTGCAGATGGCTATTGCCTTTGTCACGTCCCGGCCATTCGTGACCTCAAACATTATTGGCGCCACCAGCGTCGAGCAGCTCAAGACCATTCTCGGTTCGGTTGATCTGCTCATTACCCCGGAACTCGAGGCCAAGATCAACGCGATCCATCAGGTGCACTGCAACCCGGCACCCTGAGCGGTTTTGTCTTGCCCGCCCGGGCTGCCGGGCGGCCCAGATACCTGCACCGGCTCTATCTTACTCCTAATTCTCTCCGAACCCCGATTTCTCGCTGTCGAGTACCGCCATCTGTTTTAGATCGTAACGTTCCCCGGCCGCAGCTCCTTTGGGAACAGCCTGCTCGATAGCAGCCAGATCGTCGGGCGTCAGCGCAAGATCAAGCGCACCCAGCGCCTCGGAGAGCCGATCGCGCCGACGGGCTCCTACAAGTGGTACGATGTCGTCACCCTGTGCGGCCACCCAGGCAATTGCCAACTGGGCCACGCTCGCGCCCCTGGTGGCTGCAATTTCGCGCAATGTCTCCACAAGGGCCAGATTGCGCTCGACATTGCCTTCCTGAAAGCGGGGGCTACGAACCCGAAAATCCCTTGGTCCCTTCGCCCCCTGCCAGTGCCCACTGATCAGACCCCGCGCGAGCACGCCATAGGCTGTTATGCCGATGCCGAGTTCACGACAGGCAGGAAGAATTTTGTCCTCGATGCCACGCGAAATCAGCGAATATTCAATCTGAAGATCGCTGATCGGATGGACGGAAGCCGCGCGCCGGATGGTTTCCGGGCCAACTTCCGAAAGGCCGATATGCCGGACATAACCGGCCTGAACCATCTCGGCGATGGCGCCAATCGTTTCTTCAACAGGCACTGCCGGGTCCAGCCGTGCAGGCCGGTAGATATCGACATGATCAAGCCCGAGCCGTTGCAGGGTATAGGCCAGGAAATTCTTCATGGCAGCAGGGCGTGCGTCGTAGGAACCCCAGTTGCCACTTGGGTCGCGCATCGCACCAAACTTGACGCTGACGAGGAATCTGTCGCGAGGAATATCCCTGATCGCTTCACCGATCAGCATCTCGTTATGGCCCATGCCGTAGAAATCGCCAGTGTCGAGAAGCGTGATCCCGGCGTCCAGCGCGGCATGGATGGTAGCGATGCTTTCTTTCCGATCAGCCGGACCATACATGCCGGACATGCTCATACACCCAAGACCGATTTCGGATACCTGAGGGCCGCTCTTACCAAGTTGCCGCAATTTCATGCTTAAGAAAAATCCCTGTTTCCTGAAGCAGAACCCTACCACACAGGCTATCTTTCGATAACCTCTCTGCCGTGCAGCTTTTCGTCCCTTGGAACGGAACGAATTTTCCGTTTGATGGAACAAGCGGACAGGCGATAGTCGGCTGCATCTCAGACGTGGGAATGCCTTGCCAATGTTTCCAAATGCGGACGCTTCCAAAGCGGAACGGGTGCCAATCCAGATGCCCAAACCTCATTGAGATATCCAGGATCAGTTTCCTTGAGGTTTGTAGTTCTGCCATAGCCATAACAGGGCTTCGGGCAATGTCTGTTCAATTGTAGGACCGTCCACATGACCGGCGTTACGCGACAGAACGAACTGGTAGTCATATTCTTTTTCGGCCAGCACACGGGCCATGTTTTCACTGGCCAGTACCCAGTCATGCATGCCATCGGGCATGGCCGGAGCAGGATAGAACAGATCCTTGTCCCCTGCCGCGAACCAGAAGCGGATCGGCTTGCGCGGGGCATTGGGTATAAGGGCCGCACCGGGCTGACTGCCTGTTGCTGTCGGGTTGCCTGCCCATGGTGAATGATACTGCCATGCCCCACCCGGCATGGCATCAGCATGTGGCCATTGCTGGTTCGTCAGCGTAGGAGAATAGGCCAGCACACGATGGTACAGTTCCGGATGGAACCATGCCATACCAAATGCCGCGCCGCCACTTGAACTGACACCCATCGTTGCACGACCGTCAGGATCATGGGTCAGAGCAACGTCCGCATGCTGCTGTACCAGCGGCAGGACCTCACGCTCAACCCATTCAGCATAAGTGCCTGACACCGTGTCATATTCCCGTCCACGCTCGCTACCCTGCGCATCCTGTCCGCCAGAACCGATACCAATCGCGATCAGGGGAGGGAGCCGATGACTGGCGATCAGCACATCCAGGACTGCGAACAGGTCACGACCGGGATAAATACCATCCGCCCCGCCATCGCCGAAAACAAGAAACGGAGCTTTGGTACCTGGTTTGTACTGAACGGGTACATACACATCCACCTGTCGCATCCATGGACCCGAATGGCTTTCTGCCAGCCGCAGGTTGGATGGATCTCCGGGAGCGGAACGAGACGTATAGATCGCGCCGTTAGGACAGTTATCGGGGTCGTCACGTACAATGCCAGGATTGAACAGGACACTGTGTCCGGACTCCATGGCGAAGGATACAATCCGTCCGGAAGGCACATTTGCCGTCATGGCAAACTCGGGTGCAAACGGATGGGTCGGTCCCAGCACGAAATTGCCATTGGCTGTGTCCGACGGCACAGTTCTGTCGGGCAGATCGTGTGCAGGTGGATAGTGCGGGTTATGCGGATCACGCCGGGGCGGCATATTGTCAGTCGTCAGTGCCGAAAGATCAATAAAGAACGGTGACAGGGGATGTGTTGTATTGGCAGTAGGCGGCGGCGGAATGTGCAGGGACTGGCAATCGGCGTGAGCGGGCGAAACAGGCATCGCAAGACAAACTGTCCAGACTGCCACGAAGACGGAAACCGGTATTCTGAAGCCCGATGCCAATAGTCTGTTCCCGCCCTGCATTAAAAACTGCGTATCTCTCTATCCAAACACGATACCAGTTCCATATCTACCCTTCGCATAAGACTGTTAGAAAACATACTCGACCAGACATAGGTTACAGTGTGTTTTTTCATTTTTTACGGAAATCAGACAGGCGGCAGTCGCCTCACGGCAGACGTTGACGTTGTTTATCCCTGAAGCCGATCAAGCGAGAGCACAGGCAGTTTTAGCCAGTTTGGATCAACGGGGTAAATCTTCCAGTCGCCTTTTACCGGTGTGCGAACTTCCACCTTCTCCGGATGGAAATCACGTAACCATCGCGCAGCGGCCTCCAACTGAGGCGTAAGTTCTCCCTGCTCGATTGTAGTGGTCCTGCACCAATCTCCTTTCCTATCGGTAACAACAGCTGTGCGTATTTCTCCATTTAGCCATTGCGCGACGAGCAACTTGGCGTGTTCTGCGATAATATCTGCTTCAGCATTCCAAAGCTCGTATGGAGCCGGGTTGTGTGTCTCCCAGTATCCGAAGCTGACTGTCAACTCTTCGTCAGCAGTATAAAGCGCAATGGGTTCTATCTCGCGGCCATCTACGCGCTTGATCGTGAGCAAAAGATAGCCGGGCTCCCAGCGCGTCCATTCACCGTCTCGGGCAATGGGCCAAGTGTGAAGGGCCGTGTAAACAACTCTGGACCACTCATCAATAGGGCCTGCGACATCGCTCGGATAAGGTACTCCAGATTCTACAGCATCGGTCATAGGTCATCATTGCTACAAGGACGGCAGATTGTCACCTTTTGCGGCTTCATAGCGGTCATTCTGCTTTCCCCAAGCCACTAGTCAGCGATTTACCGTAACAGAGTAGTAGGAGCACGCGCTGATCTTGCCCCACAGTCAAACTCTTGTGATGCAGTCCTGTCCCATGCAGCCTGCAAGCACGTGCCTCGCCCCCTGAAACCAGCCATTCCAGCCTGTCCTCATCTGCGTGAGCGCAGGTCTGCCCTGCCGGGTGCGGACATTGACACGCTACGGCGGAATATAGTCACGATACAGGGAGCATTGCATCAACACGCAGGGCATGGCGCAATCTGCAACCAATGAGCGGCAACCCGTTGGCGCGTTTACACAACACCAACCCTTGCCCGGCTATAAAGCCATCCATGCCCGCAGCTTGTTAAGGATATGACGAGATGAGTAGTCCCTACCGCACCATTAATCCCGCCACCGGCCAGACGGAAAAGGTCTTTGACCTGCATGATGACAAGGAAATGCTGGCCCGGCTCGATACCGCCCATACGTTCTGGGAGAATGACTGGCGCCGCCGCACCATTGCCCAGCGTCGTGACATCATGCTCAAGGCTGCCGAGATCCTGCGCCGCGACAAGGAAAAGCATGCGCGTCTGATTTCCATCGAAATGGGCAAGATCCTGCCCGAGGCCATCGCCGAGATCTCCCTCTCAGCCGATATTCTGGCCTATTATGCCGAGAAGGCCGAGACCTTCCTCGCCCCGCGCGAACTGCCGGTGTCGCAGGGTCATGCCAGTGTAACCAGCGAGCCGCTGGGCATCATCTACTGCGTGGAACCGTGGAACTTCCCTTACTATCAGCTTGCCCGCGTGGCAGCGCCGAACCTGATGGCGGGCAATGTCGTCATGGTCAAGCACGCGCCGGGCGTGCCGCAATGCGCCGAGGCGTTCGAGGCGCTGTTCCGTGAAGCCGGTGCGCCTGCTGGGGCCTATACCAACCTGTTCATCACCAATGACCAGTCGGAAAAGCTGATCGAACGCCCCGAAATCCGTGGCGTGGCACTGACCGGCAGCGAACGCGCCGGCAGCGCCGTGGCTGGCCAGGCAGGCCGCGCGCTCAAGAAAAGCACGATGGAACTCGGCGGGTCGGATGCCTTTATCGTGCTTGATGATGCCGATCTCGACACGGTCATCCCGCTTGCGGTGCAGGCGCGCATGTCCAATAACGGTCAGGTCTGCACGGCGGCCAAGCGCATGATCGTGCACAAGTCGCTCGTTGAGGAATTCACCTCGCGCCTGAAGGTCGCGATCAATGACTTCAAATACGGCGACCCGCTCGAGCAGGGCGTGACCCATGGCCCGATGAGCAGCCAGGTGGCGATGGAACATGCCGTGGCACAGGTGGAAAAGGCCGTGGCGCACGGGGCAAGCCTCGTTGTGGGCGGCAGGCGCATCGAGCGCGAGGGCTTCTTCATGAAGGCCGCGATCCTGACCAATGTGACCAAGGACAACCCGATTTTCTATCAGGAAATCTTTGGTCCCGTCGCCATCATCTACTCGGTGGGCAGCGAGGATGAAGCCGTAACACTGGCCAATGATTCGCCATACGGTCTTGGCGGCTCCATCCAGACCAGCGACGTGGAACGTGGCCGCCGCGTGGCCGCCAGAATCGATACGGGCATGGTCTTCATCAACAGCGTGACAGGCACGGCACCCGACCTGCCGTTTGGCGGTATCAAGAACTCCGGCTATGGCCGTGAACTTTCGGAATTCGGCATTGAGGAATTCCTGAACCGTAAGCTCGTCCACACACCCTGAGCCATCAGGCACCGACCGCTCCCATCATGCGATGGGGCGGTCGTCCTGACATTATCCCTGGCTGCCGTAACGGAACCGGGCCATGCTGGTGGCCTTGCCACGTTGGGGGAGAAGGGATGATGCACGCACTACCGGTATTTGCAGATGTGGTCGCGGCGGCAGCGCGGATCAAAGGCCGGGCGCACCGTACGCCGGTCCTGACATCGCGGTATTTCGATCGTGCGAGCGGCACGACGCTGTTCTTCAAGGCCGAGAATTTCCAGCGCGTCGGCGCTTTCAAGTTTCGTGGTGCCGCAAATGCCATTGCCGCCCTGCCGCAGGCCGTAAGGCAGCGCGGGGTGGTGGCGTTTTCATCGGGCAATCATGCTCAGGCCGTGGCCAGTGCCGCGCAGGATGCGGGCATACCCGCCACCATCGTCATGCCTGAAGATGCCCCGGCCATGAAGCTTGCCGCGACCCGCGGGTATGGCGCGGAAGTGATCCCCTATGACCGCTACACGCAGGACCGCCAGACAATCGCCACCGCCATAGCCAATGAGCGTGGTGCCACCGTCCTGCCCCCCTTCGACCATCCTGACATCATAGCCGGTCAGGGCACGGCAGCACTCGAACTGTTTGAGGAAACCGGCCCGCTTGATGCGCTGTTCGTGCCCGTTGGCGGCGGCGGGCTGGCCTCGGGCTGTGCACTCGTGGCCAATACGGTAGCGCCGGACTGCGCGGTGATTGGCGTGGAACCGGCAGCGGGCGATGATGCGCGCCAGTCATTGGCGGCAGGGCATATCGTGCAGATTCCGGTGCCCCATACCCTTGCCGATGGCGCACAGACAACCGCCATCTCGCCCCTGACCTTTGCCCTCATGCGCCAGTACGTGCGCGATATCGTCACGGTGGATGACGCGGCCCTTGTTGCAACCATGCGCCTTCTGGCCGAGCGGATGAAAATTATTGTCGAGCCGACCGGCTGCCTCGGCGTGGCAGGCGCGCTTGCCGCAGCGCCCCGGTGGCAGGGCAGGCGCATCGGCGTGCTGGTTTCTGGCGGGAATGTGGACATGACGCGCTTTGGTCAACTGGTGCAGACCGCGCAGCCCGACTGACCCCGCGTGTAGAAAAGTTTCTGGTGAAGCTTTTTTCAACAGGCTTTGAAGAACGTAGTCTTTATTTACAAGGCAGTATCAGGCAGAGCGCTCAAAAGCCTATGTTCCCAAGCAGGCGCATGGCGGGGAATGCGTAATTTTACGCAATGGACGTACTCCGTCCGGCTGCTACGATGGTCCTGATAGTGTCGGGACAGAAATGAACGCGGGAATAACCTCACTTCAGCGTGCAAGGGGGCAGTTCGGGCTGGAAGTCAGGGCCGATGGTTTCCGCACCCGCATGGCCGATCTGGTGCAGGCCGGCTGCTGTCGGCTGCTGTTTCCGCGCGTGCAGGGTAACGGGCTGGAAGCTGCCACGGTCAATATCTCCGGCGGCATCGCGGCGGGGGATCAGATCCGCGGGCGGCTGGCCTGTGGCCCCGGCACGGACCTGCTGGTCACATCGCAGGCCGCCGAGCGGATCTACCGTGCCCGCCCTGACGATGGTCCGGCGGAAATGACGGTTGCCTGCCATGTCGGTGCTGGCGCACGGCTGGAATGGCTGCCCCATGGCACGATCTTTTTCGATGGCAGCCGCCTGCGCCGCCACATGGTGGTGGATATGGCGCAATCCGCCACCTTCCTGTTTCTTGAAAGCCGGATATTCGGCCGCCTTGGCGCGGGCGAGCAGCTTGCCAGCCTGCATGTGCGCGATCGCCTGACCATAAGGCGCGAGGGCGAACTGCTGCTCGAAGACATGCTGCGGCTGGAAAGCACCGATGTAACGGCCCTGCTGGCCCAGCCCGCCATGGCTGCAGGGCAGGGGGCGGTGGCAACGCTGGTGCTGGCCAGCCCGCAGGCGATGGACCTGCTGGCCCCGGTGCGTGACCTTCTGGCGGCACCGCAATGCGCGGGATTTGCCGCTTCGGCATGGAACGGCATGCTGGTGGTGCGCGGCGTGGGCGCGGGGGGCTGGGCGCTTGAGGGGGCTTTGCGTCACATCCTGCCTGCATTGCGGGCCGGGCGGCCCATGCCATCCACATGGCGGTCATGATACAGCACAGGCAGGCAAGGAGACGGAGCACGACATGAAGCTGACACCAAGGGAAAAGGACAAGCTGCTCATTGCCATGGCAGCCATTGTCGCCCGCCGCAGGCTGGAGCGCGGCGTGCGGCTGAACTACCCCGAGGCCGTGGCCCTGATTACCGACCATGTGGTCGAAGGCGCGCGCGACGGGCTGAGTGTGGCCGAACTGATGGCCAGCGGCGGCCACGTGCTGACCCGCGCGCAGGTCATGCCCGGCGTGGCCGAGATGATCCATGATGTTCAGGTCGAGGCGACCTTTCCCGATGGCACGAAACTGGTGACAGTCCATGACCCGATACGCTGACCCCCTGCCCGAAGGCGCCGTGCCGGGCGAAATCCTGACTGATGAGGGCGAAATCACCCTCAATGCAGGCCAGCCCCGCCGCACCCTGCGGGTAACCAATACTGGCGACCGCCCCGTGCAGGTCGGCAGCCATTATCATTTTGGCGAGGTCAATCCGGCCTTGCACTTTGACCGGGCACAGGCGCTGGGCTGGCGGCTTGACGTGCCATCGGGCGGGGCGGTGCGCTTCGAGCCGGGGCAGGAGCGTGATGTAACGCTCGTGCCGCTGCGCGGCCTGCGGCGCGTGATCGGCTTCAGGGGCGATGTAATGGGGAGTGTGGAACCATGACGCGTCTGACCCGGCATGATTACGCGGGCCAGTTCGGCCCCACTACCGGCGACCGCGTGCGGCTGGCCGATACGAACCTTGTGGTGGCGGTGGAAAAGGACTTCACCATCTATGGCGAGGAAGTGCGCTTTGGCGGCGGCAAGACCATCCGCGATGGCATGGGTCAGTCACAGGCCACGCGCGCGCAGGGGGCGGCGGATACCGTCATCACCAATGCGCTGATCATCGACCATTGGGGCATCGTCAAGGCGGATGTCGCGCTGCGTGACGGGCGCATTGCCGCCATTGGCAAGGCAGGCAACCCCGATATCCAGCCCGGCGTGGACATCATCATCGGGCCGGGCACGGAAATCATTGCGGGCGAGGGCAAGATCCTGACCGCAGGCGGCATTGACAGCCATATCCATTTCATCTGTCCCCAGCAGATCGAGGAGGCGCTGGCATCGGGCATCACGACCATGCTCGGCGGCGGCACGGGGCCTGCCACAGGCACGGCGGCCACCACCTGCACGCCGGGGCCGTGGCACCTGGCGCGCATGCTGCAGGCGGCCGATGCTTTTCCCGTCAACCTCGCATTTGCGGGCAAGGGCAATGCCTCGCGCCCCGAGGCGCTGGAGGAAATGGTGCGCGCGGGCGCAAGCTGCCTCAAACTGCATGAGGACTGGGGCTCCACCCCCGCCGCCATTGACTGCTGCCTCAGTGTTGCCGACCGGATGGACGTGCAGGTCATGATCCATACCGATACGCTGAACGAAAGCGGCTTTGTGGAGGACACGATCGCAGCCTTCGAGGGCCGCACCATCCATGCCTTCCATACCGAGGGCGCGGGTGGCGGCCATGCGCCCGACATCATCAGGGTTGCGGGGCTGCCCAACGTGCTGCCGTCCTCCACCAACCCCACGCGGCCCTATACGCGCAACACGCTTGATGAGCATCTGGACATGCTCATGGTCTGCCATCACCTTGACCCCAGGGTGCCCGAGGACATCGCGTTTGCCGAGAGCCGCATCAGGCGCGAGACCATCGCGGCGGAGGACATCTTTCACGACATGGGCGTGCTGTCCATGATGTCATCGGACAGTCAGGCCATGGGCCGGGTGGGCGAGGTGCCGCTGCGTACATGGCAGACCGCCCACAAGATGAAGCAGCAGCGTGGCGCATTGCCCGGTGATGGTGCGGCTGACAACAACCGCGTCAAGCGCTACATCGCCAAATACACCATCAACCCGGCCATCGCCCACGGCCTGTCGCATGAGGTGGGGTCTATCGCGGTGGGCAAGCTGGCCGATCTGGTGTTGTGGGAGCCTGGGTTCTTTGGCGTAAAGCCCGATCTGGTCATCAAGGGCGGGGCCATTGCCTATGCCATGATGGGCGACCCCAACGCCTCCATCCCCACGCCGCAGCCGGTGCATGGCCGCATGATGTTTGGCGGCTATGGCGGCGCGCGCACCCATACCAGCCTCACCTTCGTGTCAAAGGCGGCACTGGAGGATGATATCGGGCGCAGGCTGGGGCTGCAAAAGGGCCTTTCCGCCGTGTCGGACACGCGCGGCGGCATTGGCAAGCGCAGCATGATCCATAACGATGCCATGCCGCATATCGAGGTTGACCCCGAAACCTACGAGGTGCGGGCCGATGGCGTGCTGCTGACCTGCGAACCTGCCGATATCCTGCCCATGGCCCAGAGGTATTTCCTGTTCTGATGACCCGTGTCGCCAAAATCCTGCCAGCGGGAAGCTGGCCCGTGGCCGAGGCCTCGGATGTGTTCGCCGCTGATTATGAAGGCCGCCACCGCAGGCGCATGATGCTCGCCCTGCGCTCGGGGGCGCGCGTGCTGCTTGAACTGGAACAGGCGCGCCTGCTGGCCGATGGCGATGGGCTGATGCTTGATGATGGCTGCATCATCCGCGTGGAAGCCCTGCCCGAAGACCTGATGGAAGTCACCGCCCATGACCCGCTGCACCTGCTGCGGCTGGCATGGCATCTGGGCAACCGGCACCTGCCCGCCGCCATTGAGCCGCAGCGCATTCTTGTGCGCCATGACCATGTCATTGCCGATATGATCACGGGCCTTGGCGGGCATGTACACCGTGTCAGGGCGGCCTTTGACCCCGAAAGCGGGGCCTATGCGGGACGGGGGGCGGCGCACGGCCATGAGCACCACCACGACCATGCCCACCCGCATGATCATGGTGGTCACGCCCATTCGCATGACTGAGCCCGCAGGCATGGCCGGGCAGGATTTCCTGCGGCTGCTCTCATGGGTGTCGCCCGCTTTCCCCACGGGGGGGTATGCCTACAGCCACGGGCTGGAATGGGCGGTAGAGCGGGGTGACGTGCGTGATGTGGAAAGCCTGTGCGCATGGGTTGGCGCGTTGCTGCGCCATGGCAGCCTTGGCAATGACCTGATCATTGTGCATGCGGCATGGCAGGCGGGGGAGGATGATGCCCGCCTGCGCGAGATTGCCCGCTTTGCCTGTGCCTCAGCCTCCTCGCGCGAGCGGTATGAGGAGACGGTGTATCAGGGCGAGGCCTTTTTGCGGGCGGCGGCGGTGTGGAATGTCGTGCCGCCCAGGGCAGCGCTGGCGGGCACGCGCTGGCCGCTGCCTGTAGTGCAGGGGCTGGTGTTTCGTCGTGGTGGCGTGGCCGTGGGGCAGGCTGTGCTGTCGGGCGGGTATGCGGCAGTGGCAGCATTGGTGTCGGCTGCCGTGCGGCTGGTGCCGCTGGGCCAGACCGATGGGCTGCACGCGCTGGCCCGGCTTGAATCCGTGCTGGCGCAGGCGGCAGGGCAGGCTATGCGCCAGACGCTGGACGATGTGGGCGGGGCGTGTTTTGCCGCCGACCTCGCCGCCATGCATCACGAAACCCAGGAAACGAGGTTGTTCAGAACATGACAAAAGCAAAGCACGGCCCGCTGCGCGTGGGTATTGGCGGCCCGGTGGGCACGGGCAAGACAGCATTGATGGATGCGCTGTGCCGCCGCTTTCGCAATGAATACAATATCGCTGCCATCACCAACGATATCTATACACGTGAGGATGCGGAGTTCCTGACCTGCGCGGGCTCGCTCCCGCCCGAGCGCATCATGGGTATCGAGACCGGCGGCTGCCCGCACACGGCCATACGCGAGGATGCCAGCATCAACCTAGCCGGCATTGCGGAGCTGACGGAGCGCTTTACCGGGCTGGACCTCGTGCTGGTGGAAAGCGGGGGCGACAACCTTGCCGCCACCTTCAGTCCTGAACTGGCTGACCTGACCATTTACGTCATTGATGTCTCGGCAGGTGACAAGATCCCCCGTAAGGGCGGTCCCGGCATTACGCGCAGCGACCTGCTGGTCATCAACAAGATCGACCTTGCGCCGCATGTGGGCGCTGACCTTGGGGTAATGGAACGTGACAGCAGGCGCATGCGCGGGCAGCGGCCTTTTGTGTTCGCCAATATCCGCGCAGGCGAGGGGGTGGAGGACATTGCCCGCTTCATCATCGAGCAGGGCGGCCTGTAACAACTCTTGCTTTGAAGTAATGAAAGTTTTTTGGTGCCGCCTTTTTTTAAAAGGCGGCTTTTTTGATATCTGCATGCCCGTGGCCAGTACGGGATGGCATGTTTGGCCTCGCGTTGGTGGCATGAATAAGCTCATAAACGGCCATTATAAGTAATTTCACGCATCACGCCCTGATGGTGCAATTTCGTAATGTTTCCCTGTCGCCGGTCGGTGACCGCAGCCACAAGGGGATGTTCATGATTGCGCTTGTGTCCCGGTTCAGGATGAGCCGGAAGAAGAAACTGCTGCGTTGCGGCAGTATCCTGTCGGCCTGTGTGGCGCTTGGTGCCAGCATGCCCCATGCCCGCGCGGCCACCACGGTCAACTTTGGCAAGGACCAGTTCTTTACGCTGGGCCTGGGCGTGCGCGCGCAGTATCTGAGCCACGACACCACCATACCGGGCAACAAGGATGCGGCAAGTGCGAGCGACCTGCGTATCTACATGGGTGCGCAGTTCCACAAATACGTCAAGTCAACGCTCAATCTCGAACGCCTGCGCGATGGCAACTGGAACGTGCTCGATGGCGTGCTGCAGTTCGAGCGGTGGAAGGCGTTCAATATCTGGGGCGGGCGCATGCTCACGCCAAGCGACCGTTCAAACCTTGATGGGCCTTACTTTCTGAGCACCTATGCGTTTCCGATCGTGTCGCAGTATCCGGGCGCGTGGTCGGGGCGTGATGATGGCATCTCGGTATGGGGCAAACTGCTCAAGGACCGTTTCCGCTATGTAGCCGGTGTCTATCGCGGGCATAACTGGGTGCGCGGTGGCTCCAATTATGGCGAGCACCCGCTCTTTGCCGCGCGCATGGAATACAACTTCCTCGACCCCGAGCCGTCGCCCGCCTACTACACGGCCAGCACCTATTACGGCAAGGCCGACATCCTGGCCATTGGCCTTGCAGGCCAGTACGAAACCGATGGCGTGGGCACGGCGCAGGACAAGGGCGACTACAAGGCATGGAATGTTGATGGCCTGTTTGAAAAGCGCATTGGCGAGGGCGCGAAATACGGCGTCTATACGCTCGAGGGCGCGTATTACCAGTATTATACTGGCGGCGTGAAGGATATCGCGGCAGGCTACGGCCAGCGCTCGGCCGATTATGGCAATGTGGGTGGCGTGAATGATGGCACGGCCTTTCTGGCCAGCACGGCGTACCTCATTCCATACCGGCTGGGCTGGGGGCGCATCCAGCCGCTGGTGCGCTACCAGCAGTTCCGCTTCAAAAAGGATATGTACGGTCCCGGCCACCCCAAGACCACCCAGCTCGATCTGGGCGGTAACTATGTAATGGATGGCCACAACCTGCGCTTTACGTTCGATTATGTGCGCTACAAGCCCATGGGCACGCGCGCGGTGGGGGCTTTTTTGCTGGGCATGCAGTTCCAGTACTGAAAACGGCTGGCCTGTTCATGTCATTTTATCAGGCGGCAGGGCTGACCCACCGCCGGGAGAAATCGGAATGCTGACCCTCAAGCGAAACGCCACGTATGGCTTCGCCCTGCTGGCAGGGATCATGGGCGCGGGCCTCGCACAGGCCGCTCCCGCCCCCGAAAAAATGGATTGCCGCCACCTGCTGGCCGAAGATGTGCGCCTGTCGGACCGGCTCACTGCCCTCAGCCACAGCGAAGCCCGGGCCGAGGCGCAGGACAAAGCTCCGGCGGAGAAGGGATTTTTTGTCAAATTCGATCCTGTGCCGGGTTTCGGCATCATGAAAGGGGCAACGCTTGCACCTGCGGGCCACCCGATCAGGGAAGATGCCACCGAGCGCAGCCTTGATCAGGTGCGCCAGAAACTGGCAGTCATACGCGGCCACGAGCAGCGCAGGATGTGCCCCGAAATCGGTGCGCCCGACATGCAGCAGGACCGCCTTTCGGATGATGCAGCGCGGGCCGTGCCCTGAAACCCTAAAAGTTGTTGAAAAAAGGTAGCGCCCGGGAGCTCAGTATATGATTTCCGGGCATCTGGCCTTTAGCGCTCCTGCAGCAGGCGCGATGCGGTAGCCGCCGCAGCAGCCCGCGTGCTCAGCCCGGTCTTGTTGTAGATCTGCTCGATATGCTTGTCGATCGTGCGCGGGCTGACCTGCAGGATATCGGCAATGTCACGGCTGGTCTTGCCGCGCGAGATCCACAGCAGCACCTCCGCCTCGCGCGCGCTCAGGCCCAGACGGTCCTGCAATATGCGCTGGGGGAAAAGCGGCTGCCGGCTGATGCGCAGCAGCAGTTCATCCGGCCCGCTCATGCCCACAAGGGTCAGAACCAGTTCGTTTTCACCCACATTATGGCGCATGAGCACGCCGCCAGACGCGGGCAGGGGCGTGGGCAGGGGCAGGGCCGTGCCTCCATCGCTCGCGTCTGGCAGTTCGCGCAATACCAGTCCTGCCTGCGGCGTGGCCCATAGCACATCACCCGCATGGCTGGTGGCCAGCAGGAAGCGGCCCGCATGGTCAAGCGCTCCATGGGCGGCGCGGATACGCGCGGCTGATTCCATGCGCACGCCAATGCGGGCCATGACTTCCTCCAGCCGCAGGGGTTTGGTCACGTAATCGGCGGCACCGGCCTCAAAGGCGCGGATTACATGCTCGGTCTCGGTCAGGCCGGTCATGAAGATGATGGGCACAAGATTCAGGCGCGGGTCATCATGCAGCGCCGCGCAGACTTCCCACCCGTTCATGCCGGGCATGAGGGCATCGACCATGATCAGGTCCGGCACGGTGCGCGCCACCACGGCAAGCGCTGCCATGCCGGACTGCGCCAGCAGCACCGTATAGCCGCCATCAGTCAGTTTTTCGTCCATCAGGCCCAGAACGGCCGGGTCATCATCAATGACAAGAACGGATTTGCGGGATGGATCGGGCACGGTCATGGCGTGGGTCGCTCCAGGTGGTGTCGCAAGGCTTCAAGCTGGTAGGACGTGGCAAGGACCAGCAGCGGTTCGATTGCACCGCTGAGGGCCGGATGCTGGTCGCGCAGGGTGGTCAGGTGGGCGCGCAGGTGGCGCAGGTTGCCGCCATCAAGCAGGGCCAGCAGGGCCGCGCGCTCCGCCTCGGGCAGGGTGGTGGGGGTATCTGTATCTGGTGGCGCCAGTGGCGCCGTGTCAGGCTCATCAGGGGCCGGAAAGATCCATTCAAGGCCCAGCATCTGGCCCATCTTGGTGACCAGAACCGACAGGTTCACCGGCTTGCCCAGCACGGGGCAGTCCTCAAGGGAGGGGACATGGCGGTTGGCACTTTCCACCAGGTTGCCGGTCAGGAACATGATCGGCACGCGGGCATGGGCCGAGCGGCGGATGCGCAGGGCCAGATCGCGCCCGTCCATGCCCGGCATGGACAGGTCGAGCAGCAGCAGGTCGGGCTGCACCAGCGGCAGGCGGTCGAGGCATTCCGCCCCGCTTTCCGCTCCTTCAAAGGCAAAGCCGCAGCGTTCAAGGATCTCGCGCATGATCAGGCGGTGCTCGGCATTGTCATCGACCACCAGCACCGTGCGGCGTGGCCCTTCATACCCGGTGGGGAAGGCGGGCAGGCGCGCGGGCAGTTCCACCTGCCGGTCAGAGAGCATGAGCCGCACCCTGAAGCGCGAGCCCTTGCCCGGCGTGCTGGTAAAGGTCAGTTCGCCGCCCAGAATTTCGGTCAGCAGCCGGGTGATGGTTAGTCCCAGCCCGGTGCCCGGCACGCCCGCGCTGGCACTTCCGCGCTCAAAGGGCTCGAAAATGCGGGCATGGTCTTCCTCTGCAATGCCGGGGCCGGTGTCTTCTATGATGAATTCCGCAATCTGCCCCTGCCACCTGGCCGAGAACGTGACCGTGCCCTGCCGGGTGAACTTGACCGCGTTTGACAGCAGGTTGAGCAGGATCTGGCGCAGGCGGTGCTCATCGCACGTCACCACGGCAGGCAGGTAGCCGGGCCGCCATATCAGCTCCAGCCCGCGCGCCTGTGCCTGCGGGCGGATCATCTGGGCGACTGATTCCACAAAAGCGGGCAGGGCGATGGTATCGGCATGCAGTTCGATCCGCCCGGCCTCGATGCGCGAGATGTCAAGCAGGCCTGAAAGGATGCTGGTGATGTGCTCGCCACTTTCGCGCATGATGCCCAGCGCCTGGTGGCGCTCGGGCGGCAGGCGCGTATCGTGCTGCAGGAGCTGGATATAGCCCATGATGGCGTTGAGCGGCGAGCGGATCTCGTGGCTGATGCCGCTGATGTAGCGGGTCTTGGCCAGGCTTGCGGCCTCGGCCTTTTCACGCGCCAGCTTCAGCGCATGGTCGGTGCGGCGGCGGGCGCGGATCTCGTTCATGAGCTGGCGGGTCTGGTGCAGGGTCTCGCGCGTGGCGGTGCGCCGCCCCTGCTGCGCCATGACCAGCAGCCACGCGCCCACCGTGCCCGCCAGAAAGACCGGCACCATGATGCCACGCCACGCATGGCCCGTTGTCCATGCCAGCAGCCCCATGCCCAGCGCCATGCCAGCCAGCATGAGCGTAAAGCGCCCCGCAGGTGCGACAAGCCAGCGGCGCAGGCGGGGCGGCAGGGCGCGGAGCGGGGCGGCAAGCTGGCTGCCCATGCGGGTCGAGACGGGCTTGCAGCGGTCGCGGCAGCGCCCGTCGAGCGAGCAGCACAGCGAGCAGATTGTGCCGCCATAGGCGGGGCAGGGGGCCATGTCCCGTGCCTCGAAGGTGTGTTCGCAGATCACGCAGGTCATGGCGGGCCGGTCGTTCCAGCCCGCGGGCTGCGGGCGGGCCAGATAGGTGCGCCCCCCGGTCAGCCACGCCAGCACCGGTGCTGCGCCAAAGGCCACCACCAGTGTCAGGAAGGGGGCATAGGCCGCGGCCATGGGGCCCAGATAGCCCATAAAAGCCGTAACGCCCGTGCCTGCGGCAATACCCCATGCCCCAAGACCTACAATGTTGAAGTCCGGCAGTAGCGCGCGCTTGAACTCGACAAAGGGCGGGCTCAGGCCAAGCGGCTTGCACAGCGCCACATCCCCCAGTATCGCGCCGATCCACGCGCAGGCCAGAACGCCATACAGCGTTATGCCGGTCTGGATGGTGCTGACCAGCCCGGCCTCCATCAGCAAAAGCGCAATCATGACATTGAAGATGACATAGAACACCCGGCCCGGATGGGTATGGGTCAGGCGCGAAAAGAAGTTCGACCACGCCAGCGACCCGGCATAGGCATTGGTGATGTTGACCTTGACCTGCGCCAGCGCCACCAGGGCCACCGTCAGCGCGGTTGCCACCGGGGCGGGGGTGAAGCTGCCCCAGGCAAAACGGTACATCACTCCGGGCTGCACCGCCTGCAGCGGTGAAAAGCCCGCCCGCAGCACCACCCATGCCAGAAACGACCCCGCCAGCAGCTTGAAGGCATCAAGCACCACCCAGCCCGGCCCGCCCAGCAACAGCGCCGTCCACCACTGCCGCCGGTTGCAACGCGTGGGTTCGGGCAAAAAGCGCAGGAAGTCGATCTGCTCCGCACTCTGGCACACCAGCACGATCATGAGCGAGGCAGCGGTGCCCACGGCAAGGGGGTCGATGCGCCCGGGCGCCCCGTAAGACGTGCTGAAATGCGTCCACTGCCCCAGCAGGTCGGGGTGGAGGCCCGCCATCACCACAAGGGGAATGAGGTTGAGGGCCAGCCAGACCGGCTGCGTCGCGATCTGGAAGCGGGCGATGAACGTGATGCCCCACGTGACCAGCGGAATGATGATGACCGCGCACAGCAGATACGCCAGCCACAGCTTCATGCCCAGCAGCCCGTGCAGCGTGCCCGCCAGGATCGCGGCCTCAAGCCCGAAGAAGATGAAGGTGAAAATGGCATAGAGCAGCGAGGTGATGGTCGAGCCGATATAGCCAAAGCCGGTGCCGCGCGTGAGCAGGTCGATATCCAGCCCCGCGCGCGCAGCCGTTGCGCAGAGCGGCAGGGTAATGGCGAAGATGACAGCCGTGACAAGCGCTATGGCCGCAGCCGTGTTGGCAAAGCCGAAGGCCAGCGTGAGCGTGCCGCCCATGGCCTCGAGTGCGAGGAACGAGATGGAGCCCAGTGCCGTGCGCGCCGCCCGCATTGGCGTGGCCATGCGTGCGCTGCGCGCGGTAAAGCGCAGCGCGTAGTCCTCGAATGTCTGGTCGGCGGCCCAGCGGCTGTAGGCCCGGCGGGGGCGCACGATGCGCAGGCGGCTGGTCGGGTGCGGCAAGATCACGGCTTTCGGGCGTTACGGGTGGCAGCGTGCATGATCGTAACGGAAAGCCCGTGGAGGACATACGCAGGAATGCGTATGGGAAGCGCTTTTATGTACGCCGACAATGCACCCAGCAGCAAAGGACCGTTCATCATGCCCGTTAAACTGCCTCACCTTTCCCGTCGTGCGTTCGGACGTCTTGCCCTTGCCTCCTCGGCGGCTGCTGTGGGGGGCATGTGGCGCGCGGCACCGGCGCGGGCGGCAGCGCCTGCGGGCGAGCCGATCAGGGTTGGCATCCTGCATTCGCTCTCCGGCACCATGGCCATCAGCGAGACCACGCTCAAGGACGCCATGCTGATGCTGATTGCCGAGCAGAACCGCAAGGGCGGACTGCTTGGCCGCCCGCTTGAGGCGGTGGTGGTGGACCCTGCCTCGAACTGGCCGCTCTTTGCCGAGAAGGCGCGCCAGCTCCTGTCGGTGGACAAGGCATCGGCCGTGTTCGGCTGCTGGACCAGCGTTTCACGCAAGTCGGTGCTGCCGGTGTTCGAGGAACTCAACGGCATCCTGTTCTATCCCGTGCAGTATGAAGGCCAGGAGTGCAGCCGCAACATCTTCTACACCGGTGCGGCCCCCAACCAGCAGGCCATACCGGCGGTGGACTACCTGCTGAGCGAGGATGGCGGGGGTGCCAGGCGTTTCGCGCTGGTGGGCACGGATTACGTCTATCCGCGCACAACCAACCAGATCCTGGTCAATTACCTCAAGGCCAAGGGCATCGCGGAAGCCGACATCATGGTCAACTACACGCCGTTCGGGCAGTCGGACTGGCAGACCATCGTCTCGCAGATCAAGGCCTTCGGTTCCGCGGGCAAGAAGACCGCCGTGGTCTCGACCATCAATGGCGATGCGAACGTGCCGTTCTACAAGGAGCTGGGCAATCAGGGCATTTCGGCCACCGACATCCCGGTCATGGCCTTCAGCGTGGGTGAGGAGGAACTGGCCGGCATGGATACCGCCCCGCTGGTGGGCCAGCTTGCCGCGTGGAATTACTTCGAGAGCATCGATACCCCGGCCAATACCGCCTTCATCAGGCAGTGGCATGAATTCACCAAAAACCCCAAGCGCACCACCAATGACCCGATGGAGGCGCATTATATCGGCTTCAACATGTGGGTGCAGGCTGTAACCAGGGCAGGCACCACCGATCATGACAAGGTGATTGATGCCATGATCGGCATCCGCCAGCCCAACCTGACCGGCGGCGTGGCTGAAATGCTGCCCGACCACCATCTGACCAAGCCGGTCTATATTGGCGAGATACAGGATGACGGGCAGTTCTCGGTCGTGTGGAAGACCCCGGCACTCGTGCCCGGGCAGGCCTGGTCGCCGTGGGTGCCGGAAACGAAAGACCTGATCGGCGACTGGCGTAAGCCCATTGCCTGCGGCAACTACAACACCGCCACCAAGACCTGCCTCGGGCACAGGCATGCATAAGCTCCGTACCACCTGCCTGCTGGCGGCGCTGTGGCTTGGGGCCATGGTGTTGCCGGGCCACGGCGCGCGGGCGGATGCCTTTGCTGACCTGGCCAGCCCGCAGCTTGGGGCGGTAACGGCAGCCATCTCCACCCTTGCCGCGTCAGATGACCCGCAGGCAGGGGCGGTATTGCAGGCGCTGGGCGAGCGCAACCTGTTCGCAGCCCCTGATGGCAGCGTGTATATCCGCCACGGTGAAAACTACATCGACGCCCGTACGGGCCAGCCCGCAGCGTCCGTGCCGGAGGGGCTGAAGCCGATCCGTCTGAACAACCGCATCCGCACGGCACTTGCGGGCGCGCAGGCGGGCAGGGACCTGCTTGCACCCCAGCCCGCAACGCGGCTCAGGGCGGCCGATGCGCTTTACGCCCGCCACGACCCGGCCATGCTGGCAGTGGTGGAACACGCCCTTGCGGTGGAAAAGGATGCAGCCGTGCGCACCCGGCTTACGGAGGTGCGGGCCGCAACCATTCTGGGCCAGCCCCCCGCCCCCGATGCGCTCCAGCCCCGGCTTGATGCCGTGCGTGCGCTGGGTGCAGTGGGTGGCGCGCAGGCGCGTGGCATCCTGGCAGGGGTTGCCCAGTCCGATGCGGAAGCGCCAGCCGTGCGCCATGAGGCGCAGCAGGCCGTATCGCGCATCGACTGGCACCTGCGTGCCTGGGGCGTGGCGCAGAATGCCTTTTATGGCCTGAGCTACGGCTCGGTGCTGCTGCTTGCGGCTACGGGGCTCGCCATCACCTTTGGCGTGATGGGCGTGATCAACATGGCTCATGGCGAGATGATGATGATCGGCGCCTATGTGACATGGATGGTGCAGCAGGCCATTCGCGCCACCATCCCTGCGCTGGAGCCGGTGGCCATTGTGGTGGCCATTCCGGTGGCGTTTTTGGTGTGTGGGGCGCTTGGCATCGTGATCGAGCGCGGGCTGATCCGCTTCCTGTATGGCCGCCCGCTCGAAACCCTTCTGGCTACGTGGGGGCTTTCGCTCATCCTGCAGCAGGCGGTGCGTTCCATTTTCGGGCCGACCAACATCGCGGTGCAGACGCCGGGCTGGCTTTCAGGCTCGGTTGCGGTGGGCGGCATGGACATTACGCTCAACCGGCTGGCCATTCTGGTCTTTGCGGGGCTGGTGCTTGGCGGGCTGATGCTGGTGCTGCGCCGCACGTCGCTGGGGCTGCAGATGCGCGCGGTCACCCAGAACCGCCGCATGGCGGCGCTGATGGGCATCCGCACGCCACGGGTCGATGCGCTGGCCTTCGGGCTTGGGGCCGGGCTTGCCGGGCTTGCGGGCGTTGCGGTCAGCCAGATTGACAATGTCAGCCCCAATCTGGGGCAGTCCTACATTATCGACAGCTTCATGGTGGTGGTGTTTGGCGGGGTCGGTAATTTGTGGGGCACGCTGGCGGCGGCCCTGGCGCTGGGCATGGGCGGCAAGGTGCTGGAGCCGACCATTGGCGCGGTCTCGGCCAAGATCGCCATTCTCGTGCTGGTCATTCTCTACATCCAGCGTCATCCGCGCGGCATGTTTCCCGTGCGCGGGCGGGGAGTTGAATCATGAACCCGTTTTCAACCCATGCCCCGCGCTCCCTGCGCGGCGTGATCTGGATGGCGGTGGCCGTGGTGGTGGCGGCAGGCGGGCTTGCCGCAGCAAGCCTGCTGCCCGAGGGCAATCCGCTGCATGCCTCTGCCTTCGTGGTGTCGCTTGCGGGTAAATACCTGTCCTATGCCATGCTGGCGCTGGCGGTGGATCTGGTGTGGGGCTTTGCGGGCATCCTCACGCTGGGGCATGCTGCGTTCTTCGCGCTGGGGGGATATGCCATGGGCATGTACCTCATGCGCGAGATCGGAGCCCGGGGCGTTTATGGCAATGCCAGCCTGCCTGATTTCATGATCTTCCTCTCATGGAAGAACCTGCCGTGGTACTGGTGGGGTTCGGAGCATTTCGCATGGGCCGCCGTGCTGGTTGTGGCGGTGCCGGGGCTGCTGGCTGGCGTGTTTGGCTGGCTTGCCTTCCGCTCGCGTGTGTCGGGGGTGTATCTGTCCATCATCACGCAGGCGCTGACCTATGCGCTCATGCTGGCGTTTTTCCAGAATGGTCTGGGCTTTGGTGGCAATAACGGCCTGACCGACTTCAAGGACATTCTCGGCGCCGACCTGCACGCGCCGCATACCCGCGCGGTGCTGCTGGTGGTGACCGGGCTGCTGCTGGCCGCAAGCCTGCTGGCGGCGCGTTTTGTGGTGGGCAGCCGTTTTGGCAACCTGCTGGTAGCCGTGCGCGATGCCGAAAGCCGCACCCGCTTCCTGGGCTACCGCCCCGAGCAGGCCAAGCTGCTGGTGTGGGTGTTCTCGGCCATGATCGCAGGGCTGGGGGGCGCGCTGTATGTAACACAGGTTGGCATCATCAACCCCGGTGAGTTTGCGCCTGCCAATTCCATCGAATCCGTCATCTGGGTGGCGGTAGGTGGTCGTGGCACGCTGTGCGGGGCCGTGCTGGGGGCCATACTGGTCAATCTGGGCAAGACGCTGTTCACCGCCTGGCTGCCGGAGTTCTGGCTGTACGGGCTGGGGCTGCTGTTCATCTGCACCACGCTGTTCCTGCCCAACGGGCTCATGGGGCTGTGGCGGCATGTCCGTAAAGCGCCGCCGGAGGAAGTCACACCTGAAGTGGCGGATACGCAGGGAGATGAGGCATGACCGATGACCTGCTGCTCGACATGCGCGATGTAAGCGTGACGTTTGATGGCTTTCGCGCCATCAACAGCCTCAGCCTTGCGCTGCGCCCGGGCGAGATGCGTGCCATCGTAGGCCCCAATGGCGCGGGCAAGACGACGATGATGGACATCATCACCGGCAAGACCCGGCCCGATACCGGCACCGTGCGCTTTCAGGGCCGTGACCTGACCCGGCTGGATGAACCCGCCATCGCCCGGCTGGGCATTGGCCGCAAGTTCCAGAAGCCCACCGTGTTCGAGGCGCTGAGCGTGACCGAGAACCTGCTGCTCTCGCTCAAGGGCGTGCGCTCGCCCTTTGCCGTGCTCATGGCCCGCCGCAGCGAAAGCGAGCGCGAACGCATCGACCACCTCCTGCGCCTGACCCGGCTGGAAGCCATGGCCGACCAGCCCGCGGGCGGCATGAGCCATGGGCAGAAGCAGTGGCTCGAGATCGGCATGCTCATGGGCCAGGAGCCTGACCTGCTTTTGGTGGATGAACCCGTGGCGGGCATGACCGATGCCGAGACCATGGCCACCGCCGATCTGCTGCGCGAGATCAACCGCACCCGCAGCGTGGTGGTGGTGGAGCATGATATGGATTTCGTACGCGCCCTGGGGGTTGACGTAACGGTGCTGCATGAAGGCAGCGTGCTGGCCGAAGGCACGCTGGATGCGGTCAGCGCCGACCCGCGCGTGATCGAGGTCTATCTTGGGCGCTGAGGGGCGCCGCACGGGCTTGAAGGGAGGCTACGCACATGCTCGAGGTTAACGATGTGCACCTGCATTATGGCGCGGCGATTGCCCTGCGGGGCGTCTCGCTCGCAGCAGGGGCAGGGGCGGTCACCTGCGTGCTCGGCCGCAATGGCGTGGGCAAGACCAGCCTGATCCGCGCCATAACCGGCATGCATGCCACAAGTGGCGGCACGATCATGTGGGAGGGCGAGGATATTACCCGGCTCGCAGCCTACGACCGCGCCCGCCGTGGCATTGCCACCGTGCCGCAGGGGCGCGACATCTTTCCGCTGCTCAGCGTGCGCGAAAACCTTGAAACCGGCTTCGGCCTGCTGCCACGCGGGCAGCGCCGGGTGCCTGATGAGATATTCGACCTGTTTCCCGTGCTGGCCAAAATGCTCGACCGGCGTGGCGGCGACCTGTCGGGCGGGCAGCAGCAGCAGCTTGCCATTGCGCGCGCGCTGGTCATCCGCCCGCGCCTGCTGGTGCTTGATGAACCGACCGAGGGCATCCAGCCCAGCATCATCAAGGATATCGGCACCATCATCGGCATGCTGCGCGATAGGGGCGACATGGCCATCGTTCTGGTGGAGCAGTATTTCGATTTTGCCTATGAACTGGCCGACACGATTGCCGTGCTCGACCGGGGCAAGGTAGTGCTGGCAGGCCAGGCGTGTGACCTCGTGGCGGAGGATGTGCGCGCCTACATCACCATCTGACCAGCGGGCGGAAAGAGATCGATATGTTCAGCAATGCCCGGTATGGAGCAGGCCCCATTCTATGCGCCCTGCTGCTGGCCAACCTGGCGGCATGGGCGTGGGCCACAACCATGCTGGGGGCCTCGCCCGTTCTGCTGGGGGCCGCCGGGCTGGCATGGACATTTGGCCTGCGGCACGGACTTGACGCCGATCATATCGTGGCGATTGACGTGGTAACGCGCAGGCTCATGCGGGCGGGGCGCGCGCCTTCGCTGGTGGGGCTGTTCTTCTCGCTTGGTCATTCCACCGTGGTCGTTCTCGCCACCCTTGCGCTGGTGGTGCTGCCCGTGCCGGGCTGGCTGGAGCGATGGCATGTGGTGGGCGGAAATTTCGGCACGCTGGTCTCGGCAGTGTTCATGCTGGTGGCGGTCATGGCCAATGCCCGTATGGCCATGCACCAGTGGCGGGCCCTGCGCCAGCCTGCTCCGTTGCCTCCTGCTCCCTCCACGGGCTTTGTGTCCGGGCAGGTGGGGCGGTGGATTGGCCGGAGCTGGCAGATGTATCCGCTCGGCTTTTTGTTCGGGCTGGGGTTTGATACCGCAAGTGAAATCGGCCTGCTGGGCATGGCGGCGGTTCAGGCCCACCATGGGCTGGGCCTTGCGGGGGTCATGGCTTTTCCACTGCTTTTTACGGCTGGCATGGCGCTGGTTGATACGCTGGATACCCTGCTGATGTGCCGCGCCTATGGCTGGGGCATGCGCTCGGGCCGCAGGCGTGTGGCTTATGATCTGGGTATCAGCCTTGTCTCCCTTGTGGCGGCGGCAGGCATTGGCGCGATTGAACTTGGGCAGAAGGCGTTGGGTACTGCGGCGGATGGCAACCTGCTCATGCGGGGGCTGATGGCGGCTGGCGACCATCTGGCCGGGTTGGGGGCGGGCATCGTGCTGGTTTTTCTGGCCCTGTGGGGTGGTGCCGTTGTGGTCAGCCGCAGGCAGGCCAGTCGTATCGCGTCGCCCTGACAGGCGGTTGGGCCGGAGCGTCTTTTTTTTAAGATCGTGTTGCGTGCGGTTTTGTCATGCGGGTGCATGGCGGGTGATATGGGCGACCTCTATTATGCATTTTATGCAATGAAGATATTATTTAACGCAAAATACGCATGATTTTCCTTGATCTGCAGGGAAGGAATTTTTACGTTTGTGGCCAGCATCATGGGCTTTTTCCGGCATGGTTCGAAGCATGGCCCCGGCAGCGCAGTGTTTTAGGAACGACGATCAATGACGTTTTCTCAGCCACCCGAAATTCCCGGCGGTCTTGCAGGGCTGGAAAGCCGCGTGCGGCAGGATCTGGCCTGGCTGGACCTGCCCACCCGCTCATGGGTGCCCGAACGCTGCGTGGACGGGCGGCACGTGCTCGATGTGGTCGTGATCGGCGGTGGCATGGCGGGGCTTACTGCGTCGGGTTACCTCAGGCGCTACGGGCTGCTCAACCATGTCGTGCTGGATCAGGCGCAGGCAGGGCAGGAGGGGCCATGGGTCACCTATGCCCGCATGACCACGCTGCGCTCGCCCAAAACACTGTCCGGCCCATGCATGGGGCTGCCGAGCCTGACCTTCCGCGCGTGGTACGAAGCGCGTTTTGGTGTTGTTGCGTGGGATGGGCTGGACAAGATCCCCCGCGAGACATGGATGGCCTATCTGGAATGGCTGCGCCACGTGCTCGACCTGCCGGTGCGCAATGGCGTCACCCTGACCAATGTTACGCGCACAGCCGATGGCGTGCTCGCGCTGACGGTGGTGCAGGATGGCGTAACCGAAACCCTACTGTGCCGTCATCTGGTGCTGGCTACGGGGCGTGACGGGCTGGGCGGCAGCTACGTGCCGCCGGTCATTGCTGCCCTGCCGCGTGATTACTGGCGCCATTCAGCCGACCCCATTGATTTTGAAGCCCTGAAGAACCGCCGCGTGGTGGTGGTGGGCGCAGGCGCTTCCGCCATGGATAACGCCGCCACTGCACTTGAGGCAGGGGCCGCGCGGGTGGATATGATCATTCGGCGCGACACGCTGCCTGCCGTTAACAAATTCACCGGCATTGGCAGCATGGGCGTGGTGCAGGGTTTTGTCGGCCTGCCCGATGGGTGGAAATGGCGTTTCATGGATACGGTGCTCGATGCCCAGACCCCGCCGCCACGGCCAAGCGTGCTGCGGGTGTCCAGCCATCCCAATGCCTTTTTCCATCTGTCCTGCCCCATCGACCGGCTTGAAGTGGCAGCCAATGCCGTGCGCCTTCACACCCCGCGCGGCGTGATGGAGACCGATTTCATCATCGCGGCCACCGGCTTCTGCTCCGACCTGTCCCGTCGGCCTGAACTTGCAGCCATGGCACCGCATATCCGGCTGTGGAAAGACCGCTTTACGCCCACGGCGCAGGACATGCCCTCGGGCCATGTCAGCGCGGAACTGGCAACCTCGCCCGATCTTGGGCCGGGGTTCGAGTTTCTTGAAAAGGTGCCCGGTTCGTGCCCGTGGCTGAAATACGTGCACTGCTTCTGCTTCCCCGCCACGCTTTCGCACGGCAAGGTCAGCGGCGATATTCCGGCCATAAGCGACGGGGCCGAGCGCCTTGCGCGCCATATCACCCGCGCCCTGTTCGTGGAGGACCGCGAAACCCATTACGCCAACCTCGTGGCGTTCGACACGCCCGAACTCAGGGGCGATGAATGGCATGATACGCCTCTCCCTGCGATAGGGTGAGGGGAGGCCTGCCGCGTTTGCGTTTGCTGGCATGATCGTTGGTGGTTAGCATGATGAGCATGGATAGTGCGCTTCCCGACCTGAGACAGCTTGAGGCCTTCTGCGCCGTCATGGCCACTGGCAGCATGACCGGGGGCGCACGGCTTGTGGGCCGCTCGCAATCCATGGTCACGCGCATGGTGCAGGACCTTGAGGCGGGGCTGGGCTTTACGCTGTTCCACCGCAATGGGCCGCGTATTACCCCCACCGAGCAGGCCCTGCGTTTTCAGCCCGAGGCTCTGGCCCTGCTGGGTGGCGTGCAGCGCCTGCGCGAAAATGTGCATGCCATTGCCCACGATGTGGAAAATTCCCTGCATCTATGCGCCATCCCGGCACTTGCGGCGGGCCTGCTGCCCATGGCGCTGGGCCGCCTGCCGCAGGGTAACCTCCCACGTGAGGTGCATGTGCGCAGCGTCCCGGCGGATGAGGTGGTGCGTGCCGTAGGCCGCCGGGATGCAACATTCGGGCTGGTCAGTTTTCCCTTCAACCACCCTGGCGTGACCCTGCAATGGATCGGCATGGCGCCCTGTGTTGCGGTCATGCGGGCAGATGACCCGCTCGCCGCCCATGCGCGTATCAGCCTGCATGATCTGGCCGAAAGCAGGCTGCTGACGCTGGCCAACCCGTTCAGGATACGCAACACGATCGAACGCGCCTTTGCGCAGATGGGCTGGACGCCCGCCACCATCATGGATGCCAACATGGCTACGGTGCTGATGGGGCTGGCGCGGGCGGGCCTGGGCGTGGGCATTGTCGACCCCGTAACCGCAGGTGCGTTCCAACAGCCTGATCTGGCCATACGCCCGCTGGATGTAAACCTGCCGTTCTTTTTTGGCGTGGTGACACCGGCGGGCCTGACCCCGTCACCCGCGCTCAAGGCCCTGTCAGGCGCGGTGGAGGAGGCTGCCCGCACCCTCATGCCCGACCTCAGGCGCTACACCCATGAAAGCGCTGACCTGATTGAAAGCGCTTTGTACGGCACGGAACCGGTCGAGGACGCCTGATAAGTTTTGGATGCGGCCTTTTTTCAGGCCAGCATGGCCGGGCGCACCAGGTTACGGCCGGGTATCGCCGCGAGCAGGCGCTTTGTGTAGTCATCATGCGGTGTGGAGAACACGGTCTCGGTCGGGCCATGCTCGACCTGCTCGCCCGCGCGGATGATCGAGACGGTATCGGCAATGCGCCGCACCACGGCCAGATCGTGCGATACGAACACATAGGTCAGGTTAAGCTGCTGTTGCAGCGTTTCAAGCAGGGTCAGGATTTCAGCCTGAACCGATACGTCAAGTGCGGAGACCACTTCATCGAGAATAAGGATTTTGGGCTCGCATAACAGCGCGCGCGCAATGGCCAGGCGCTGGCTCTGCCCGCCAGACATGCTGGCCGCCCGGCGCTCGAGCACGGCAGGCGGCAGTTGCACCCGCTCCAGCATGGCCCGGACCCGCATTGCGCGCGCGCTGCGGTCATGCAGGCCCGCATTGATGAGTGGCTCGGCCAGAATATCGGCCGCCCGGCTGCGCGGGTCGAATGATACATGCGGGTTCTGGTAGACAAACTGCACCGCGCGGCGCAGTGCGCGCCGGGCGGCTCCTTCAATCTGTGCCGGGTTTTCGCCAAGGATATGGACCGACCCACTATCAGGCGTAATCAGCCCCAGCAGGCAGCGCAGCAGCGTGGTCTTGCCCGAGCCGGATTCCCCCACGATGCCGTGGGTCTGCCCGGCCACCACGTTAAAGGAAATATCGCGCACCGCCCTGTGCCCCGGCCTGCCGCCAGCACCCTTGTAGGCATAGGTCAGGTGCGAGACGACAATCGCATCCTCCCGCGGGCCTTCCGCGCGGCGGGGGGCACGTGCTTCATGGAACAGGGGCAGGTCGGCCAGCAGGCGGCGGGTATAGGGCGTGCGCGGATTGGCGAACAAAGCCTTTGTCTCGCCGGTTTCGCACAGTGTGCCATGCTGCAGCACGGCCACGCGATCGGCCTGCTCGCTGGCCAGGCCAAGGTCGTGGGTGATGAATAGCATGGCGGTGCCCATCTCGTGGCGCAGTTCGGCCATCAGCGCCATGATCTGCACCTGCACCGATACATCAAGCGCGCTGGTGGGTTCATCCGCCACGATCAGGGCCGGGCGCTGGGCAATGGCGGCTGCAATCAGCACGCGCTGGCGCATCCCGCCCGAGAGTTCATGCGGGTACTGATGCAGCCGCCGCTCCGGCTCCTTTATGCCCACGCGGTCAAGCAGGCCCACCAGCATGCGTCGCGTGTCGACCGTGGAACTGGGTGCATGCAGGTGCACCGCCTCGACAAGCTGGGCGCCGATGGTGCGCACGGGGTCGAGCGAATGGGCCGGGTCCTGCGGAATGAGGGCCACCCGCGCGCCACGGATGCGGCGCAGCGCGCGCTCGGGCAGCCCCACGATTTCAGTGCCATCCACCCTGATCGAGCCACGCTGGATGCGGGCGCTTTCGGGCAGCAGGCCCAGTATGGCCCGACCCAGCGTTGACTTGCCCGAGCCGGATTCACCCACCAGCGCCAGCATCTCGCCCGCGCGGACCTCAAGAGACACACCCTTGAGCGCATGGTGCGCGCTGCCGCGGCTTTCATACACCACATCAAGGTCACGGATGCCGAGCTGGGGGGTATCAGCGTTCATTGGTCCACCCTTATGGCGCGTGACAGCAGCGTTGCCGCCCATGCGGAAAAGATGATGGCAAGGCCGGGGAAGGTGGTCAGCCACCAGGCGGTTGCAAGGTAGTTGCGGCCTTCGGTAATCATCAGGCCCCATTCCGGCGTGGGCGGTGAGGGGCCATAGCCCAGAAAGCAGATGGTCGATATGGCCAGAATGGCCGTGCCCAGCCGCAGTGTTGCCAGCGACAGCGCGGGGGCAAGGCTGTTGGGCACGATATGGCGCCACACCACCTGCCAGAAGGTGGAGCCGATGCCAAAGGCGGCCTCGACATATTCGGTCGCGCGCACGCGCACCACCTCCGTGCGGATCATGCGCGTAAAGCCCGCCACCTGGCTTATGCCCACGGCAAAGGCCACATGCGTCGCCCCCGGCCCGATCAGGGTAATGATGCTTAGTGAGAGAAAAAGCTCGGGGATGGCCAGCACCATGTCCGCCCCCGCAAGGATGGCGCCCGACAGCCTGCGCCCGCCCAGTCCTGCTGCAAGCCCCAGCGGAATGGCCACCAGCAGGCTGATCGCAACCGCCAGCACGGCGGCGGACAGGGTGGAAAAACTGCCATGCATGATGCGCGAGAACACATCGCGCCCGAACTGGTCCGTGCCAAACCAGTGTGCGGCGGATGGTGCCATGAGCCGCTCGCCCGTCTGGCCTGCCAGCGGGTCAAGCCGGGTGAACAGGTCAGGGCACAGCGCCACGAGCACCAGCACAAGCACGGGCAGCACGCCAAGCAGGCGCGGCAGTGTCACGTCATGGCGCTGACGCCATTGTGCCAGGGCCGTGTTCATGCAGCTCCTCCTGCCTGCGTACGGCGGATGCGCGGGTCGATCAGCGGATGGAGCGCATCAACGGTGAAGTTGATGATCACGAACCCGGCTACCGAAATAAGGATGATGGCCTGCAGCACCGCCACATCCTGGTTGGCCACGGCCTGCTGGGCCAGTTGCCCCAGCCCGTCCAGCCCGAACACGGTCTCGGTCACCACAGCACCGGCCAGGATCTCGCCAAACACCAGCCCGCTTATGGTGAGCGTGGGCGGCAGCGCGTTGGGCAGCACATGGGCGTAAAGAATGCGCAGCGGCGAGGCGCCGCGCGCGCGCAGCACGTCAATGAAGGGCTGGGCCATGACCCGCTCCGCCGCGCTCAGGAATACCTGCGTCAGTGGTGCCGAGATGGGAATGGCAAGCGCCAGCCCCGGCAGCAGCACCGCCGTCCAGCCCGAAACGCCCACCACCGGCACCAGCTTCCAGTGAAACGAGACCAGTTGGATCGCCACGATTTCAAGCCAGAAGACGGGAATGCCGCTCGCCAGCCCCGGTACCAGCCGCAGGGCCGCGCGCAGGGGGCGCAGGGGCGCAAGCAGGGCAGCGGTGGCAAAACCCGCGGCAAGCATGATCGCGCCGCCAAAGCTCACCACTGCAAGGCGCAGCGTGGTGGGGTAGGCGGCGTGCAGCATGCGGCTGACCGGCACCCCGGTCTCGATGGAATAGCCAAGCTGGCCTGCCAGCGTGCGGCCCAGCACATGGGCATATTGCACGAAGGCGGATTCATCAGCACCATAGCTTGCACGGATATCGCTGATCTGCTGCGGGCTGAGGCCGAGTTCGGGGTCCTGGAACTTGATCAGCACGGCATCGCCCGGCATGACCTGCAACAGCACGAACGAGAGCGTGAAGGCCCCCCAGAGCACCAGCAGCGCCTGGGCAGCGCGGGAGAGAATATAGCGTGTCATGGGTGGCGCATCATCCTACGGCCTTGCCAGCCAGGTGCGGTAGAAAACAGGCCGCCCCACGGCCTCGAAATGCATGTCGTGCACGCGGGCCGACCCCGCATAGACCTGCGGCTCCTCGAATATCGGAATACTGTAGCCCTTTGACAGAATGTCGGCCTGCACGCGACCGAGATCAGCCAGGCGGGTGGCGGGGTCGGTGTCGGAGGCAACCGTGTCGAGCAGCCCGTTGAGTTCGGGGTCGACAAAGTGATCCACATGGCGGCTCTGTCCGCCTTTTTGCAGCAGCACGTTGCGGTTGGTGGGGTAGAACGCACTCTTGATCACATCGGGGTCGGCGCGGCCCACCTCGGCATGAAACAGGGGCGTGACGGCAGGGTTGAGATTGTCGAGCACCGTCATGGCCGGGCTGCCTGACAGAATGGTCAGTTGCACGCCTACCTTGCGCCATTGCTGGGCCAGCAGCACCAGCATGCTCCGGCTCTGCGGCTGGGGCAGGGCCTCATGCACGGCCAGCGCAAGCGCCACCCCATTGCGCCGCCGCCAGCCATCGGCATCAAGCGTCCATCCGGCCTCATCGAGCAGGCGGGTGGCGAGGGCGGGGTCATAGGTCAGGTCGGCAGCATGGTCGACAAAGCCCTGCGCATCGGCGGCAATGACCGAACGCGCCAGCGGGTAATGGGGGGAATACAGCGTGCGCAGGATGTCGGGCCGGTCGGTTGCGTGCAGCAGGGCCAGGCGCACGCGCGGGTCGGCCACCAGCGGGTTGTCAGGGCGGAAGACCACGCTGTTGTTCACCCCACGGGTGGAGGCGGCGTAGATGGTATCGCCATGGCGGGTGATCTGTTCTTCATCATAGGCCTCGACCGCGCGGGCGAAATCGGCCTGGCCTGCAATGAAGGCACCGATGCGGATGCTGTCTTCCGGCACCACGATGATGCGTACGCCCGCCAGCCGGCTTGGCCCCTGCGGGGCAAGCTGGTCAGGCCCCCAGGCATAGTCGGGGCGGCGAACCAGATCGACCGACTTGCCCGGCACCTCGTCGTGCACCATAAACGGCCCGGAACCGATGACATGCCGCGCGTCGCCCCATTCATCAAGCGGGCGGCGCAGGCTTGCGGGCGAAACCAGTCCCGAGCCGATGACCGACGTGCCCTGCAAAAAGCCGGGCGAAGGCCGGCTGAAGTAAAAGCGCACCGTCAGCGGGTCGATGACCTCGCTGCGTTCGTAATTGTTGATGACCTCGGAGGGCGGCAGGTGCAGCGCGCGGTTGCCCTTGCCAAATGTATCGTAATTGAGCGCTACGGCCGCCGCATCAACCGGCGTGCCATCGGAGAAGGTGACGCCGGGGCGCAGCGTGAAGGTAAAGACGGTGCTGTCGTCATTTACGGTCCACGCGGTTGCGATCCACGGCTCGATTTTGAGCGTGTCGGTGTTCTGCCATGTCAGCCGGTCCGTGATCTGGGCCAGGATGCCGCCATTGGGGTAGAAGCCGCCAGCAGGGGGGTAGAGGTTCTTGTGGGGCTGCTTTTCAAGGTAGAGCAGCGTGCCGCCGGGTGTGGCGGCATCGGTTGCCCGTGCGGGAGCAGGGGCGTGAAAAGCCAGGCACGCGGCCAGCGCAAGCACTGGCCGCGATGAGGGCATGACGGCACGAAACGGATGAGGCATGCGGTGCGGGCCAGTCAGAACGTGTATCCAAGGCGTGCATAGTAATATCCGCCTTCATACCCGCCGGGCGCGGTCATGGGGTAGGCAAACACGCCACTGCTTTCCTTGAGCGCCTGCTTATTGGTGCGGGTCGGATACTTGTTGAACAGGTTATTGGCCCCCAGCGTGATGACAAAACCATGGCCCACCCGCGCCGAGGCTTCAAGGTTTGTTATCACCTGCGGGCGCACATGGGTCCAGTAAGCACCCGGATCGCTCTGGTAGACAAGCCAGGCCACCCCGGCATAGCGCTGTTCCTGCACAAAGACGCTGTAGCGGCCCTTACTCCAGTTGAGCGAGAAGGATTCCTTGTTCTTGGGCGAGGAACGCAGCAGTTCCGTCTCGGCCGCCTTTGAGAAGTAGGTCTGCCCCAGCGTGGTCAGGATGCCCGGCGTGGAGGCGTAATGGGTCATTTCCGTATCGGCCGCATTGGCCTGCACGGAGCCGATCAGCACGCCGTAGGAGGGCTTGATGGGGAATTTGTAGCTGATCTTGGCCGTAAAGCCGTTGGTGGTGGTATTGCCGATGTTGGTCATGTAGCTGGCATAGGTGATATTGTCGCCCACGCCATGGGCCGAAAGGTAGTCGGCCATGACCGTGCCGGAAAAGGCGCTGGTGCTCTCGATGCGGTCATTGATGTCGATGCGGTAGCCATCAACCGAGAGCTGCAGGTCGCGCACCGGCTTCCAGTCCAGCCCGATGCTGTAGCTGCGCGAGTATTCGCCCTTGGGGTTGTGCGAACCGAGCAGGCGCGCGACATCGTTGGTCTGTGACAGGTTGACGGTGGTATAGCCAGGCCCCGAACTCGTGGCGTCGTAATGGATCGCGCCCAGCGTGGGCGGGCGGTAGCCGGTATTGACGTTGGCGTGGATCGAGAAGTTCCTGGTAAAGTTGTAGCGCGTGCCGATCGAGCCCGTGGGTGCTGTGGTAGTGTCGGAATAGTTCACCACATGGCCACCGATCGTCCATTCCCATTTGGGGGTGACGAAAATGTCCAGCCCTACATGGCCATCAAAAATGTCACGCGACCAGTTGCCTGCATTGCTGGGCTGAAAGCCGTTATAGCCGGTGGCACCGGGTGAGTTGCTGCCGGTGTATTCCGGCCCCGTGGCCCAGGACTGATAGTCGCCCGCGCCGATCTGGTAGGTGTCATGCCGGTATTCCAGCCCCCAGTCGAGCACGGCGGGCTTGGGCAGCGCACGGCTTGTGAACCGCTTGGAAAATTTGGCGCCCCCAATCAGCTCGGCATTGATGATCTTGCCCTGGTTGAAGCTGGTCTGGCTCAGCGCGCCAAAGGTGGGGTTGTTGTCGTCATAGACGCCCTCATTGACCTGCTCGCGCCCGAACGAGGCATAGGTATTCCATGCAACGCCCGCGGGCATGGTGCCGCGCAGGCCGCCATTGACCTGAAAATCCATTTCATCGAACGTTTCGATCGGCTCAAACCCGTTTGGGTGGAGCGATGGCACGTTGTTGATGTTGTTGGGCCCGCGGATGAAGCCGATGCGGTCGGTGCTGCGATGGGCGAGGGTGGCGGTGCCATAGGCCTCGACCGAGCGGCTGATGGGCATATGCGCGTTGAAGCTGAACAGTTCAGACAGTGAACGGCTGATGCCTTCAATGCGGTTTACATCGCCCAGCGTGGGGTTGATGCCATCGCGGTGGGTGGGGAGCTGGTTCTGCACCTGCCAGGCCAGATCCATGCCACCACCTTTGGTACCGAGCTGGCGCTCAAGGTCGCCGTAGGCGGTAATGCCCTGGCCATCGCCCCGGTAATAGCCACTGTTCTGGATGTTGGCAGTGCCACCATTGCGGCTGCCCGCCTTGAGCACGATGTTGATCGCGCCGCCAATGGCGTCCTGCCCGTACAGCGCGGTAGCCCCCTCGGTCACGATTTCCACATGGTCGATCGCGCTGAGCGGGATCAGGCTCAGGTCAGCGGGTTCCGTGCCCTGGGCGGGGCCATAGTTCCAGTTGCCAATGGCGCTGGCATGACGGCGCACGCCATTGACGAGCACGAGCGTTTCATCCGCATTGAGGTTGCGCAGGATGACGGTCTGGGTGGGGGTGGTGGAATAACCGCCGCCGCCGCCGCCCGGGGGGGCGTTAATCTCGGGCGAGGACTGCTGGAGTGCCGCGATCACGTTTGTCTGCCCGGTCTTGAGCAGGTCGGCCCCCGTTACAACCGCGACACGCGTGGTGCTGTGGCGCGGGGTGGAGGTGCGGAAGGCAGGCGAGACATCGCTCACATCCTTGGTGGTGGTGATGCGTTCGACCGCCGGATCAGCCCAGGCGTAGATAGGGGGGCAGGACACGGATACCACACCCGTCAGAAGGACAATTTTCGAGAGCCGTGCCGGCTTGGGGTGCGTGTTCATCCTGCGTCTTTCCTAGACTGAAGCCCGGTGGTGGGCTTGGTGCAGAGTCCTGTTTCCTGCCGTGCTATATTAATTCCACGTCATTGATGTGTGTATAATTCTCCAGAAATAACCCGGTCAACGGGAAAATATGGTTTTACCGTGTAATTACGTTATTTATGATGCCCGGTGTGCATAATAGTCACACTCACCCCTGCAATCCTGGCGCCCTGTGTCCATGCCATATTGCCGCAATTGAACAGGATTTATGGCAGAAAACCGGGAGGAACGGTCCGGCAGCTCGGATGATCGCAAGCCATGGGGGTTATTTTAAAACTGCATGATGGCGATATGGCCATGATGGCTTTCCTGACTGTTCTGACCTGTCTGATTCTTAACGAACAGGCGATAATTCCGTTCACTTGTTTCGTTTTTGAATCATCTTTTCATGGCTGCCATCGATAAGGGTCAGCAGAAGGAATAATTCACTATTTAAATAGTTAGTTATGTCGCAAGGCCATAGACCGGGAGCACCCCCACCGGGCCGGGTAAGCGGAAAGGTTCAGCTTCCGGTCTGCCTTTGTGTTCAGGAGGCATGTGCAAGGCTGGGGGGTGGCGGATGATTGCACGGCGCAACATGGCGGGACATGCAGGGGTGGCATGCCTGCACCCGGCCCCTGGCAGGGTAATGATACAGTACTGTGACAATCCGCCATTGTTTTGTCGCGCCGGGCCTGCACGATGGCAATATAAGGAGTAAGGATGATGACTCGTACAAAATCATGGACCGTGGCCTTTGTTGCGATGGCGCTTGCACTTGCGCCCGTAGCAGGGCCCTCCATTGCGCATGCCCAGCACGGCCCCGGTGGCGGTGGTCCCGGTGGTGGCGGCCATGGCGGTGGATTTGGTGGCGGTGGGCCGGGTGGCCACGGCGGCGGCGGTTTTGGTGGTCCCGGTGGGGGTGGTTTCCGGGGGGGGCCGCATGGCGGTCCGGGCGGTCCGGGCGGTGGTCCACGTGGTGGCGGCTGGGATCGCGGCGGCTGGGGTGGTGGCGGTTGGGATCGTGGCCCCGGCTGGTACGGACCGCCGCCTTACCCGTATGACGGGTACGGATATGGATATGGATATGGTTATCCCGGTTATTACTATCCCTATGGCGGTTATGTCGGGGGCTGGGGTTGGGGCGGCTGGTAAACCCGGCTGAAGCTTGCTGAAAAAAGCTTTACCTGAAAACGCCTCCTGTTTTTTATCTTTTACGGGCGGTTGGCCTGCCTGCTTCGCAGGGCAAGGAGGCTGGCCGCCAGCAGACCACCAGACGACAGGGCAGCAAACCATGAAAGCAGCCCCATAACAGGTCCCTGCACACCCACGGCCAGCCCCAGCGCCCCAAGGGGCAGCCCCAGCCGCATCATGCGGGCGAGGCGCTGGCCGGTGGGGCCACGAGCGGGCAGCCCGTAGCGCATGGGCCACAGGGCGGCATGACCCATAAAGCCTGCAAGCCATAGCGCGACAAGAAACAGGAAGGTCATGCGCCCCGCCGCCCCAGCCTGTGGCAGGCATAAAGCGCCAGCATTGCTGCGGCTGCCCCCATGCCATCTACCGCCATGTGCAGCCCCGGCAGCGCATGCAACGCGGCAGGGCAGCACAGCAGGTCCAGCACCGGCAGGCCTATGCCTAGTAGCCCGACAAGGCCAAGCTGTGCCCGCCATGCACAGTGTGCCTGCCCGCGCAGGGCCTGAAAGAGGGCATGCAGCGCACATAGCGCCCATACAGCAAAGAAAATCGTGGTTTCCCAGTCCTCACGCCCGGTCAGGCTGGCGGGTACAAGCCGGTTGCCCTCCAAAAACGCCAGCATGGCAGCGGGTAGCCCGGCAATGACCGCCATGTTCAGCCCATCGGCCAGCCGGTGTGCCCCTGTGTGGCCCGCATGGCGGCGGCGCTTCATCACGAACAGGACCAGCCCGCTGGCCATGACAGCGGTGCCGCACAGGCCGGACAGGAAATACAGCCACCGTAAACCCGGCGGCGCAAAACGGGCATAATGCACCCCGTGCATGAACTGCATGGTGCGGGCGATGGGGGTGGTGGTTGTATCGACCGGAAGGGGGCGCCCCTCGGGTAGGCTGAAATCGGCATGGTCACGGGTGATGAACGCGCTGCTGGCGTCACCCGCGAAGATGGATACGCGCTGCGGTGCAAAAAGAATGAAACCCGGCTCCTGGCCCGCGAGACTGGCACGCGCCTGAGCCAGCAGGGGTGCCAGCCGCAATTGCGTTATGTCCGGCATCGGGGTAGGGGGCGGCGCAGATACCTGCAAAGACCGCACGGGGCGCGGGGCCGCAGGCACGATCATGTCTGCCTTAACCAGCACGCCCGTATAGGCCATCATGACCATGAAGGGCAGGAACAGCACGCCCGCCAGCAGATGCGCATCAAGCCACGCCCGCAGCCGGGCCGCCGAAAGGCGCAGCAGGATGATATCAGGCAGCAGCGCGTGCAGATGAATGACAACGCCGGATATAATGGCAACCAGAAGGGCCATTCCGGCAATATTGACAATAACCGTGCCCGCCTGCGGGCCAAGAAACAGGGTATGGTGAAAGTTATAGAACAGCCCACCTCCTGCCGTGACGCGCGCCGGTATGACCTCGCCCGTGGCCGGGTCAAGCTGCGCGCCAACAAATTCATGGCCATTGTAATGCAGCACGTCCAGCGTGGACGAGCGGACCGAGGGCAGGGCGATAAAGGCTGATACGCCACGGGCCTGCCCGGCTGCGACCAGACGCGTGGCCGCATCAAGCGCCGCAGCGCCAGGCGGCACAGGGGTGGTCAGCTGCACTTCGGGCTGCATCCAGCGCGTGATTTCCATATTGAACACCGCAACGCTGCCAGTGGCGAAGATGCAGGTCAGCACCAGCCCGGCCCCATAGCCAAGCCAGCCATGCAGCCAGCCAAGGCGGGTACGCAGGGTTTCGCGCATCAGGCTGCAAACAGCCTCAGGCCCACGGCAAGGCCGCCACAGCCCGCTACCAGCAGCAACCCCGTATGCCGTTTCCATGCGCCAAAACCCACCACCACCATGACTGGCAGGCCAAAAAGCGCGATCATCTGACCCAGATGGACGCGGTCGGTCCCGGCAGTACCTGCGGCAATGCCCGCCACCAGCAGCCGGGCGACGCCATAAGCCAGCAGGCAGGCGACTACGGCACAGGCCACCCTGTTGCGGTTGAGGCGTGCGGTGCGCGCAAGCCGGTCAGGTGCCACGGTGTGCTCTATGTGAGGAACAGGTTCATTAATGCGACGCATTTGCATTGCATGCCTATGCCACACAATACCCCGCCCTGCGAAGCCCCGGCGCCGATATTATTCTGCTCCAAATCTGTCTGGTATGCAGGCGCGTAAGGGCATGACGTTGCCCCGATCAAATTGAAGATAAGAGTTTTTTGGTGCCGCCTTTTTTCAAAAAGGCGGCGTTTGATGAAGCGTTATAAAAAACTTCTCCCGGTTACAGGATTGTTGTAGCATTTTACGCTGGCTGCCCTGCGGGCGGCGTGAGGCGGCCAGGATTGGCTTTCCAGTCGCGCAGGGCTTCCTCGCAATAGGGCAGCACCTCGAACACGGCCATGGCCCCGAGCGCGCCCAGAGCGTAGCGCAGGCCCAGCGGTACGCGCTTGAGGCGGATGGGGTGGGAGCGGATCACCTTGCGCCCCAGCAGCGCCTGAAGCTGCGGCCAGTGCAGCACGGCCACCAGTGCAACGGCCAGCAGTGGTACCATTTCAAGAAAGCTGTGCACATGCTGCTCGACGGGCTGTACCTCGCGCCGGGTTACGGCATAGCTTACATCCCACATCGCCGTGGCTTCATGCACGAAAAACGACGCGATCATCAGCGACAGCACCGGGGCGTCGATTTCCAGGAACAGGCCCGCCAGCACCGGGAAGGCGGCTTCGCCGAGCATGAGCAGATGGATGCCGGTTTCCTTCAGCCCGGTCGTGTGCTCGATATCCGTGCGGCGGTGGCACCACCAGTCGGTCAGGCCAGCTGTCAGCCACAGCGGAATGACAAAATACTGGATCATCTTGCGCGCGACCTGCCGTGTCGTGTCGGTTTCGGCGGGTTCGCGCTCATGCGGTTCGGGGTGGGCTGCGGGCGGGGATGCGTGCGCCGTGGCCACGGGGGCATCGGCTTCAACCCTGCGCCCGCGCCACCAGGCCACAAAACCGGCCCCCAGCGTGGCAGCGCCCGCGCACAGCATGGTGGTGGCGTAATAGCGCAGGAAAGTCGGGTTCTTCATCATCTCGGTGCCCTCCCTTTACTGCGCTGCGCGCTGGGGGGCTTTGGCAAACAGGGCGATGATGGCCGGGCAGAACGCCTTGAGGTCATGCGGGTTGCGCGATGTGACCAGCGTGCCATCGCTCACCACCTCGCGGTCCACCCAGTGCGCGCCTGCATTGGTCAGGTCCACGCGCAGCGAGGGCCATGAGGTGAGTGTGTGCCCGCGCACGCCCTCGGCGTTGATCAGCGTCCATGCACCATGGCAGATGGCGGCAATGGGCTTGCCCGCCTGCACGAATGCCCGCACGAAGCCTACGGCCTGCTCGTCCATGCGCAGGTGGTCGGGGCTGGTCGTGCCGCCGGGCAGGACAAGACCGTCAAAATCATCGGCGCTGGCCTTGTCGACCGGCATGTCCACATGTAGCCGCCGGGTGGGGTTTACATCGGCTTTCATGGCCTGGATTTCACCGGCTTCGGGGGCGACAAGCACCGTATGGGCGCCAGCCGCGCGCAGGGCTGCCGCCGGTTCGCTCAGTTCCACATCCTCCACGCCATTGGTGGCCAGAAAGGCTATGGTGCGGCCAGCCAGCGTGCCGTGAGCCGTGGGGGCCTGCGGGCTGGAACTATGTATGGATGAGTCTGACATTGCGCCGGATGCATGGATGGCCATGGCTGTTCTCCGTCTGCTGTAAAATAAGGTATTGCTGCAGGCTGGTGCCTGCACGGGCATGAACCGCCCCCGGAAAAGGGGGGGGCTGCGCCCGCTTCAAAGGTGTTTGGCAGGCAGATGGCCTGCCTGTCGTAAAAAAGTTTTTGGTGAAGCTTTTTTCAAAAAACTTCACAGAACGCCGCCTTTTTTAAAAAGGCGGCACCCAAAAACTCTTATCGTTTCCCATGAATGATTTATTTTCAGGCACCCTTTCAACGGGCCCCATCATGCCGAATAGGGATGACAGCTCACTTCGTATTGTGCGGCTGTGAGCGTGGGCCGGTGGTGCGCCCCTGCGAAGGCGGGTCGCTGGCGGGAAAGCTCTCGTCAAGCGCTTCGTCGCGGCCTTCGTCTTCATGTTCCTCGGCGGGGGTGGGCTGTTTTTCTTCCTTGGGGTCAGGGCTGCTGGACATGATCATGTGTCCTTGTTCTGGAGTGGTGGTGGTGGGGGCGGCGGGTCATCAAACGGATCGGGACCGTCTGGTCCTGCCGGCGGCGGGTCACGCAATGGCGGTGGTGGGCCCGGCGGGGGCATGGGCGGCTGGCCACAGGGAAGGTACATGCCTGTTCTCACATAAGGCACGGAGCCGCACAGTATCGGGCGCAGGCTCCGTGTGGCTGCATGGCTTACTGTTCGCTGCTATCAGCGGGGGAGGGTGTCTTGTTCCCGCCGCGGCTGCTGCGCCCTTCCGATCCGGGATGGGTATGGCTGTAGCTGTGGCTGTGGCCATTCGGGGTGGCGCTGCCAGAGGAATCATTATTGTTCGGCGGCTGCGTGCCGGGCTGTTCGTCCACGGTGCGCGGATTGTTCCACAGCTTGTCCGACGGTTCGACGCGCTGGCCGTTTGTGGAGGTGGCCGAGGGCGGGTTGCGACCCACCTGCGAGGCCGCCGAATTGGCCGTGGGGGCTGCCGCGCCGCCCATGTCGGACTGCGCTACGGCAAGGGCGGGTACACTTGCCACGACGGCTGCAAGCAAGGTGGAATGCAGAATCTTTTTCATGGTTGTGTCTTCTTTCATTTTTGGGGTGCACCACGCATTAAAGACATCACGCTTGGCAAAGGTTGCATCATGCGCCTGCGTGCCGTGTGAATACTTCTGCGCGGTGTGAATGCGGGCATGAATACTGAACGGACTGCCCGTCGTGCCGTCAGGGTTTTCTGGCAGGCGTTGCGCCGTGCTGGTTTTCGGGGTGGGCGTGTTCGTCGCAGCCTTCGGCGCAGTGCTGCTGCGTGCCTTTGTGGCTGGTGGCTTCGACCCGTTCGTCATTGTCGAGGCTGGATTCCGGCTCGTCCTCGCCCTTGCGGGGCTTGCCGTGCCCTTCAGCCTTTGGGGCGGCATGGCCTTCATCCACGGGGGTTGAAGGGGCATCGCCGCCACGCGCGCGCTGGTGCGTAAGGTAAGACATGATCCCTGTCCTTTATGGAAAGGCAGCAGTAAAAAACCGCGTCTTTTCTGCTGTCTGTCAGTCAACGGCACACGCGGGGGATGGTTCGGGCCTTTTGCACGGGTGGTGGTAAATTAATAAGTGATGCCGCTGCGCCTGAAACCACATCCATCCGTCATGCAACTCCCTGCGGTGGCGGCCCGAGTGTAACGGTCACGATATGGATCGCGCCATCATCCACCATCCCGATCGGGTCGGTGGCGGGCAGGGCCGCGCCATCGAGCACGACATGGCGCACGCCCGTGCTTACATGCTCGGGGTTGCTGACCGTTATGGCGTAGGTGGCGGTGCGCCAGCGCAACTGCGCCGTGAATTCGGGCCACCCGGGCGGAATGCACGGGTCAACAACCAGCGTCGTGCCCAGCACGCGCAGGCCAAGCAGGGTTTCCACGCCCACGCGCTGCATCCACCCGGCCGATCCGGTGTACCACGACCAGCCGCCGCGCCCCACATGCGGCGGGCGGGAATAGATGTCGGCTGCGACAACATAGGGTTCCAGCCGGTAACGTCCGGCGGCTTCGGCGGTCAGGCTGTGGTTAATGGGGTTGATGAGGTGCAGCAGGGCATGCGCCTGCGCCCCGTCGCCCAGTGCTGCGAAGGCCATGACGGTCCACAGGGCGGCATGGGTGTACTGGCCGCCATTTTCACGTATGCCGGGCGGGTAGCCACGAATATAGCCCGGATCAGGGCCGATGGTGTCAAAGGGCGGGGCGAGTACCAGCACCAGCCCTTCATCGGCGCGCACCAGCCGTGCGCGCACCGAGCGCATGGCATGGGCCACCCGGTCGGGTGCGCCCACGCCGGACAGCACCGACCATGACTGGGATATGGCATCGATCTGGCATTCCGCGCTGGTATGCGACCCCAGTGGCGTGCCGTCATCAAAATAGGCGCGCAGGTACCAGTCGCCGTCCCACGTGGCCTCGAGTGCTGTTGCTAGGGCCTGCCTGTGTGCTTCCCATGCCTGGGCGCGCGCGTTTTCGCCCCGGGCGCGCCAGCGGAATGAAGGTGCCCAGGGCCGCGTGCAGGAACCAGCCCAGCCACACGCTCTCGCCCCTGCCATGTTCGCCCACGCGGTTCATGCCGTCGTTCCAGTCACCCGTGCCCATCAGCGGCAGGCCATGCGCGCCGGTGGCCAGCGCATGATCGAGCGCGCGGGCGCAGTGCTCGAACAGGGTGCCCGTTTGCGATGAGACCGTCGGGATCATGAAGCGGTCATGTTCTTCGATTGGCAGGGGCGGTGCTTCGAGGAAGGGGATGATCTCGTCAAGCACCCCGCCGTCGCCCGTTGTGCTGACATAATGCGCCACCGTATAGGCAAGCCATGCCCGGTCATCGGAGATATGGGTGCGCACGCCCGCGCCGGTCTGGGGCAGCCACCAGTGCTGCACGTCGCCCTCCACAAACTGGCGGCTGGCCGCGCGCAAAAGGTGGGCGCGCACGGCTGCGGGGCGGCATAGCGCCAGCGCCATGCCATCTTGCAGCTGGTCGCGAAAGCCATAGGCCCCGCTGGCCTGATAGAAGCCCGCCCGTGCCCAGACCCGGCTGGCTAACGTCTGGTACAGCAGCCAGCCATTGAGCATGATGTCGAGCGAGCGGTCGGGCGTGCTGACCTGTATGGAGCCGGTCACCTGCTCCCACCGGGCGGTTGCGTCTTCTAGCACGCGGTCAAGATTGGCTGAGCGGTAATGGGTGATGAGGCGGCGGGCGTCGGCCTCGTTTTCACCTTCGCCCAGCAGGAACACGATCTCGACACGCCCGCCCGGCGGCAGGGTGGCCATGGTCTGCACCACGCCGCACGGGTCCAGCCCCGCGCCGGTGCGGCCCTGCACGCCGTTTGGGCGGGTGAAGGCGGCAGGGTTCTCCACACTGCCATTGCGCCCGATGAAGGCCGTGCGATCCCCGGAACTCGCACTCAGGTAGCCGCCCATATCGACAAAGGCGACGCGCCCGGCATATTCCGCCTGCCAGCGGTTGTGTGCGAACAGAGCACCCGTTTCGCCATCGCGCTCGGTCAGGATGAAGGGGGCGGACTTGCTGCGCGCGGGGCCGAGCACCCATTCCACATAGGCCGTGACCGACAGGGTGCGCGGCTGGGCCGACAGGTTGCGCAGTTGTATGCGCGTGATCTTGACCGCATCAGTAGGCGGCACGTACTGCAAAAGCGTGCTGGCAATGCCGTGGGCTACGCGGTCCTGCCGTGTGTAGCCGCGCCCGTGGCGGGTGACGTAGGTTGCTGCCGCGTCGCGCCGTGTCGCAGCAGCAGGGCACCACAGCGTGCCGCTGTTCTCGTCGCGCAGGTAGATGATCTCGCCGGCATGGTCGCTGACCGGGTCGTTCGACCACGGGGTGAGCTGGTGCTCGCGGCTGTTGCCCGACCAGGTATGGCCGCTGCCTTCCGCCGTGACCTGAAAGCCGAATGTCTCGTTGGTGATGATGTTGACCCACGGCGCGGGCGTGGTCTGGCCGGGGCCAAGCACGATGATGTATTCGCGCCCGTCCTGTGCAAAGCCACCATGTCCGTTAAAGAATTCAAGCGCTGGCACCGGTGGCGCGCCAAAGGCCGTGGCGGGCTGGCGCGGCACGGCGGGCGCGGGCGGGCGGGAGCGTGCCAGCGGGCCTTCGGCCAGGTCAAGCTGTTCGGCCAGCCCCTGGCCTGCCACCAGCACCACGCGCGCAATCGACACGATCAGATCCAGCACCACGGGTGTTACGAGATCGGCACGCAGCACGCGCACCGAACCCGCCGTACTGGGCGTGCGCGGCGTGGCATGCACCATCTGGTCGAGTGCCACCTGCAGGTCCTGCATGTAGGAGGACGGATGTTCATTGATGATGACAAGATCCACCGCCACCTGCTTGAGGCGCAGATATTCCTGCGCCACAAGCAACAGGCGCACCAGAGCCGTGTCATCCGCCGCCCTTATGCGCAGCACGAGCAGCGGCAGGTCGCCTGAAATGCCCTGCGCCCACAGCAGCGGCTGCGGCCCGGCACCTCGGGCAATGGTCGCGGCATCGGCACGCAGGGCCGGACCTGCGTATAGGATGTGGCCCGCAAGGCGCTGGAACAGGTCCGCTGTGGTGGGGCTGATGTCGAGATGGCGCAACTGCACCTGCGCCTGCGTCCAGGCCAGCGTGCGCACGCGCTCGAAGGCAGTGGTGTCCTGATGGGTGTCGATCATGTCCAGCAGGGCGGCGCGGGTGGGGGCTGCCATGGTCCACAACGTGAGGCGCGCCATGGCGCCAGGGCGGATGGAGAGCGTGGTGCGGATGGCAAAGGCCGGGTCGAGCACCGTGCCGATGGCACCCGACAGGCGTGCGTGCGCATTTAGGGCCGCGGGGTCATGCACATCATGGCGGCGGCCGATAAAGTGGGCGCGGTCGGTTTCCACCTCGACTGCGCTGTCACACACGGCCATCTGCGCCACCCATATCCCGGCCTCATCGGGCGCGCGCCTGCGGCGGGTGGCAATCAGCGCGCGGGATTCGGCCAGGTATTCGGTCTGCACGAACAGCTTGGTGAAGGCCGGGTGCGCCAGATCGGCATCCTGCCCAAGCAGGGCCAGTTCGCTGTAGCTGGTGACCTCAAGCTCCATTGCCTCGCTGCCTGCGTTGTAGAGCGAAAGCTGGCGGGCCTCGGCGTCATCCTCGGCGGAGACGAATATTTCCAGTGTCGTGGTCAGGTTGCCGTCACGGCGGCCGAACTCGGCGCGGTCTTCATGAAAGGCCACGCCGTATTCATCGGGTCGCGCGGCGCAGGGCTGCATTGTGGCGGACCATACCCGGCCCGTGCTGCGGTCGCGCAGGTAGATGTACTGGCCGTATTCATCGCATGTCATGTCCTCGCGCCAGCGCGTGATGGCGTGGCCGAGCCAGCGGCTGTAGCCCGACCCCGCTGCCGTGAGCATGACCGTGTACCGCCCGTTGGAAAGCAGATGGGTTACCGGCTGCACCGTGTCGGCCCGGTCAAGATAACGGCCCGCAGGCATTGTGACGGCCGGGGCGGGCACCTTGCTGTCATCTTCAAGCGGGAGGGGCCGGGCCACGGCACCCCGGCGCGGCGCGCGTTCCTGCAACAGCAGTTCGGCCGAGGCCATGAGCGGATCATCATGAAAGCGCGTGCGCATGATACCCCCCATGAGCGTATCGGCCACCGCAAGGATCGACATGCCCTGATGGTGCGCCATATAGGCCCGTATGATCGCGACAGGGCTGCGGTCAGGCACGCGGCCGGGCGTGTAATCGAGTGATTCATAAAACCCGTACCGGCCCAGCGCGCCGGTTTTTTCCAGCACGTACAGGTTGGCCACTGCCTTTTGCGGGTCGACCATGGCGGCAAGCGCCGTGGCGTAGGGGGCCACGACCCGGTCCAGCCCCAGCCCGCGCTTGAGCCCCAGTCCCGGCACGCCGAAGTTGGAATACTGGTAGGTATATTCCAGGTCGCGCACGTTATAGGCCGATTCCGATATGCCCCACGGCAGGCCGCGTGCCTGCCCGTAGGCGATCTGGCGCTGCACGATCAGCGTATTGGTCTGTTCGAGCAGGCTGCCCATGGGCGCGCGCATGACCAGCGAGGGCATGAGATATTCAAACATCGAGCCCGACCACGACACCAGCGCCGCCCCGTTGCCCACCGGAGTGATGGAGCGGCCAAGACGGAACCAGTCCTGGGCGGGCATGTCGCCCTTGGCGATGGCGAAAAACACCGCCAGCCGTGCTTCGGAGGCCAGAAGGTCGTAGCAGTTCGTGTCCTGCGTATCTTCCGTTACAAGGTAGCCGATCGAGAGCAGCTTGCGGGCGGGGTCGCACAGGAATTTGAAATCCATCTCCTGCGCCATGTGCCGTGCCGCCTGCGCGATGGCCATAAGGCGCGGCCCAAGGCCTGCGTACAGGTCCGGGTCAAGGTCGCGCTCGTGGCTCTCCAGCGCGCGCAGGGGGGCAGCGACCCAGAACAGCAGGTCTGTTGCGATGTCAGGCGCCGTGTCGGGCAGGTTGCTGTACAGCACGGCGGCATGATCGACCGCCGCCGCCGCCTGGCGGCGCAGGCGGGCGAGTTCGGCTGCCGACCGGGCGGCAGTGTCGGACAGGACCGCGTTTTTCAGCCCCGTGAGCAGGCGCAGCAGCTGCCGCTCGGGCGTGCTATGATTGCGGCGCACGCCCTTGCTGAAGGTGAGGTCGGCCATGGCGATGTTGAGCGCATCGGTAATGCCTTCGCGCCACGGATCGGTTTCCGGCCCGCGTTCCGCCCAGCGCTGGCACGCGCTGGCCAGCGCAATGAGGTGACCGGCCATGTTGCCGCTATCTACGCTCGAGACATAGGCAGGCTCGAGCGGGCGCAGGTCATCGGTTGCATACCAGTTGTGGAAATGCCCCCGGTAGCGTGGCATGCGCGCCAGGGTGGCGAAGGTCGCCTCCAGCCGGGCTACGGTATCAGCCAGCCCGGCCCAGCCAAAATCACGCGCGCTGATGGTGCACAGCAGGTAGAGGCCGATATTGGCGGGCGAGGTGCGACGCGCCAGCAGGGGGGTGGGATCTTCCTGAAAATTGTCAGGCGGCAGCATGTTGTCGGCGGGGGTGACATAGGTCTCGAAAAAGCGCCATGTCCGCCGCGCCGTCATGCGCAGGGCGCGGATATCGGTGCGCGAGGGGCGCGAGCGCGCGGCAATGACCGGCGTGCGGCTGGCCCACATGGCAATGGCGGGCGAAAGCCCCCACAGCACCGCCGCCGGCACGCACACGAACAGGCTCCACGGTGCCCACAGGCTGACGCCAGATGTAATGCCAGCCGCGATCACCGGCCCCGACAGCATATGCCCGTAATACCCCGCAAGGCCGGGGCGCATGCGGTCGGTCAACTGGTCGGCCGGTACCCATTGCAGCATGTGCCGCCGCGTGATGAACACGCGCACCAGCGTGCGCCCGATCGCATCGGCCATGAAGCTGGCCTGATGGGCCAGGAAGGTGATGTTGAGGAAGGTCATCACGCCTGCCTCGGCGCTGGCAGCCCCCAGCACGCTGAAATAGCTGCGCAGCGTGATCCATTCCTGCCGGGGCATGAGGTCGGCCAGCACGGGCAGGAAGGCGGGCAGGGCAATGGCCAGCAGCATGAAGGCGGTCCAGACAAGGGCCACATGAAAAGGCAGGAACCACGCCCCCACCAGTGCTGCAAGTGCCAGCGGCATGCTGAGCGTACGGCGCAGGTTGTCGAGCATCTTCCACTGCGCGATGCCGGAAACGTGGCTGCGTGGCGTGTGGCCCGCACCCGACACGACCCATGGCAGAAGCTGCCAGTCGCCGCGTGTCCAGCGATGCAGGCGCTGGGCGGCGACAAGGTAATCGGTGGGAAATTCCTCCACCACCTCGATGTCGGACACCAGTCCCGCGCGGGCAAAAATGCCCTCGAACAGGTCATGGCTGAGCAGCGTGGATTCCGGCACGCGCTGTGCAAGGGCGGCCTCGAAGGCGTCGATGTCGTATATGCCCTTGCCCGCATATGACCCTTCGCCAAACATGTCCTGGTACAGGTCGGACACGGCGGCGGAATAGGCATCTATGCCGCTGGCGCTGGCATAGATGCGCTGGAACAGCGTGCTGTGGTGGCCCACCGGCAGGGCAGGCGTTACCCGGGGCTGGAGGATGGCATAGCCTTCATGCACCCGGCCCGATACGGGGTCGAAGCGCGGGGCATTGAGCGGATGGGCGATCTTGCCGATCAGGCGGCGCACGGTTTCAAGCGGCAGGCGCGTGTCGGCATCAAGCGTGATGATGTATTTTATGGCCTGTGGCAGGGGGTGTGCTGCTGGCATGAAGGTGGTGTCGGTCGCGCCGCGCAGCAGGCGGTTGAGTTCGTGCAGCTTGCCACGCTTGCGCTCCCAGCCCATCCAGACCTGTTCGCTCTCCACCCATACCCGCCTGCGGTGCAGCACGAAAAAGCGCGTGCCACCGGGGGCGGGGCCATATTTGTGGTTGAGTTTTGCCACCCCCGCCAGAGCCGCTGCCAGCAGGGGCTGGTCATCAGGCGCGTCCGGGTTGGGGTTGTCGGGCCAGTCGGTCAGGAGGGCGAAGTGCACTGCGTCATCACGCGTGGCAAGGTAATGCACCTCGATGCGGGCCAGCAGGGCGGCTACGGTGGCGGGCGAGGTGAGCAGGGCGGGCACCACCACCATACTGCGTTGTGTGGCTGGAATTCCCTCCCTGAACTCAAATCCCGGCAGGGCGGTGGCCTGTATGACCTCAAGCGCCAGGCGGTTCACGCACGCTACCGCCGCCTCGGATGCGGGCACGAAGGCCAGCGCCGCCAGCAGCCATGAAGCCCCCCCCATCGCGGCATCGCACAACCACAGCGGCAGGGTGAGGAACAGCAGCGTCAGCGCGGTGACGACAGTGCTGTAGGCCATAATGCCGCGTGCGCAGAATGCCCGCACCAGCGTGAGCTTGGCAGGGGGACGAAAACCGATGGCGTTCTCAAGCCGTGTCCGTCCGGCCATGAGCAGGTAATAGCCGGGGTCGGCGCGGCGCGGGTCATCAGGCGTGGTGGTCTCGGCCTGCCGGGCCAGGGCCACCGCGCGTTCGGCTATGGCGATTTCGCTCAGTTCGCTGCCGCGCGCGAGTTCCTCTATGGCCTTGCGATACAGGTCGCGGCTGGCAAAATCAGCCTTGGTGAAACTGTCATACGCCGCAAACACCCGGTTGACGAGGCAGACCCGCTCGAAAGCCTCGGTCCAGTCAAACCCCGCGATCAGGCGCAGGCTGGTGATGATGTTGCGGATGGTGGCGTTGAACGCGCCCTGTTCAAGCAGGTCGTCGTGCACCGCGTCATCCATGGTGGTGCCCCGGTCGGCCAGGCGTTGCGCCAGCCATATCAGGGCGGGGTCCTTTTCCGGGTCCAGCCCGCGCGAGCGGTGGGCAAGCTGGGCGGTAAACGCATGGGTGAGCGTGTGTGGCGCCACCGAGGCGAGCAGGGCGGACAGGGCAGCGGGCGTGTCCTGCCGGCAGGCTGCAAGCCGGTCCGCCAGGGCATCGGCTTCGCGCCTGCTGGCATTGTTGGCCATGATGGCGCTCGTGACCCGGCGCAGGTTCTCGATCAGCACGATGCGCAGCGTGATGGATACGGCCCACAGTTCGCCAATGTTCAGTGGTGTCACACTCTGGTAGGCCAGCAGATAGGCGTAGAGCATGGCGGGCTGGATATTGCTGTCGGTATGCGCCACGAGCGCCCATGTCACGCCAAACACCCGTGGCAGGCCGGCAAACGGTCCGCTCGCAAGCTTGGGCAGGCGCGCGTAATAGCCCGGCGGCAGGTCGAGGTCCGTCTCGCGGATCTGCATGTCGATCAGGGCGTAATTATCGGCCAGCCACTGCGCGGCGGGGGTCAGTTGCCTGCCGGCCTGAATGGCCTCGGTAATGCGGACATCGGCCGCGCGCAGGAAGGCGCTGTTCTGCGCCAGCCTGCGTGACAGGGGCTGCCCGTATCCGCGCGGGTCCGGGGTGATGGTCTGGGCCGCGGCCAGGCTTCTGGCGTGGGCTTCGAGCCGTTCGGGGCCAAAAATCTCGCTTCTGACCGGTGCTGCATCTTCCTGCCATGCCGGTTGGGCGGTCCATCGGGGCAGGCGCGCCAGCCAGGAGCGCAACGCACCACCGGGTTGAGAGGGGCGTGTGGTGGCGTTCATGTCATGCTCCAGCCGGGCGCATGACGCTAAACCGCCATGCGCCCCTGTGTTTTCATTTGCGGAAAAGGCTTTTCCTTGGCTGTTGCGCCGGGTTGGCGAGACGGTGCGACAGGCAGGGCCGGGCCTGCGCCGGTGGTGTATCGGGCCGTGGGGACGCCAGTATGAGGGATGGGGATCTGACCGTGGCCTTGGGCTTGTCCGGGCCTTGTGCCGGGCGGGTGCAGGGTGCATCCATCGGCTGTTCTCCTTTGTCTGGAGTGGGTGGGCGCATGTAAAGGCGATGGTGCAGGCGCGCGGGGCGGAAGAGCCGCCTGCATGGCATGAACGGACACCGTGCGGTGCCGTTTCATGGCGGTGTCAGTATTTTATTTCATGCACGTAGTCATGATTGATTGACTGGTGCGCAGCGACACCAAAAAGACATGAATTATTTCCACTCATGGCCATGAATATTTTGTCAGATATCGATGGCATGGCTTGTGCGTTAAAGGCACAGGCCCGGCTGAGACAGGTATGATGTTCATGTCCAATGTAGCGCGCTTTGAGTATATCCTCATGCTGATCGTGCTTATCGTCGGGCTGGAACTGGCCGCGCGCAAGATGCGCCTGCCACCGGCTGCAGCCCTTGTGCTGGGCGGCATTGCCATTGCGCTTGCCCCCGGCCTGCCGGTGCTTGAAATCGATCCTGACCTGGTGCTGATCGTGTTCCTGCCGCCGCTTTTGCTGGCGGGGGCGTATTTTTCCGTCTGGCATGCGTTTCGCCTGCACCTGTTTGGTATCCTGCAACTTGCGGTGGGCGGGGTTGCGTTCACCACATTTGCCGTGGGGCTGGCCGCGCACTGGCTTATTCCCTCCATGCCGTGGGCGGGGTGTTTCGTGCTGGGCGCCATTGTCGCCCCACCCGATGCGGTGGCGGCCAAGGCCGTGCTCAAGCACGTGGTCCTGCCGGAGCGGATCACGACGCTGCTGGAAGGCGAAAGCCTGCTGGATGACGCGGCGAGCCTTGTCATCTACCGCTTTGCCACCGTTGCGGTGCTGACCGGCTCGTTCAGTCTTGTTCATGCCACTGTCACCTTTGCATGGCTGGCCATGGGCGGGCTGGTGGTGGGCGGCGGGCTGGGATGGCTGTGGATCAGGCTGCTGCGCCGGGTGCGCGACCGGATCCTGAGCATTACCATGACGCTGCTGCTGCCCTGGGTGGCCTATATCGGTGGCGAGTGGCTCGGGGCGTCGGGGGTCATCACCACGGTTGTGGCGGGGCTGGTGCTGGGGTGGCGGCAGCATGACGTGTTCAGCGCCGATGAGCGCCTGCGCTGGGCAGCGGTGTGGGAGGTGCTGGTGTTTTTGCTGGAATCCCTCGTTTTCGTGCTGATCGGCATGGCGCTGCATGCCATCGTGCTGCGCCACAGGGGCACGGGCTGGGTGGTGCAGGATGTGTTCGGCCCCGTCATGGGCATTGTGCTGGCGGTCATGATATCGCGCTTTGTGTGGATGGCCATGACCGAGGGGCTGCGCATCGCCTGCGTGCCGCCATCACGGCGGCCAGGCGTACGGGGGTTCATGACCTATGTTGTCGTCATGGGGTGGTGCGGCATGCGTGGCGTGGTCAGTCTGGCCATCGTGCTGGCGCTGCCCGAGGGCATGCCCGAGCGCGACATCATGCAGATCGCGACCTTCGTGGTCATTTTGGCAACCGTGCTGGGCCAGGGCACTACCATCGGCTGGCTGATCCGCATGACGGAGGGCGCGCGCGGGCAGGTGCCGGGGCAGCGGCATTACCTGTCGGTCTCGCAGGCGCGCGCCCTGATTGCCCGCGTGCAGGAGCGCGTCATGCAACATCTGGCCTATGATGCGGAGGGACAACTGGTGCATGACCGCCTGCTTGAGCAATATGCCTACCGTGCGGAACTGGCCGAGCGTTTCAGCCACGAGCAGGAGGCGCTGCAGGGGCGGCAGGATGCCCATTACCGCGCCCTGCTGGCCACCATAAAGGCAGGCCGCGCCGAACTGCTGCGCCTGCACCGCAGTGGCGAGATCCATGACGCCGTGCTGCACCAGCTTGAACATGAACTCGACCTGCAGCAGATGACAGCGGAAGGGGCTTTGATCTGAGCAGGTTTTTTCAATCATCCCCAGCGTTATTCGAAGCTTTTTGAAAAAAGCTTCACCAAGAATTTTTGTATGCTGGATCGTCTGTTTTGTGGTTACGCTTTTTGCCCCGTGTTTGTGTGGTGGGGCCGGTTATTGCAATGCGGCTGCGTTCGGGTGCAATGACAGCGGGATGAGTGTTCCGACTGCTTTCTGGCGTTCCCCCGCAGGGGGCGCCTGCGCATTGCTGCTGGCATCCGTGTTGGGGTTCGGACTGGCCAATTCGCCATGGGCCGGCGCTTATGGGGCGGTGGCGCAGTGGCCGTTCAGCGTTTCCATTCTGGGCGCAGAAGGGCCACGCACTTTGACCGCCTGGGTGTCCGATGGGCTGATGGCGCTGTTTTTCCTGACCATCATCCTCGAAATCAGGCAGGAAATCAGCGATGGCCATCTTTCCTCACCCCGCAGGGTTGCCCTGCCGCTGATTGGCGCGCTGGGCGGCATGGTGGCTCCGGCCCTTACCTACATCCTCATAACCCGTGGTGCGGCGGAGGCAGCGCGGGGATGGGCCATACCGATTGCAACCGATGCGGCCTTTACCCTGCCCATCATCCTGCTGCTCGGTGCGCGCGTAGCCCCGGCAGCACGGGTGTGGCTCATGGCGCTGGCGGTTTTTGATGATCTGCTGGGCATCGGGGTGATTGCGGTCTTCTACGGTTCAGCACCCTGCTGGCCTGCGCTGGGGGGGGCCTGCATGGTGCTGGCGGGGCTGGTTGCGGCCCGTCGCTGCGGGGTGGTCAATGCTGGCGTTTATGGGCTGGGTGGCGTGCTGTTATGGGGGCTGTGCGTGCGCGCAGGCGTGCAGCCAACGCTGGCGGGTGTGGCGGTTGGCGCCTGCCTGCCCGCCCCGCTGGCCCGACCGGGCCTGAATGCGGTTGTAACATGGCTGGTGCTGCCGCTGTTTGGTTTCCTCAATGTGGGCGTCTCGCTTGCTGGGGCGCATATGGGCATGCTGCTGGCCCCTGTGCCGCTTGGGGTCATGCTGGGGCTGGTAGTAGGCAAACCCGTGGGCGTTTTTGGCGCAAGCGTGCTGGCGGCCAGACTGGGGGTGGCAAGCCTGCCGGAGGCGACCTCGGGGCACATGCTGTTCGGGCTTTCGCTTTTATGTGGCATTGGCTTTACCATCAGCCTGTTCATTGCCAGCCTCGCCTTTACGGATGCTGCCCTGGTGGGGGCTGCGAAGCTGGGCATATTCGCAGGCTCCCTTATTGCTGCGCTGTCGGGCTGGGCATGGCTCCGTTTTGGGGGCAGGTCATAGAAGTTTCTGGTGGATTTTTTGCAAAAAGCCTCGAAAGAACGCTGCTTTTAAAAGCAGCACCCGGAAACTTTTACTTTATCAATTCGCCTCGCCAGGGTGTTCATCCATTGCCTCCGCTAGCAGCGTTGCAAGCCAGTCGGCAAACACCTGCACCCGGCGCGACAGATGGCGGCGATGGGGGTAGAGCAGTGCCATGGGCATGGGTTCGGGCCGCCACCGGGGCATGACGTCAATGAGTTCGCCCGCTGCAATATGGTGGCGCACATCATAGGCTGGCACCTGTATCAGCCCCAGACCGGCCAGGGCGCAGGCCACGAGGGCTTCGGCGCTGTTGACCGTAACCCGGCCGGGCATCTGCAAACCATGCACCGTGCCGTCCGCCATCCATTCCCATGCTTCCACCCGGCCAGTGGCGGGCGAGGCGTAGCGCACGGCCTCGTGCTGCGGCAGGTCGGCTGGCGTGCGCGGCGTGCCCCGGCGCGCCAGATAGGTGGGGCTGGCCACGTTGATGAGCGGCAGTTCACCCAACTGCCGTGCAATCAATGCTGAGTCCGCCAGCGGGCCGACGCGCAGCACGCAGTCGATGCCATCCTCGATCAGGTTCACGGTGCGGTCGCTTACACCAAGCTCGATGTCGATATCGGGGTAGTCGCGCAGGAAGGCAGGCAGGGCAGGGGCCACGATCAGCCGCCCGATGCGCCCGGGCAGGTTCACCCGCAGCAGGCCACGCGGCGCGGTGCGATCTTTTTGAAACAGGGTTTCGGCTTCCTCCACATCCGTGACCAGCCGCACGCAGTGCTCGTAGAACGCTGTGCCATCGGGCGTTGGGGTGACGGAGCGGGTGGTGCGGGCCAGCAGCCTTGTGCCCAGCCGGTTCTCGAGTTCCTGTATGGCGGCCGAGACCGAGGAGCGCGGCATGTTGAGCGTATCGGCAGCGCGGGTGAAGCTGGTGGTTTCCACCACGCGGGTGAAGATACGGAACAGGTCGATACGATCCACGGCAACCCCGGCATACATTGGGTGTTTGTTCGTTATTCCTGACAGGTGTTGTCAGAAAATGGAACTTTATAGCCAGATCCTAACTGATACTGTGCGGATAGCAAAAGCGCCACCCGCGCTTGCCACGCATGAACGGAGGCTCGATATGGTAGATCACAGCATCAAGGGTAAGACGGTTCTCATTACAGGCGGGGCCAAGAATCTTGGTGCGCTCGTGGCGCATGACCTTGCAGCCCATGGCGCAAAAGCCATTGCCATTCACTACCACAGCGCGGCCGCCAGGCCCGAGGCCGAGAAAACACTGGCGGCGCTGAAGGCGGCAGGTGTAAAGGCCGTGGCCTTTCAGGCCGACCTGACCGCAAACGGTGCGGTGGCCAAACTGTTCGCCGATACGGTGGCCGCCATCGGCCGCCCAGACATTGCCATCAACACCGTAGGCCAGGTGCTCAAGAAGCCGATTGCCGAGACAACCGAGGCCGAGTTCGATGCCATGTTCGCGGTCAATACGCGCGTTGCGTATTTCTTCATCAAGGAAGCGGGCACCCACCTGAACGATAATGGCAAGCTGCTGACGCTCGTCACCTCGCTGCTTGGAGCTTATACGCCGTTCTATTCTACCTATGCTGGCTCGAAGGCGGCGGTGGAGCACTTTACCCGCGCGGCGTCGAAGGAATATGGCGCGCGTGGCATTTCGGTCAACGCGATCGGGCCGGGCCCGATGGATACGCCTTTCTTTTATGGGCAGGAAGCACCCGAGGCCGTGGCTTACCACAAATCGGCCGCAGCACTTTCCCCCTTCAGCCGGACCGGCCTGACCGAGATCGAGGATATAGCCCCCTATATCCGTTTCATCGTATCGGAAGGGTGGTGGATGACCGGGCAGACCATTCTGGTCAATGGCGGTTACACCACCAAGTAGGCCGCGGGCGGCGGGGCGCTACTGGTACCCCGCCGCCTGTAATTCAAACAGTTCCGCATAGCGCCCGCCCTGGGCCAGGAGCTGTTCATGCGTGCCTGCTTCAAGCACGCGCCCATGCTCGAGCACCACGATGCGGTCTGCCGTACGCACGGTGGAAAAACGGTGCGAAATGACCAGCGCCGCCTTGCCCTGGCGCAGCGCGCGCAGGCGCTCGAACACATCCGTTTCGGCCCGGGCATCAAGTGCCGAGGTCGGTTCATCAAGGATCAGCAGGTCGGCATCGCGCATATAGGCGCGCGATATGGCGATTTTCTGCCACTCGCCGCCCGAGAGTTCGCGCCCCATGGCCACCCGCTTGCCCAGAGGCTGGTCAAGGCCCATGGGCAGTTTGGCCAGTACGGCATCAGCCAGCCCCTCATGGGCGGCGGCGGTAATGCGTGTGGTGTCATCGAGTGCTTCAATCCGGCCCACGGCAATGTTTTCCGATGCGGTCAGGCTGTAGCGGATGAAATCCTGAAAGATCACGCCGATATGGGCACGCAGGTCGGCAAGGTCCATGTCGCGCAGATCAACACCATCAACCGTGATCTGCCCCTCATCGGGTTCATAAAGCCGGGTGAGCAGCTTCACGATCGTGGTCTTGCCTGCTCCGTTCTCACCAACCAGCGCCACAGTCTCGCCCGCGCCAATGTGCAGATCAAGGCCGCGCAGGGCCCACCTGTCCGTGCCGGGATAGCGGAAGCCCACATTCTCGAAGCGGATGCCCTGGCGGATGGGCGAAGGGAAGGGACGTGCCACGGGGGGCGAGAGGATGGCCGGGCGCAGGTCGAGAAACGTGAAGAAATCATCAAGATACTGCGCCTGACTGGCGGTTTGCGTCACGCCGAGCAGCAGGCTCGACAGCAGCCCGTGCAGCCGCAGGAACGAGCCTGACAGAAAGGTCAGGTCACCCACCGAGAAGCGCCCGCGCACCGTGTCCCACACAATCACGATATAGACGCCATAATACGCCACCGAGCCGATGGCGGCGAACGCCCCGCTCCATGCAAACCGGCGCAGCGCCAGCCTGCGGTTCTGTTCCAGCACGGTGGCCGCAGCCGTGCTGAAGCGCCCGACCAGAAAGCCGCCAAGGCCAAACAGCTTGAGTTCCTTGGCATGTTCCGCACTGGAGCCGACATGGCGCAGATATTCCATCTCGCGGCGCTCGGCGGTCTTGGCGCGGATCAGGCGGTAGCCCTCGGCGTTGAAATGCGCTTCCCCCGCAGCAGCAGGCAGCAGGGCTATGAGCAGTACCACCACCAGCCATGGCGCAAACGCCATGACTCCTGCCGCCAGCACCAGCGCCGTGACCGTGGTCTGGGCGATGTTGAACAGTTGCACCAGCAGGTTGTTACGCCCCGAGGCCTGGCGGCGCGCGCGCTCTAGCAGGTCTTGCAACGCGCTTGATTCGAACTGCTGCAGGTCGAGCGTTGCGGAATGTTCCATCAGCGCAAGGCTGACAGAATTGATATAGCGCTCATTGAGCAGCCCATCGACCAGCGAGATGGCGCGTGATGTCAGGTCAGACAGGATGATGAGCGCGAATTCCAGCGCGATCCAGAGTTCCAGCCGCGTGGCCGGACCATGCAGCGCCCAGTGGGCCAGTGACCCGGCGGGCATGGCATGGCCGCCAAGGCGGATGACCTCATCAACAATAAGCTTGCCCAGATACAGCGCCAGCGGCGGCTGGATGGCCTGCACCAGCCGCAGGCAGATGCTGGCTACCGTCAGCGCCGGACTGCACTGCCAGATCTGGCGGAACATGCGCGGTACATGGGCATACACGCCAAAGCGCCGCTTCAGCCGCGCGGACCATGGCTGGTGCGTTCCCGGCCGGGGGGAAGAAGGGCGTGATGGTTCGGTCTCAGCGTTCAACCAGTCTGTGCTCCCGATAAAAAGCTGTTTAAAAACAAATTATTGCATAAAAAAATTTTCGCACACCGTCTGTTTTTTAATGCAGCGTGCCTTACGGCCTTCGTGAAAGAAGCTTTACCACACACAACCATTCTCATGACAGGATGATCAGCTGCCCCGCAAAACACCAGCCCGGTGAACGCCATGCGATGCGGGACATGGATATGCAATTTACGTGCAGATGCCCAATAATTTGTATTTTTTATCCACGTATCTTGTTTAGTATTTGTCCGATAATATTCCAGGAAACATCAATATCTTCTACGTACAAATTATCGATCTCATCCTTTCCGCTCAGGAATGGGGGTATTTTATAGGAAACGCATTCATTGTATTTCAATGATAAACCAGTTGCTGCCTGCCATTCTGCGAAGAAATTTTCTGCCAGGGCAGCATCGCCATATCTGACCAGCTCGTCATTGTGGAATGAAAAAATATCGCCTTCAATGTTGAATACATCGCCCGTTTCTGATTCAAACAATGATATATGATCGCCTTTTCCCGGATTTTTGGTCGCAAATACCCTGCCAAGCCAATCATATCCAAAGCATATCATTGTTTTTTCGTAATCGGGGAATGCCAGGCAAACACGTTCTGACCATGTCTTGATGTCTTCCGGTTTTACAATTCTGTACAAACCACCGTTAAACGAGTCTCCACCATAATTTTTAAACAGATGGCATAAACTTTCCGCCATATCGGAAGAGTATGGATAAGAATTATTTTCTTTATTGCAGGATTAGGAAACTTTTTTAAATTTATCATCAAAATATTTAAACGTGATCTCTTCTTTATTTTTCCTGTCTGTATTAACTTTCCTGCCACCCTGTTCGGAGAAAAAGAAAATTCAGGATGTGGTGTGTTTTTGATTCTGGAGAGGGTATTTGAAAAGACAGGATCAATAATACCCTTAAATCATAAAGATTTTTGGTGAAGCTGTTTTGCAAACAGCTTCGGAAAATGCCGCCTTTAAAAAAGAGGCGACACCCCGAAACTGTTCTTTTTTTAATAGTCTCTTGAAAAGGTTGCGCACCTCCTGCGCATTGGCCTGTATGGCGGGCCATTATTTTGGAACGACCTTCTGCTTCTGTGCAGATGGAGCAACTTCTTTTGGCGCTTCTGCGCCATCAGTTGCGCCAACCGGCAGCGGCAGACCCATGTGGTGGGCGCCGCGGCTTCTGGCCAGCTGGATCTGGCGTTCGCGTTCGGCATAGCGCTGGCGCTGGGCCTCGGTGCGGTCCGTGCTGCAATGCGGGCAGCGCACGCCTTCCTCATAATCGGGTGACTGCCGGTCCGCGGCGCTGAGGGGCGTGCGGCAGGCGTGGCATATGTCGAACGTGCCGGGTGCGAGCCCGTGGCCTACGCTCACGCGCTGGTCAAACACAAAGCATTCGCCTTCCCACAGGCTCTGGGCCTCGGGCACGGTTTCAAGGTATTTCAGGATGCCACCCTGCAAGTGAAACACGTCCTCCACCCCTTCGGCACGGACAAAGGCGGTGGCTTTCTCGCAGCGGATGCCGCCGGTGCAGAACATGGCAATTTTGGGCGTGCGGCCTTCGTGCAGCAGTTCGGCCTGACGTTCGCGGAACCATTGCGGAAATTCACGGAAGGTTTTCGTGCCCGGATCAATCGCGCCGCGAAAGGTGCCAATCGCCACCTCATAATCATTGCGGGTGTCGATCACGATGGTGTCGGGGTCTGAAATCAGGGCATTCCAGTCCTCGGGCGGCACGTAGTGGCCCACGTCACGGCGTGGGTCGAGGCCGTCGATGCCCATGGTCACGATCTCGCGCTTGATGCGCACCTTCATGCGGTGAAACGGCAGCGCAGGCGCGCGCGAGAACTTCACCTCAAGCCCGGCACAGTCGGGCAGGGCGCGGATGATGGCCAGTATGGCATCAATCGCCGCATCTGTTCCGGCAATGGTGCCATTGATCCCTTCATGCGCCACCAGCAATATGCCGCGTATGCCCAGTTCATGGCAGGCGGCGAGCAGGTGCTCCCGCACGGCGCCAACATCCGCAAACGGGGTGAAGTGATAAAGGGCCGCGACGCGGATGGGCAGTTCTGCCACAGGAGACGCGGAAGAAGGGGATGGATCTGTCACACTGGCAACCCTGCGCTGGAAACGGCCACATGCGGGCATGCGGATACATGAAGCCATGCTATATAGCTGAACCGCGGCCTGAATGCACCATGCGCCGCAACGCCAGCAGGGCCGGGCAACATGACGGATGATCTGACAGGAAATATCTTTTACCGGCGCGATGACCGGGAGCACTTCCTGCTGGAAATGCGTTCGGGTGACGATTTTTCCAATATCAGCACGTTTGTCGATCAGGTCTATCCCTCCGGTGCAACTGAGGATTTTGACCTGCTTCTTTACAAAGGCCGGAAGCTGGCCCTGCGTGGCTCGACCCTCATCGCGTTTGAAAAGGAGGGGTGGACTGTCTTTCCGTCTTTCGGCATCGAGGTGCGGGAAAATGTCGCATCCATGCGCACCCTGATCCGTCATCACATTGCCTACATGCAGGCCATCAGGGCGGCATGGGTGGGCTTTACGCAGGAGATGGCGCATATCCGCACTACCATCGTCACGGCCATGCGCGATGTCGATGCCGGTTTGAGCGTGTGCTTTGACAGCCAGCATAATGCCTACGTGCTCAAGGGCGCGCATGTCATTGCAACGGCCAATATTGTCAACAGAACGCAAATTCCGTTTGTAGTCGATCTGGTCAGCGAAAACCTCAAGGCAGGCCTGATCCTGCCCGTTGACGTGCCGGAGGAGCAAGCCTCGCCCGTGCCGCCGTTACGACAGTTCCACTTTCCGCGTGATGCGCAGTTCATCGATACCTACCGCATTGCAGCGAAAACGGCGATCTGCGCGGATGAAATTCCTTTCTGAACAGCAGCCCCTTTACGTCCGTGCGGAAATGGTGGACCACCATGGCCGGACCGCTAGGCCCATCTGATTGTTCCTCTCGCGCCATGTGGGGCATGCCATGATCGTAACCTTGTACCATAACCGTGCCTGTGGCACCTCGCGCAACGTGCTGGCCCTGATCCGGGCCGCCGGGATCGAGCCCGTGGTGGTGGAATACCTCAGGACACCGCCCACGCGGGCCGAACTCGACGTGCTGGCCAGCAGGCTGGTCGTGCCGGTACGCGACCTGCTGCGCGAGCGCGGCACGCCCTACGGCGAACTCGGGCTCGACAACCCTGCGCTGAGCGATGGGCAGATCCTTGATGCCATCGCCGCACACCCCATCCTGCTCAACCGCCCCGTCGTCATGACCGACACGCAGGCCCGCCCGTGCCGCCCGAAGGAGATGCTGTTCGAGATCCTGCCGCAGGCCCGACCCGCTTCAGCCTGAAATCAGGCCAGCTTTTTTGCGGCGCAGGGCGTGGATCAGCACAAAAAACACTGTCGTGCCCAGGCTGGCCAGAGCAGTCATGCGCTGCGACGGATTGAGCAGCATCGCCCCGAAAATGACCAGCACGCCCCCCAGCGTTGCAATGTTGATGACGGGAAAGAACGGCAGCCGAAAGCACGCCTGGCGCATGGCGGGCGTGGCCGCGCGGCGCGTGACCACATAGGCAGTGACGATCAGCGAATAGACCAGCAGGATCACGCCCCCGCTGCAACTGAGCAGGAAGGAGAACACCGTATCAGGTGCCAGGATGGAGGAAAACGCCACCACGCCGCCGGCCAGTGAATTGGCCATGATGGCATTGACCGGCGTGTTCTGGCGGTTGCGGCGCTGCAGCAGGGCGGGCGCATCGCCATGGCGGGCGAGTTCGGCCAGAATGCGCGAGGTGATGTAAAGGCTGGAGTTCATGCACGACAGCACCGCCGTCAGCACCACCACCCGCATGCACGCAGCCGCTCCCGGAATGCCCATGACCTGCATGGCCGCCACAAAGGGCGAATGACCGGGCACAATGGTCCACCATGGCACGATCATCAGGATCAGCGCGATGGACAGGCTGTAGAACAGCATGATGCGCGTGCCGAGGCTGCGGGTGACATAGGCCACGTTCCTGGCCGGTTCGGCGGATTCACCGGCGGCCACGGTCGCGATTTCCGAGCCGATCATGGTGAACAGAAGGGTGGGGATGATGGACAGCACCCCCATCCCGCCATTGGGGAACAGCCCGCCGTGACCCGTTGCATTGTGCACGACCGGCACGCCGGGGCCAAAAACATGCGCCACGTACAGGGTGCCTGCCACCACAAAGGCCACGATGCTGGCTACCTTGATGAGCGAGAGCCAGAACTCGCATTCGCCAAAAATATGCACCGCCATGCGGTTGACCAGGTTCAGCGCCACGATCAGCGCTGTAGCCAGCGCCCAGACCGGCAGCCTGATCCAGTCATGCAACAGGATCGCGCCTGCAATCGCCTCGCTGCCCAGCGCCACCAGCCAGAAAAACCAGTACAGCCACCCCGTGGTAAACGCAGCACCATTGCCATGGGCCGTGCGGATATATTCCACGAACGATCCCTTGCCGGGGCTCGCAATCACCATTTCCCCCAGCATGCGCATGACGAGCATGACCAGCATGCCCACTGCGACAAAGCCCAGTAGCACCGCAGGACCCACCGCAGCAATGGCCGCACTGCTGCCCACGAACAGCCCGGCCCCGATGGCACCGCCCAACGCAATCATGATGATGTGGCGCTGCCTGAGCACCGATGCAGGCCGGGCGGAGCAGGGGGGTGTGCCGTCAGTCATGATGTCTGCCATTGTGCCAGCGCGGAGCACATGACGGGCGGGCCACCTGTGGGGGAGAAATCCGCCTCAACCAGGGCAGCCCGTGTCAGTGCCTGACAGGCGTGGTCTTGCCCGTGCATCTGTAATCGTTTCACTTTCATGCACATCATTAGGACAGGAAGCCGCACCGTCTGTAAAGGGGAGCGGAGGCAGGCCATGATGACATAACGCGCTGGTTTTCCAGCATAACGGCGGGGTGCTGTGCTGGCCTGTCCTGGGGCATGGCCCGCTGAATGGGGCCGGTAGTCATTTCGCCCGTGGTGTTCTACACGCTATGGCCATGCAGGCGTCACGATCCGTTACCATTATCGTCAACCCCACCGCAGGGCGGCGGCGTTCGGGCCATGCCACCCGTCTTGCCGGGGCCCTGCGCCGCGCGGGTGTTGCGGTGCAGGTTGTCCATACGCGCGACCGGGGTCATGCCACCGAACTGGCGCGCGCGGCGGTGCGTCACGGCGGGTGCAGCCATGTCGTTGCGACCGGCGGCGATGGCACCGTGGCCGAAGTGGCGCGCGGGCTTGCGGGCTCCGATGTGGTGCTGGCGGTGCTGCCTGTTGGCACGGCCAACGTGCTGGCGCGTGAACTCGACCTGCCGTTTGATGAAAGGGCACTTGCGCGCAGTATCATCGCGGGCACCAGTACCACCGTGTGGCCGGGCGTGCTGCATACGGCGCAGGGCAAATCGCTTTTCGTGCAGATGGCGGGGGTGGGGTTTGATGCCCATGTGGTCCATACCGTTTCGCCCCGGCTGAAAAAGGCGGTGGGCCGCGCGGCCTATGTGGTGTCGGTGCTGCGGGCGCTGTGGGGCTACCGCTATCCCGTGCTGCGTGTGGAGGTGGATGGCACGGTGCATGAAGCCTCGTCCGCCATCATCTCGAAAGGGGCGCTGTATGCAGGTCAGCATATGCTCGTACCTGCTTCCATGCAGGCGGAGAAGGCGTTCTCCGTCGTGCTGTTTGGCAGTGCCGGGCCATGGGCCACCCTGCGCTACGGGCTGGCCCTGCTGCGCGGCACGCTGCCCCGCCAGAAGGATGTGACGGTGCTGCGGGCCACCACGGTTGCCATTCCCGCTCCCACCGGCCTGCCCGTGCAGAGCGATGGCGATGCGCATGGCCAGACCGCCATACGCGCGCAGATCAATGACCAGCCCATTCGCATCGCCATTTGCCCGTGCGCGGGGTAAGACAGGAAAATCCCTCCCCAAACCGGGCCATGGCGTGATAGGTTTCCGCCCGCCATGACAACCCATATGATGATCGAGCTGATCGCTGTCCTGACGGCCGTGCGGGGGGATGTTCCCCAGGTCATGACCATCGACCATGGGCGGCAGCTGCCTTCCGGTCCGCTGGAAAGCACGCATCGCTCGCTGCAGGCAGGCGTCAGGGCGTGGGTCGAGCGCCAGACCGGCCATCCCATCGGGCATGTCGAGCAACTCTACACCTTTGCCGATCATGACCGCATCCTGTCGAGCACGCAGGGGCGGATGATCGCCATTTCCTACCTTGCGCTCACGCGCAGCCACGCGGGCGAGACGGGGTGGCGCGACTGGTACGACTATTTCCCGTGGGAGAACTGCAAGGGCGACGAGGGGCGCGCCAGCCTGGCCCTGATCGAGCGCCTGCTGTGCCACTGGGTGGCGGGCATGGGCCACGCCGCCGAGCGCGTGCGGCAGTGGCAGCGCTGTGTCAGCCTGTTCGCCATTGGCGACATGGTGGCCTGGAATGACGAACTGGTGCTCCAGCGTTACGAACTGCTGTATGAGGCAGGGCTGGTGGCCGAGGCGGGCTGCCCGCCCGATCGCGCGGTGCCGGGGCAGCCCATGCACCATGACCACCGTCGCATTCTGGCAACAGCCATGGCGCGGCTGCGTGCAAGAATACGTTATCGCCCGGTTGTGTTTGAACTCATGCCCGAGGCCTTCACCCTGCTCCAGCTCCAGCGCGTGATGGAAAGCCTGTCGGGTGTGCATGTGCACAAGCAGAATTTCCGCCGCCTGATCATGCAGCAGCAACTGGTTGAAGAAACAGGCGAAATCGAGGAAAATACCGGCGGCCGCCCGGCCCGTCTGTTCCGCTTCTGTGGGGAGGTGCGGCAGGCGCGGCAGTTCGTTGGCACCAAGATCCCGCTGGTGCAGCCCTGAGAGAACGGGCTCACCTCACGAAAATCCTGATTGACAAGCGGGCAGTTTCGCTCTGGAAGTGTGGGGCCGGTCCCTGCGGCCTGACTTATACTCAATATGAGCATAAATGGCATGCGGGAATGGGAAGGGAGAACAGGCATGAACCAGATTGCGCCACGTGGCGGAACGGACGGGCTGTATGACCGGGTGCGTCATCTGGTCCCTGAAATGGAATGGGAGACCTTTGTCGAGGATATCCGCGCGATCGAGACCCTCAAGCGCGAGCGCAACGCCGTTATTCTGGCGCATAACTACCAGACGCCGGAAATCTTCCATTGCGTGTCCGATATCCGTGGAGACAGCCTCGCCCTGGCGCGTGAGGCGCAGAATACCGATGCCGACGTGATCGTGATGGCGGGCGTGCATTTCATGGCCGAGACCGCCAAGATGCTCAACCCGCACAGCACCGTGCTGATCCCTGACCTCAAGGCAGGCTGCTCTCTGGCCGATTCCATCACGGGGGCCGATGTGCGCCTTCTGCGCCAGCGCTACCCCGGCGTGCCGGTGGTGACGTATGTGAACACCTCTGCCGAGGTAAAGGCCGAGAGCGATATCTGCTGCACCTCGGGCAATGCCAAACGCGTGGTGGAAAGCCTGGGCACGGACCGGGTCATCATGATCCCCGATGAATATCTTGCCCGCAACATCGAGGCCGAGACCGGCATCAAGATGATTACCTGGGCGGGCCATTGCGAGGTGCATGAGCGCTTTACGCCCGGCGAGATCGAGCGCATGCGTGCCGACCATCCCGGCCTGGTGGTGCTGGCCCACCCCGAATGCCCGCCCGAGGTCGTGGCGGTATCGGATTTCAGCGGTTCTACCGCCATGATGGATGATTACGTGCGCGACCATAAGGGTGGGCGCATCCTGCTCGTGACCGAGTGCTCCATGAGCGACAACCTGGCCGTGCGCTATCCGCAGACCGAGTTCATCCGGCCGTGCAACATGTGCCCGCATATGAAGCGCATCACGCTGGCCAATATTCGCCAGTCGCTGGAAAACATGACGCATGAGGTCACGCTCGACCCGGAAATGGCCAGCCGTGGCCGCCGTGCCGTCGAGCGCATGCTGGCGATATGACCGCCCTCCCGCCACTGCCGTCGCTTGTGGGGCAGCCGCTCATCGTGGGGGCGGGGCTGGCGGGGGTCATGACCGCGCTCTCCACCACGCGGCCATGCGTGCTGCTGTGCGCGGGCAGGCTGGATGAAATACGCCCGCCCCATGCCGCAAGCTGGCTGGCGCAGGGGGGGCTTGCGGCCGCCGTGGGCGCGGATGACACGCCCGGCCTGCACGCGGCTGATACGCTGGCCGCAGGCGCTGGCCTGTGCGATCCCGCCATTGTGGCGCGGGTAACCGATGATGGCCCTGCTGCTGTCGAGCGCCTTGCAGCATTCGGCGTGTCATGGGACCGCAACCCCGATGGCAGCCTGCAACGCGGGCTGGAGGCCGCCCATGCGCGCCGCCGCATCGTGCATGCGGGCGAGGACGCAACGGGGGCTGCCATCATGCGCGCCCTGATCGCCCGCGTGCGGCGCACCCCGCGCATTACGGTCATCGAACAGGCCCACGCGCGTGATCTGGTACTGCATGATGGCGCGGTGGCGGGTCTGCAGGCCGTCATCGCGGGCACGGAAGTCACCTTGCCTGCCACCGCCATCGTGCTGGCCACGGGCGGCGTGGGCGGCCTGTTTGCCGATACCACCAATCCCGCCGGCGCCACGGGCAGCGGGCTGGCCATTGCGGCGCGGGCTGGCGCCGTGCTGGGCAACATGGAGTTCGTGCAGTTTCACCCCACCGCGCTCTCCGCCGGGGCGGATGGCCAGCGCCTGTGCCTTGTCAGCGAGGCCGTGCGGGGCGAGGGCGCCACCCTGATTGACGAGACCGGCGCCCGCTTTACCGAGGAACTCGCCACGCGTGATGCCGTATCGCGCGCGGTGTGGCGACACATGATGGAAGGGCACACGGTCTATCTTGATGCCCGCAAGGCCATCGGGGCCGCTTTTACGCAGCATTTCCCGGCCATTTCCGCGCTGTGCGCGGCGCATGGCATCGATCCGCTCACGCAGCCCATCCCGGTGCGGCCCGCCGCCCATTATCATATGGGCGGCGTAGCGGTGGACCATGCAGGGCGCACCGGCGTGCCGGGCCTGTGGGCCGCGGGCGAGGTCGCCTGCACCGGCCTGCACGGGGCCAACCGGCTGGCCAGCAATTCCCTGCTGGAGGCGGTCTCGTTCGGCACATGGATCGGCCAGGCGCTTGATGGTCATGACCGCCCGGTCCGGCCCGTGACCAGTGTGGCCGCCACGGGGCCGGCATGGACGCCGCCGCCGGTTGGCCTGCGGCGGCTCATGAGCCGGTATGCCGGCGTCATCCGCAGCGGGGCGGAGCTTGAGGCCGGGCTACGGCAGGTGCTTGCCCAGCCACAAGGTGATGCCCGGCTGGTCTGCGCCGCCATCATGCACGCGGCCCTGATGCGCACCGAAAGCCGGGGCGGGCATTTCCGCAGCGATTATCCGCACACGGCACCCACGGCCCATGCCTCGCGCCTCACACTGGCAGACCTTGCCCGCCTGCGCGTGCCGGTGGACGCGCCCGTGGCTACGCCCCAATGAAGGAAAGAAACGCCCCCATGCTCCATCCCTTGCCCGACATCATGCTCGAACCCCTCGTGCGCGCGGGCCTGCTCGAGGATCTGGGCCGTGCGGGCGATCTCACTACCGATGCCGTGATCGGAGATGGCGACACCATCGTCCGCGCTGCCTTTGTGGCGCGGCAGGAAGGCGTGATCGCGGGGCTGGATATGGCGCGCCTGTCCTTTGCCCTGATGGACCGGCGCATCGCCTTCACCCCAAAGCTGCGCGATGGCGGCAGGGTCGGGCCGGGCGACGTGCTGGCCACGGTGGAAGGCCCGGCACGCGGCATCCTGTCAGGCGAGCGGGTGGGGCTGAACTTCCTGTCGCATCTCAGCGGCATCGCGACTGCTACGGCAGCGGTGGTTGACCTTGTGCGGCCTTACCGTGCCCGTATCACCTGCACGCGCAAGACCATGCCCGGCCTGCGTGCCATCCAGAAATACGCCGTGCGGGCAGGCGGCGGCAGCAACCACCGTTTTGGCCTGGATGATGCGATCCTGATCAAGGACAACCACCTTGCCTTTGCCGGTGGCGTCAGGCCTGCGGTTGAGCGTGCGCGGGCGGCGGCGGGCCATCTGGTGCGCATCGAACTGGAGGTGGACACGCTGGAACAACTGCGCGAGGGGCTTGAGACCGGCGGCGTGGATGTGTTCCTGCTCGACAACATGCCGCCTGACACGCTGCGCGAAGCCGTGAAACTGGTGAATGGCCGAGCCATAACCGAGGCCTCGGGCGGGATTACGCCCGATACGGTCACCGCCGTGGCTCAGGCCGGGGTGGACCTGATCTCGCTGGGTTGGCTGACGCATACCGTGCGCGTCATGGATATCGGGCTGGATTACCAGCCCTGATCCTGTAGGAAGGAAGGGGTTTGTAACAGAAGGAAACCGTCATGGCCCGTCTTTCCGCCCGATCTTTCCATCGCCTTGCAGTATTTGCGGTTGCAGGCGGCCTGATGGCTGCAGGCATGGCCCAGGCCCAGCCCGACATGCAGCAGCGCATGCAGCGTGAGCAGCAGGACGCGCAGATGCGCATGCAGCGCGACCAGCAGCGCCAGCAGATGGACCAGCAGTTCCGCCAGCAGCAGATGCAGCTTGACCAGCAACGCGAGCAGATGCGCATGCAGCGTGATCAGCAACGCCAGCAGATGGACCAACAGTTCCGTCAGCAGAACATGCAGCTTGACCAGCAGGCCCGGCAGATGGGCAACCAGCCCGGCGGCCGTGAACAGATCGAGCGCCAGCGCGAGCAGATCCGCCAGCAGCGCGACCAGCAGGCCCAGCAGATGGACCAGCAGTTCCGCCAGCAGCAAGATCAGCTTGGCCAGCAGCGCATGCAGATGCAGCAGCAACAGCAGCAGCAGATGCAGCAGTTCGGTCAGGGATGGGGCCGATAAACACGGCCCGGGCCATGGCGTAATGTAAAGCCGGGGTTTTTATCGCTGTTCCCCGGTTGCGGCTTTACCCAAGGGCGAAGATGTCGCGCATGTCCACGTTTGCCGCGATCTCCCATACCCGCACGGTCAATGCGGTGGGCAGGGACTGCGTCAGTCGCGCCAGACCCACTTCGGGTGTTGCGCATGGCCCCAGCGGGCGCACCTGCAGGCGGCCATGCCCCGTATGGGTGGGCAGGGCGGCAACGGGCAGGATGCTGGCCAGCCGCCCGGCCAGCAGTTCGGCATGCAGCACTTCAAGCGAATTGGTTTCCATGACGATGAGGGGCGTCACTCCTGCCCCGCGAAAGGCCGCATCCACGATCTGGCGGGTGCGCATTTCCGTGCTGAGCAGGCACAGCGGCAGGTCGGCCAGGGTGTGCCACTCGCGTCGGCCCATGGGCAGCACGAACGGCTCGGCTGCCACCAGCACATGCTGTTCGGTATAGAGCGGCAGGGCCTCAAAGGGGCCATCAGGGGGGATCTGGTCAAGATAGACCAGCCCCAGATCAAGCTGCTGCTGGCGCAGGCGGTGAATGGTGTCGGCACATGAGCCAAGGTGCACCTGCAGGTGCAGGCCGGGAATGGCGGTGCGAAAACTCTCCAGCAGCACTGGCGAGGCCTGGAGCGCAGGCGGCATCACACCGATGGACAGCGACCCGCCCGCCACTGCCTGCGCGAAGGCAGCTTCCTGCCGCAGGCCATCAAGGGCTGCCAGCGTCTGGCGTGCCCAGTCGAGCACGCGCTGCCCCTCATCGGTCAGGCCATTGAAGCGGCGCGTGCGGCGAATGATGGTAATGCCCAGTTCAGTCTCAAGCTGGCGTATGGCCGAGGAGAGCGCAGGCTGCGACACGCCGCAGCTTTCCGCAGCGCGGGAGAAGTGCCGGTAGCGATCAAGCGCTATGAGATAGGTCAACTGTCGCAGAAACACGCCACATCCATCCTGATAAAAACGGTCTCATACTTATCTGACAATGACAGGGCGCACCACTGGCCTGGGCCCATGCGCCGCTACCCTTGCCTGGCGCGCGCCAGCAGCGCCCGGCATGGGCACGGGTGGTTTCAGGCCAGCTCCCACGCATGCGGGTAGCAGGCGGAAAGGATATACCTCAGGTGCATGGCACGCCTGCCATGGCGGCACGGACGTCACGATCCGCGCTCGTGCAGGCCAAACGGGGGGGCAGCCACAGGTTGCGCCACGTCCTGACCCTGTGCGGCATTGACGACATCGGACGTGATCCCTGATGAAGGCATAAGCATTATCCAACCCGCCACTGCGCCCGATCGGAGCCTGACCATGACCGTGCATCTCGCCAATACATCGCTTTTGCGCAAGGATGCGTTCATTCACGGCGAATGGACCCCCGCACTGAATGGCGCGCGCCGCGCGGTGCATAACCCGGCCACCGGCGCAGAGGTGGCGGAAGTGGCGGAATGCGGGGCGGCGGATGTGGCACGCGCCATTGAGGCGGCCGTGGCGGCACAGGCACAATGGCGCAACCGCACCGGCGCCCAGCGGCAGGTGATTCTGGCACGCTGGCATGATCTGGTCATGGACAACCTTGATGACCTCGCCACCCTGATCGTGACCGAGCAGGGCAAGCCACGCGCGGAAGCGGCGGGCGAAATCCGCTATGCCGCAAGCTTCCTGCTATGGTTCGCAGCCGAGGCCATGCGCGGCTACGGCGATGTGATCCCTCCCACCAATCCTGCCACCCGGCTGAGCGTGATCCGCCAGCCTGTGGGGGTGTGTGCCGCGATTACGCCGTGGAATTTCCCCGCCGCCATGATTACCCGCAAGGCCGCCCCCGCCCTGGCCGCGGGTTGTGCCATCATCATCAAGCCATCGGAACTGACCCCGCTCACCGCGCTTGCACTGGTCGAACTCGCCCATCAGGCAGGCGTGCCCGCAGGGCTGGTGCAGGTGCTGCCCGGTGATGGCGTGCGGCTGGGCAAGGCGCTGTGCGCAAGTCCTGCCATCCGCAAGCTGTCCTTTACCGGCTCGACGCAGGTCGGGCGCATTCTCATGGCGCAGTCGGCCCCCACGCTCAAGCGCCTGTCGCTTGAACTTGGTGGCAACGCGCCCTTCATCGTGTTTGAGGATGCGCATATCGAACAGGCCATCAAAAGCGCCATCGCCGCCAAATTCCGCAACGCCGGCCAGACCTGCGTGTGTGCCAACCGTTTTCTGGTGCATGACAGTATTTATGATGATTTCGCCACCCGCTTCGCCAAGGTGGTGGACGGGCTGCATGTGGGGCCGGGCAATGCGCCCAATTCCGTTATCGGTCCGCTGATCAGTGCAGGCGCGCGTGACAAGGTGGAAGCCCATGTGCGTGATGCCGTGACAAAGGGCGCGGGCGTGCTGTGTGGCGGCACGCGCGACCGCGAGGGCGCGCTGTTCTACCGCCCCACCGTGCTGCGCGATGTCACACCCGCGATGCGCATCGCCCATGAGGAAACCTTCGGCCCGGTGGCTCCGCTCATGCGCTTTCACACCGAGGCGGAAGCCATCGCCATGGCCAATGATACGGAATATGGCTTGGCCGCCTATTTCTTCACCCGCGACCATGCCCGCGCCTGCCGTGTGGCGGAAGCGCTGGAATACGGCATGGTGGGCCATAATACCGGCCTGATCTCCAACGAGGTTGCTCCCTTTGGCGGCATCAAGCAGTCGGGCATGGGGCGTGAGGGTTCGCGCTACGGCATGGATGAATATCTGGAGATGAAATACATCTGCACTGACATTACCGATCCGGACGCCTGATTACATTTACATCCGCTTTCAATGGAGTACGATGGCGGCATGAACGAATTCCGCTTTCTTCATGCCGCCGACCTGCATCTCGACAGCCCGCTGCGGGGCCTGGGGGCGCGGTCGGATGAATATGCCCGCCTGATTGGCGATGCCTCGCGCCGGGCTTTTACGGACATGATCGACCTTGCCATCAGCAGTGCCTGCCGCTTTGTGGTGCTGGCAGGCGACGTGTTTGATGGCGACCTGCGCGATGCGCAGTGCGGGCTGTTTTTTGTCAACGGCATGGCGCGGCTGAAGCAGGCGGGTATCCGCGTGTTCATGATTCTGGGCAATCATGATGCCGAGAACCGCTTTGTGCGCCACCTGCACGTGACCGATAACGTGCACCTGTTCGATACCCGCAAGGCCGAAACACAGGTGATGGAGGATCTGGGTGTTGCCGTGCATGGCCGCAGCTTCGGCCGCCGTGATGTGACCGACAATATTGCCCGGCACTATCCCGCCCCGGTGCCCGGCCTGTTCAATATCGGCATCCTGCACACGGCCTGCCAGGGGCGCGAGGGGCATGAGCCTTACGCACCCTGCACGGTCGAGCAGCTGGTCAATCATGGCTACCAGTACTGGGCGCTGGGGCATGTGCATACGCGCGAGATCCTGCATCGCGACCCCTATGTGGTCTATGCGGGCAACCTGCAGGGCCGCCACGCGCGCGAGGGCGGGCCGAAAGGAGCCTCACTGGTGAGCGTGCGCGCGGGCAGCGTGGTGGATGTGGCCCATCAGGTGCTCGACGTGGTGCGCTGGGCCAGCGTGCGGGTTGACCTGTCTACCGCCACCACGCACGGCGAGATGACCGGCCTGATCCGCCATGCAGTCGAGGGCGTGGTGCGCGAAGCAGATGGCCGCCCCATTGCCCTGCGGCTGGAACTGGCAGGCGCAACAGCACTGCATGCGGGGCTGATCCGCAACGCACGTGACCTGACGCTTGAGGTCGAGACCGTTCTGGCCAGCATCTCCGATGAGATCTGGCTCGAACGCCTCAAGGTCCAGACCCATGCGCCTACCATCCGTGCCCCCGTGCCCGATACCTCCACTGGCGGGCGTATTGCCGCCGATATCCGCGCCAGCGCAACACCTGAGGCCCTGCGTGCGGAACTTGATGCCATCCTTGCCGCCGTGATCGACCGCATGCCCGCCCATACCCGCACCGAGGCCCTGCGCGCGGGGCTTGCAGCCGACATACCCGCCCGCGCGGTGGATCTGGCGCTGTCATTGGTGGAAAACCCCGAAGAAAGTCGCGATGCACATTCGTAACCTGCGCATCATCCGCTATGGCGCCATTGAAAATCTGGAACTGGATTTTGGCGCCGTTCCCGGCCTGCATGTCATTCATGGCCCGAACGAGGCCGGCAAAAGCACCACGCTTTCCGCCATGACCGATTTTCTGTTCGGCATTCCCAACCAGTCGGATGCGGGTGCGGTGTTCGGCAATGACAGGATACGGCTGGAGGCCTGCCTCATGCTGGCCAACGGCACCATGCTTGAACTGAGCCGCCGCAAGGGCCGCACCCGCACGCTGGCCAGCCTCGATGGCCAGCCGGTCAGTGATGACGTGCTGGCCCCCGCCCTTGGCGGCATGACGCGCGAGCGCTTTACCGCCCTGTTCGGCCTCAATGATGCAACCCTGCGCAGCGGGGGGGCGGCCCTGCTCAAAGCCAATGGTGATATCGGGCGGCTGATCGTGGAGGCAGGCGGCGGGCTACGTGCCCTCATGACACGCCTGGCCGAGATTGATGAAAAGCGCGCGGCCCTGTTCGCGCCCCGTCGCGCGGCGGAGCGGGCCTTCTACAAGGCTGCCGATGCCTTTCGCGCGGCACAGGACAGACTGAAGGAAGCCTCGCTTACGCATGAGGCCTATACCAGCCATTGCCAGCAGCGTGACGCGGCCCGCCAGCAACGGGCCGATTTCGACCGTGAACAGGCCGAACTACGCCGCCTGCACGCGCGGCTTGAACAGCTTGTAAAAGCCTTGCCCCAGCTCCACGCCCTGACCCTGCTGGAAGCCGAACGCGCAACGCTGGCCGACCTCGACCCGCTGCCCACCGGCATGGGAGCACAAATTACCGCAGCCCTTGATGTCAGTGCCGCCGCCCAGGCCAGCCACGCCGCTGCCTGCACGCAGGCAGAGCGGCTGCAGCGCCAGACGGCTGTTCCACCAGAGCAGGCCCAGCTCATTGCGCAGGGTGCACGCGTGGAGCATGTCATTGCGCTGGGTGAGGTGGTCCGGCGTAATCGCGCGGCCCGGCCCGAACGTGAGGCCAAACGCCAGCAGATCAACCTCAGTCTTGCCAGCCTGCGCCAGTGGCTCAACAAGGGACCGGATGCGGACCTGCGCCAGTTCATGCCCGAGCGCGTGGTGCTTGAAGAAATACGCCAGATGGCCGATGCCCAGATGCAGTGGCGCAATACGGCTACTGCGCTGGAGCAGCGGATCGCTGAGACCGACCTTGCCCTGGCCCGCAAGGCAACCCGCCTCGACACCCTGCGGGGGCAGGGGCACGATCGGCCTGTGGATGCGGATGCCACCGCCTTTGCTGCCCTGCCAGCCGAGATCAGGCGCCTTGAACTGCGCAGGGACAGCCTTGCCGCAATTCAGGAAAGGCTTGATGCGCGGCTCAGAACGCTGGGTGTCGGCTCGGTTGCGGCCCTGCAGGCCCTGCCGTGCCCCGATGCGCAGGCCGTGCGCGAAGCGGGCGCGGAGCAGCAGCGGCTGCACATCCACAATGAGCGCATCACGCAGGCCCTGACCACGGAGCGCGAAAGGCTGGCTACCCTGCGCCCCGAACTTGCGCGGCTTGAGCAAACGGGCAACACCATTACGCCCGAAATGCTGCACGCCGCCCGCGCGCAGCGCGATAGCGCGTGGCATGCCATCCGTGATGGTTATCTGGGTGCGGACACCACCACGCCCTCCGCTACCCGCCAGCATAATGTCACGATGCTGGAGAGTGCCATTACGCAGGCGGACAGCCTGTCACGCCAGTTGCTGGCACAGGCTGACCGCCTTGCCCGCATCGAGGCGCTGCGCCACGACATTGCCCAGTGTAGCGACAGGATCGCCTGCCATGAGCGTAATCTGGATGATACGGCACGGCAGATTGCCCGGCACTGGCAGGCATTCATCACGCCCTTTTCCGTCATCATGGCCCATGCGGCCACGCCTGCGGCACTCGAGGCATTCGTGCAGCAGCGTGGCGATGCGCTGGCCGAGGCCGAACAGGTCGCCACCGAGCACGCGGCTCTTGAGCACGAGCATATCAGGGTGGCCGTGCAGCGTGACGGGCTTGCACATCTGGCCCGCATGCTGGGCGTGGACCCTGACCTGCCGCCCGCCGCCTGCGTGGAGGCCGTGACCCGTGCCCTGCGCCTGCATGCCAGCGCGCATGAGGAATATGACCGGCTGCGGCGTGAACATGATGACCTGATGCCCCAACGCGCTCAGCTTGCCCGGCAGGCTGCGGCACTTGAGGCCGAACGGCAGCAATGGGCCGCCCGCTGGGCACCTGCCATGCAGGCCATTGGCCTGAACGCCGATGCCCTGCCCATGACGGGCCGCAACCTTGCCGATGAATGGGCGGCAGCACCCGCCGCCATTATCCAGTTGACCGAACTCGATGAAGCCACGGCGCAGGCCGCAGCACATGAAGCCGAACTGGCACACGACCTTGACGGGTTGCGCCCTCATCTTGCCCTGAGCCTGCCCACTGACGCGGCACTGGCTGCCCATGAGTTGGAGCAGCACTGGCGCGAGGCCCAGAAGGCCCGCCACCAGCGTGAAGCCCTGCAACCCGAACGCGACAAGGCCAACAATATGGTAGTTCAGGGCGAAGCTGACGTGCAGGCCGCCGCCAGTGTGCTGGAGGCACTTCAGGCCCGCACCCACGCGCAGGGTAATGATGCGCTGCGCCAGCTTGCCACGCGTCTGGCACAACGTGACAAGGTGGCTGAAGCTCACGCACAGGCGCTGCATACCCTGTCCTGCATGACCGATGGCCAGTCTCCCGCAGGGCTTCATGCAGCTCTTGAAGGGCGTGACGGGCCGGAACTTCAGGCGGAAATTGCAGCTCTTCAGGCCCGGCAGGAGCAGTTGGCCGCAGCTCGTGACGATGCCGTGCGTACCGAGCAGCATGCCGAAAGCGCTCTGGCCGCATTCGAACACAATACCGTGGCCCCGCAGGCTGCCGCCCGGCGCGAAGCGGCGATAACCAGCCTGCACCGCATTGTTGAGGAATATGCCGAACTGACCCTGGCGCGTAACCTGATTGCCGCCGCCATGGACCGGGTGCGCGCGCAGGTGCAGGACCCGCTGGTGAGGCAGGCGGGCACGTTTATGGCGCAGGCGACCGGTGGCGCCTTTGGCGGCATACAGACGGAACTCGACGCCAGTAACGAGCCCGTGGTGCGCGGCGTGCGCCCCGATGGCAGCACGGTTGCGGTAAGCGAGATGAGTGCGGGCACGCGCGACCAGCTTTTCCTGGCCTTCCGGCTGGCCAGCGTGGAGACCTATTGCCGTACTACCGAGCCACTGCCGTTTATTGCTGATGACCTGCTGGTGCAGTTTGATGATGCCCGCAGCCACAGCACGCTGAACGTGCTGGCCGAATTTGCGCGTACTACGCAGGTGCTATTGTTCACCCATCATGACAGCATACGCGACATGGCCCGCGCCATGCAGGCCGAAGGCGCTGCGATCAACCTGCTTGAACTGCCTGCGCTGGCCAGCACGCGTCCGGTTGCTGCGATACAGGACTGAAAGCCGCAGGGCGCGCAAACCAGATTCTTGCACAGGTGCTGATACTGTTTTTTTTCAAAAAAGCCGCGCCTGACACAGTTTTTTGCAAAAATGCCATACGGAACGGGTCTGTGGCCGAAAGGGGGGCAGGATGCTACGGCGCGGTATTGCTACCTGTGGCCCATCTGCCGGGCAATGGCACGTTCGGATCGCTCGAACGCAGCCCAGTCCTGCTCGTAGCGGTCGGGCTGGGAGGAGGGTGATGAATCGCCCGCGTAAGGCGCATCCGACCCGGCAGTGAAGCTGCGCGAAGGCGGCATGCCCGCATGGGGCAGGGGGGCGAAATGGTTCAGTGAGGGTGGGGCATAAGCTGGCGCCATAGGGGCGGCAGGCAGGACCACGCTTCCGTTCCAGCCACCGGGCTGGGGCATCTGCGCCCGGGCCACGCAGGCGGGCAGGCAGAGCAGGGCTGTCACGATCAGCCGGAAGGCGAGCATCAGGCGTAAAAAAGGGTAGAAATAAAAACGGCAGGAACCGAAGTTCCTGCCGAGTTCATCAGCCAATCTTGAGATTGACTGCAGAAGACTTGCCGTTACGGCCCCGCTCGAGGTCATACGTCACGGCCTGCCCTTCGGACAGGGTCTGCTGGCCAGCCTGCTCAACGGCAGAAATGTGCACGAAAGCATCGGCGCTTCCGTCATCAGGCTGGATAAATCCAAAGCCCTTCTGGGCGTTGAACCATTTAACTGTTCCTGCGGCCATAATTTGGCCTCCTTAGAATAACCGGCACCCCCACGCGAACATGCATGGGATCGAGACTTTTCGTTTTATCGGGGATGCCATAAGGCCGCTTGGTGTAGCTGCTCTGAAATCTTGTCCGTAGCTGAAAAGTCCAGCCGTGAGGACCTTCCTATAGAGGTTATCCGGAAATAGCACGTAAAATATTCAAAAAATCGGAAATATTTCCGCTACCCCACCGGATAATTGCTCACAGCAGGCACCACTGGCGCATCATGTTATGGTAGATGTTGGTCAGTGACAGCACGGCAGGATCGGCATCCCCCAGCCGTTCGCGCAGCGATGTGACCTGCATGTCGAGGTCGAACATGATCTGCCTGCGGCTCTCTTCCGCAATCATCGACTGCGACCAGAAAAAAGCTGCCAGCCTGCACCCGCGCGTGACCGGGGTTACACTGTGCAGCACCGTGGTGGGGTAGAGAATCATGTCGCCCGCGGGCAGTTTTATGGCCTGCTCGTTGCCATTGGCGTGGATGGTCAGTTCACCGCCGTCATACTCATCAGGGTCGGAGAAGAACAGCGTGGAGGACACATCGGTGCGGATGCGCGTGTGGATGCCGCCTGCAAGGATGCCGCGTATGGCGTTATCGACATGCGCACCAAAGCGCATGCCGCCTTCGTAGCGGTTGAACAGCGGCGGGCTGACCCGGTAGGGCAGCACCGCGCTGTTGAACAGGGCATTGCGCCCGAGCGCGCGCAGCACGATCTCGCCAAGCTCGCGGCACGCCTCGGAATCGCGCGGCAGTTGCAGGTTGTTCTTGGTTTTTGCCGACTGCACGCCTGCCGTCTCGCGGCCATCGGTCCATGTAGCGCCTTGCAGCCGGGCGCGACAATGGGCCAGTTCATCGGCGTTGAGCAGGGCGGGGATGTGCAGCAGCATGGGCTGAAACCTTGGCTGAGGGTTGCGGGTCAGTACTGCGCCGAGATGTTGAACAGGAACGACCGCCCTACGGAAGGGGTGACCCGGTTGGAGAACAGGCTGCCATAATTGAGCCGGTTATCAAGGTTATAGGCGTTCATGGCCACTTTCCAGTTGTTGTTGAAGCGGTGGGCGACCATGGCGTCGAACTCCACCGTGGCGGGTGCGCGGGCGGTGTTGAGCTGGTCAAGCCACACGCCCTGCCGCCAGGTGATGCCGCCGCCAATGGTCATGTTCCACGGCTTGCGTGGTGCGATCTCGTAGCTGGTCCAGGCGGTGGCCTGGTTATGGGGCACGTACTGGATCTGCCCGCCCTGCTTGGATGAGGTGGAACCCGCCTTGGTGATGGTGGGGTCATACAGCGCGTAGGTGCCATAGAACATCCAGTTGGGCAGCAGCGTGCCTGATACGCTGAGTTCAAGCCCCTGGTTGCGCTCCTGGTCGCTCGTTGCACTGACATCGCCCGTGGTGGGGTCGGTCTGGGTGGAGTTGTTTTTCTCCAGCCGGAACAGTGCTGCCGTAAAGCCGATACGGTCGTGGAAGGCGCTGTATTTGGCGCCCACCTCATACAGCCTGCTGCGCTCGGGGGCGGCACTCTGGCTCTTGGAGGTCATCGGCTCGGAACTGTTGGTGACATACAGGCTGAGCGGCGTGGTGGATTCCGACCAGTTGAAATACACCATCAGGTTGTTGCGCGGGGTGTACATCAGGCTGACGGAAGGGTTGATGGTGGTCTCGTTCTGCCCATAGCTCACATCGGGCGTGGCCGTGCTGCCGCCGGTCGCACTGTAGGTGCTGTTCCAGTGATCCCACCGGAAACCCGCTTTGACCGACAGGTTTTTCGTCAGCCACACCTGATCGGACAGGAAGAAGCCCACATCAAGCGCAGAACTGTCCTTGTAGCACTTGCGGCCCACGCCGTTGCCGATATTGACCAGCCGGTTGGGGTACTGGCTGCAGTCGCCCAGCGTCAGGCCGGGCACGTAGGGCGAGGGATTGAGCAGGCTGGTGCTGGGGCGGTTGGAGCCATAGGCGTAGTTCTGGCGGTGATCGGTCACATACTCAATGTCAAACCCGCCAATGATCTCGTGGCGGATATGCCCGGTGTGAAGATGTGCAACACCCGAGAACACATCCTGAATGGACCAGTCGCTCTGCCGGTAAGGCTCGGGGCCGCCCACGCCGCCATTACGCGCCACCTGCGCATTTGCCGCGTTGCCGGACAGGAAATCCGACTGGCATGTGGCCGATGGCACGCTGCCGTTGATCATGTTGTTGTTGTAGGCCGCGCCGGATGACATGTTCGAGCAGGCCTCCTGCGAGGCCGAGAAATAGCGGTGGAAGATGCCGCCGCGCATGTCGTTATACAGCGTGAGCAGGGGGCTGACCTTGGCGGTCAGGCGGCCGGTGATCATGTCATCGCTGGTATTGTCCTGGTCGTAGGTCGTGCCGTACCAGTTGGTGCGCCTGACGCCCCTTTCGGTCACGGGGTAGCCGACGCCACCTTTAGGGGTGACAACCGGCACGCCGTAATCGGGGATGCGGTTGTCGTTCTGGTGGAAGTATTCCAGAACGAACGAGACCTTCTTGCCCAGCCCGAACGCGATGGAGGGCGCAATGCCCCAGCGATGGGAATAGATGTAGTCGCGCCCGACCACGTTGTTCTCGTTGCCCATGCCGGTCAGGCGGAAGGCGGTGGTGCTGTTGATCTGGTAGTTTACATCGAGCGTGCCGCGATAATACGACCCGCTACCGCCCGAGAAGCTGGCCTGATAGCTGTTGCCCAGATGCGGTGTCTTGGTCACGATGTTGATGGCGCCACCCGTGGTGCCATTGCCGAACACCTCCGATGACGGGCCCTTGATGACCGAGACATGGTCATAATAGAAGCTGTCGCGCGCATAGACGCCAAAATCCCGCAGGCCGTTTTCATAAATGTCGTTCTGGGCTGCAAAACCACGGATCAGGAACTGATCGCCCGCCATGCCGCCTTCGCCTTCACCCACCGATGCGGTGATGCCGGGCACGTTTTTCAGCGCCTCATCAAGCGATTTGACATTTTGCTGTTGCATGAGCACCTGCGGCACCACGTTCACGTTCTGGGGCGTGTGCATGGCATCCTGCGGCATGCGGCTCAGGCCGATGGATTCATGCAGAACGTTCATGGGCGAGGCCGTGACGTGGGTTACGTCAAACCCGTGCTCCGCCTCATGGTTATAGGAATCCTGCTTCTGGGTGTGCTTTGGCGTCGCATCGTCTGAAGGCGTGGTGGCCTGCGTATCTGTTGCGGGCACCGTGTCCTGCGCGGCATGCGCGCTGGTGGTGGCGCAGGCGAGGGCCATGGAGGCGGTGAGCAGGGAGAATGGTCTGAGTTTCTGGCGGATGGTTTTATCGGTCATATTGCAACAGCCTCTTAATTGCAGAAGGTTGCAATATCGATTCTGATAATTAGTCGCAATATGACCTCGCGAGCTTTGTTGCAATGTGTCACATAATTGCAACAAATTCGCATTCTCATTCACGGCGCATGAAAAACCCCGCGCCTTTCGGGGCGCGGGGCAGGGCAGGGGCGGCGTGGCTAGAGGTTGGCGATGACCTTCAGCCCCACGAGAGCCGCGTTGGGGATGTGTTTGGTCTCGCCGGGGCGGATCATGTATTCGAATTCAGGCTGCACCAGTATGCCGGGCATGGCGTCAATGGCGTAATAGGCCTCGATGATGTGGGAGTCCGTCTGCGGTGCGCGCACGGTGGCACCGAGCGAATAACCGGCCTCATAACGCAGAATCTGCCCTTCCTCCTTGCGGTGGCTGACATGGTACCATGAATACATGATGCCCAGCCGGTCGGTCACGCGTGATGGAATGACCCCTGCGAATGACAGGCCGCCATAGGCTTCATCCGAGATGGATGTGACATGGGGCGTGTTATGGATGTAGCCCGCCATCAGGTAGCCACCGGCCATCTGGTTGCGCCCGCCCCGGCGGTAGACCATCTGGTCGCCTTCAAACCAGAACATGTCCATCGGCGCCGAGCGCTGGTGGCCTGCGGCCGTGCGCAGGGCCGCGGGCAGGCCGATGCCGATCTCGTCGGGGTAGCGCGTGGTGTCATGTGCGTAGCCCAGTATGTAATGCCCCGGCAGGCGGTTACGGGTCAGGAAGGGCTGCCATGTGAACTCGACCGGCAGCATCACGCCGGTCGCCTTCTCGCTGCCCCACGCCCAGCCGCTGGGGTTGTCGGTCAGCGCATTGACCGAATAGGCACCGAACTGGATGGCTGTGTCACGCGTGGGGCGCAGGCGCAGGCGGCTGCCCCATGTGGCCTTGGGGTAGACCGAAAAGCCGGGGTCGAGCTTGAGCGCCACGGGGGCCGAGCAGGTGACCATGAACGAGCACAGCAGCGGTGAGGTGGCAAAGACATGGGTCAGCGCCATGCGGCCGAAGCTGATGTCGAGATGGTTGTTCAGCAGTTTCTTTTCAGCATAGAAATCAACCAGATGCGCCACCACGTTGCCCGACAGGCCATACACTTCCTGCAGGTTGACGTAATATTCGCCCACCCGGTCATGGCTCACGGCGCGGCCTGCGCGTTCCATCACCAGCGTATGGACTGACCAGCCCTTGATTCCGGCCATTTTCTCCAGGTCGAAGTTCACCTGCGCGGTCAGTTCATGCACGTAGCTCATGCCGCGCTGCACGCCGCCATCAATCACGCCCATCGCCTCGCCCTTGTAGGTAAAGGCGAAGCTCACGCCGTGGTCGCGCAGGCGCCTGCGCAGCGGGTCGAGCAGCGGCACGAGGTGGCCGCTGCCTGCGGTGGGTACGTAGTATGGGTCTTCCAGGTCGCTGTCATGCTGGGCATCGATCCAGCCGGGCAGCAGCCCGGAAGGACCTTCATGGCGGGTCAGCGCATCGAGTTCGATCTGGTGGAAAGCCTTGTTGTCACCGGGGCTGCTGACGGGAGCCACGCTCATGGTGGCAAGACCCGCAGACGGGAAGGCCGGCACGCCGCTAGGCGGGATGGGCGTGTTGGGCGGCCTGCGGATGGCCTGTGGCTGGGGGCCAAGCCGCTCGGCATCGAGGCGCATGCTGATCTGTTCCTCCTGCGTCATGCCAACGGAGGGCATGGCCGAGACCGCGCCAGGCGCCATGATGGAGGGCACCGGCTTCATGCCGGGGTCAACCGCCTGGGCATGGGTCTGCTGGGCCGGGGCCAGCGCGGTGGCGCCTGCGGCCAGCAGCCATCCCCAGCCGGGAGGAAACGGCGCGCGCGCACGCCCATTGGCGCGCGGGGAGATATGTCTTGTCATGTCTGTCGATTTTCTCGCGGCCCGGTCCATCATGGGACGGGGCAGGAATGCCGGGAAAAAAGGATGCAAGCCTCAGCCGGGAGGCTGGACCATGAACGTGGCGGGAAAAACGACAGGCGCGCTATTGCGCGGGAGGGACTGGATCATGATTTGAGACACCATTGTTCTTGTTTTTTTAGAAGATTGTTTAAAACAAACCGCCGGTAAGAATGAAAGTTTTCAGATCCCGTCTTTTTCAGGGCGGTGTTGTGGCAACGCTTGCCTGAAAGCACTTCATTCGGCCGCCGTGCGGCCTGCAGGCGTTTGTGGGCAGGCTTTTCCAGACAATCTCCAAGCTTTAGAGGAGAATGGACTAAAATTATAAAATTGTCAAACAAGCAATAACTATATTAATTTTGCAGCGCACAAATTGTAATTTTATTTCGCAATTCATTCTGGTTTCCGCTGCTCTCCCATTCATGGTATCGCGCCTGTGGTGCCGTGGGGCAGGCTCGCGTAAGGGGGAGAAGGGTGTGTCGGCGCTTGTGCTTGTGGTGATGGGTTTTGCGGCGGGAGCGCTGCTTGGGGGGTACGGCGCGTGGCGTTATGGCGCGGCGGGGCGGCTGTCGGGCTACCCGGTGCGCCTGCAGGCCGAACCCGTGGGCGTGGATGAGGATACGGTGCAGGTCGATGACCTGCCCGTGTCGCTGCTGGTGCTGGCGCGGGGTGGGCGGCTTTTGCATGCCGGTGCCCGCGCGCAGGTGGAATTTGCCGAGGGCCTGGGCATGTTGGTGCGCCACCCCGCACTCCAGCGCGCCGTGGCCGAACTGCGCCCCGGCGGGGTGACGGAGGTCACCATCGAGGCCGATGTGCCGGTGCGCCGCGTGGTGCAGGCTTTTGTCAGGGCAGGGGTATGGCACGGGCAGCCCGCCTGCGTTGTGGTGCTGCTTGATGCCACGGCGCGTGACGCGCTCGATCGCGCACGCAGTGATTTCGTGGCCCATGCCAGCCATGAACTGCGCACGCCGCTTGCCGCCCTGATCGGCTTTATCGAGACCCTGCAGGGCCCGGCCGCCAATGATGCCACGGCGCGGCACAAGTTCCTTGCCATCATGGCCCGGCAGGCCAGCCGCATGCAGCGCCTGATCGACCGGCTGCTCTACCTCTCGCGCGTGCAGATGCTCGAGCACCAGCGCCCGCAGGGCATGATTGCGGTGGCCGACCTGTTTGCCCGCTTCAATGATGAGGTGCAGGGCAAGCCTGAGGCTGATCGCGCTGCCCTGGTGCTGCACCCCGCCCCCGCAGGCACGTTGCGCGGCGATGCGGACCAGATATTGCAGGTGCTGGTCAATCTGAGCGAGAACGCCCTGCGTTATGGCAGGCCGCAGCCGCCAGCCGAACCGCGTATCGAAATCGCGGCGCAATGGCAGGAGAATGGCGGCCTGCTGCTCTCGGTGCGTGATAACGGGCCGGGTATCGCGCCACAGCACCTGCCGCGCCTGACCGAGCGGTTCTACCGTGTCTCGCCCGCGCCGGGGGCAGGCGGCGAGCAGGGCACGGGGCTTGGGCTGGCCATCGTGCGCCATATCGTTGACCGGCATGGCGGGCGGCTCGATATCACCAGCGCGCCGGGGCAGGGTACCTGCTGCACGGTATGGCTGCCGGGCAGCGCGAATGCCCTATAATTATCGATCCTGACCGAGACCGAACTGGTGTCCGACATCTGGCAATGGGTCGGGCCGTTGCGGTACGAATGGCACGTGCAGGCGGCAGACCCGGTTGCGGCGGTGGAGAGCGGCGATGTGTGTCTTTTCTATCGCGCCCCGACCCATCCCGGCTGATCGGGCCTATGTGCCGAAATAGGCCTGCCGCAGCTCCTTGCGCACGAAATCAAGGAACAGCCTCGTGCGTGAGGGCAGATGCGTGCGCGAGGGGTAGACCGCGCACAGGGTCACATCCTCCCACCTGTAGGTGCTGAGGCATTCGATCAGCCTGCCGCATTTCAGGTCATCGGCAATGTCCCACAGTACTTTCAGCGCAATGCCGCGCCCGCTCACCGCCCAGTCATGCACAACCTCGCTGCTTGATGTGGCAAGGCGGGGGGTGACATGCACTTCCTTGCGGGCCTTGCCATCAAAATACACCCATTCATTAAAGATGCGCTGGCGGCGGATCAGGCAGATGCAGTCGTGCTTGAGCAGGTCGTGCGGGGTGGCAGGCAGGCCCTTGCGGTCACGGTATTCGGGCGAGGCGCACACCACGCGGCGGCTGTTGATCAGGCTGGTGGTCATCACCTCCTGATCGGGCGGCATGCCGGGGCGGATGGCAATGTCCAGCCCGTCATCAATCACATCCAGCCCGGCATCGGACAGGGTGAGGTGCACGGTCACCTCGGGGTACTGCTCCACAAAGGCTGCCACTACGCCCGCAAGCATCTTGCGCCCGATCTCTGATGGCACGCCCACGCGCAGCAGCCCGCGCGGAATGCCTGCGCGTGCCGTCAGTTCGGCTTCCGCCTCTTCTACTTCCTGCATGATGCGCACGGCATGCTCGTGCAGGCGCTGCCCTTCGGCCGTGAGCGCGAAATGGCGCGAGGTACGGGTGACCAGCCGCGTGCCCAGCCGGGCCTCCATGGTGCTCAGCCTGCGGCTCATGGCAGCAGGCGAGAGGCCCATGGCGCGCGCGCACCCCGCAATGCTGCCCGCCGCGGCAAGGATGCAGAAAAATCTCAGGTCACTGATCTCGTCGGGCAACTGGCGGCTCCATGATTGCGTTTGGCGTACGGTTGGCGTGCACACCCATGCCCTACACGAAGATGTGCAGATCCGTATCCTGCGCCTCTTTCAATCGTTATCACAATGTCGGGTCATTATGTCGGATACAGCGCGGGCCATGCTTTCCTCTTCCCTCAAAACGGCTTTATCTGGCAGGGAACTTCTGGATTGCCCTGTGCTGAACAAGGGAAATGCATTTGACAGGCGCGAACGTGACCTGTTCGGGCTGCATGGCTTTCTGCCTGCATCCGTCGCTACCCTGGCCGAGCAGGCCGACCTTGCCCGCGCACGCCTCGCCGCCCTGCCGGACAATTTTGCGCGACATATTGCGCTACGCGAAATCCAGGACCGGAACGAAACGCTTTTCTACGCCATTATCGACGAGGCGCTCGAAGCCTGGCTGCCCATCATCTACACCCCCGCCATTGGCCGGGCATGCCGTGAGTTCAGCCATATCTGGACCCGCCCGCGCGGCCTGTTCCTGAGCTATGCCGACCACCGCGGCCGCATTGCCGAGATCCTGGCCAACCCGCAGTTTGATGGCGTCCGCGTGATCGTGGTGAGCGATGGCGGCAGCATCCTTGGCATTGGCGACCAGGGGGCCAATGGCATGGGCATCCCCATTGGCAAGCTCTCGCTCTATACCGCATGTGGCGGCCTCGATCCCGCCCGCGCGCTGCCCATCCTGCTCGATATGGGCACCGATAACGAGACCCTGCTGGCCGACCCCGAATATATCGGCTGGCGGCACGCCCGCGTGCGGGGTGCGGAATATGATGCCTTCATTGCCGAATTCGTGCAGGCGGTGAACGCGCGCTGGCCCAACATTGCCCTGCATTGGGAAGATCTTTCAGGTGCTGACGCGCTACGCATCCTGCGCCGTTATCGCGGCGAGATGTGCACCTATAACGATGACATTCAGGGCACGGCGGGGGTAACCGCCGGTGCGCTGCTTGCGGCCATCAGGGCCGGAGGCGCACCGCTCGATGCGCAGAAGATCGTCATTTTTGGCGCGGGTGGCGCCGGTTGTGGCATTGCCGACCTGCTGGTGCAGATGATGGTGGCAGGCGGCATGACGGCGCAGGAGGCCAGCCGCCGTTTCTTCATGGTTGATATCAACGGCCTCGTGCGTGAAGGCATGCCGGGTGTGACCGAAGGCCAGCAGCCTTTCGCCCAGCCTGCCGATGTGGCGGCGGGCTGGCGCGTGGATGATGCCGCCCACATTACGCTGGCCGAGGTCATGGCCCATGTACAGCCCACCATGCTGATCGGCACATCAGGGCAGGGCGGGGCGTTCACGCGCGAGATCGTGGCCCCGATGGCGCAGCAGGCGGCGCGGCCCGTCATCTTCGCGCTGTCCAACCCCACCGCCAATATCGAGGCCACGCCCGCCGACCTGCTGGCCTGGACGCAGGGGCGCGCCATCATCGGCACGGGTGGCCCGTTTGCGCCGGTGGAATATGCCGGTCGCCTGCGCCCGGTTGACCAGATCAACAATTCCTACGTCTTTCCCGGCGTGGGGCTCGCAGTGGTGGCCGGTGGCATCACGCGCATGACCGATGGCATGTTCCTTGCCGCCGCCCATGCGCTTGCCGCCCTCTCGCCCGCAGCCAAGGCGGCTGACCCCACGACCGCGCCGCTGCTGCCACCGGTATCGGAACTGCGGCTTGTCGCCACTACCGTGGCCCGCGCCGTTATCATGCAGGGGCAGAAGGAAGGCGTGGCCCCGCAGGCCGCCGACCACGATGTTGAGACCGCCCTGCGTGATGCGGTATGGACCGCCCGCTATCGCCCGTACGAGAAAGCCTGAATTCCGGTATTTTCACATGGAATTGCGTGTAGGCGATCTCATGCCGTCCTGTTTCAGGAATGCGGCGTTTTAATGCGGCGTCGTGTCAGACGCATTGGCACGACAGCCCCGTGCCTGGCAGGCGGGCACACGTACAGGTTTTGCATCAAGACAATGCCTGCTGCCGTGACGTTACCCTGCCCATGCGCCCCAGCCCGATGTGGAGCCGCGTCCTGAGGCCACCATGCATGCGCATCAGGGCAGCCCGTGCGGGGATGGGCTGCGACCAGCCCTGCCGGGGTCGGGCGGCCTAGATGGATCTGTCCCGCTTGCTCATGCCCAACCCGGTTGCCCGCCTGCGCTGGCCGTGGGCGATGGACTGGCTGCGCTGGCTGCTCTGCCCCACGCCGCAGGCCGTGGGCTTTGCGCTGCGCAATACGGCAGCCTCGCTCATAGCGCTTGCCATTGCGCTGTGGATGGAACTCGACAGCCCGCAATGGGCGGTCGCCACCGTGTGGTCGGTCGCCCAGGTGCGGCGTGGGGAGAGCATGTCCAAGGCGCGGTGGCGCATTGTGGGCACGCTGGTCGGCGCGGTGGCGGCCGTGGTGTTCATCGGGGCCTTTCCGCAGCAGTCATGGCTGTTTTTTCCCGCCGTTGCGACATGGATCGGGCTGTGCAGCTTTCTGGCCACGTTCTGCCTCAACTTCCGCTCCTATGCGTTCGTGCTGTCGGGCTATACGTGCTCGATCATTGCGGTGGCGGCGGCATCCGAGCCCGATAACGTGTTTTTCATCGCCATGTCGCGCGCCAGCTATATCGTGCTGGGCGTGGTGTGTGAGGCGGCGATGGGGGTGCTGTTCACTTTCAACCTTGCCACGCGCGCGCAGGCCACCATGGTGGGGCAGGTGGAAAACGTGCTGCACCGGCTCGGTGGCCTGCTACGCGAGATCGTGCTGCATGAGCGTGACACACTGGTCCATGCCGGTGAGTTTTCCGGCATGCTGATATCGGTGCATCAGGGGCTGGAGTTTCCGGCTATCGAGATGGGGCGGCAGGTGCATGCGGGCGATCATGCCCGCGCGGTGCTGGCCGAGGTCTCTATTCTGGTCACCCGCCTTGTCGGCCTGTCTGGCGGCGCGGAGCGGGCCATGCTGGCCGATGATGCAGCCCTGGCCGATACACGCGGGCAACTGCTGCATCTGTGTGACCGGCTGGCCGCCTGCCGCCTTGAGGCAGGCGCGCTGGATGATCTCTACGAGCAGGTCACGCATCTGCGCACCCTGTTCGAACAGCGTGCCGCACGCGGTGCGCACGAGATGGCCCGCGTGACCCATGGCGTGCTGGCCGCCACCATGGATGACCTGCAGATAGCGCTTGACCACGCCTATGCCATTTTCAGCCCGCCACCGCATGACCGCTTCCGCTTTCACCTTGGCGGCCACCGTGATATCCGCCTCGCATTCCATAACGGGCTGCGCGGAGCTGTGGCCATCATGCTCGCCGCCCTTGTGTATGAATGCACGGCCTGGCCGGGTGGCATGGGGTTCATTGCCATCACCACGCTGGTGTGCGGGCTGTTCGCCACGCGTGAGAACCCGGTCGTGGCCACGACGCGCTTCCTGTCAGGTGCGGTATGGTCCGCCGTGGCGGCGGGGTGCCTCAGCCTGTGGCTGATACCCTATCTGAGCGATTATGAGGAACTGGCCTTCGTGCTGGGCCTCTTCCTGTTCGTGGGCGGGCTTGCCAAGTGCAACCGGGGCACGGCGGGGGCGGCTGCGGCCTACGGGCTGCTCATGCCCAACCTGCTCATGACCGGCAACCAGAGCCGGGTGGATGAGATCGCCTTCCTCAACAACGCGCTGCACACGGTGCTGGCGGTCGGGCTGAGCGTGCTGGTGTTCCGGCTTGTGCTGCCCTTCAGGGCGCGGGCCGAGCGGCTGCGTTTTGGCGCGCATATGCGGGGTGAACTGCGGCGGCTGTGCCTCGTGCCCCTACCGCCCTCGCCCCAGTGGTGGATCGGCACGAGCGTTGACCGGATCGGGCGCATGGTGCGCCACGCGGCGCAGGCGGGCGATCATACGGCAGGCGGCGGCATTCGGCTCATGCTCATGTTCTCCTCCGTGGGGCTGAACATCCTGCTGCTGCGCGGGCTCAAGCGCCAGCGGCGCGATGAAGCGACGGACATCATCACCACCCTGCTGCGTGCGTTGGTGCGCTACCGGCCCATCAGCCCGCGCGGGGTAGCCGTGGTGCGGGCGGCGCGCAGGCGGCTGGCGCGGCTGGAAAAAGCCGACCCCGGCAATGGAAGGCTGCTTGAGGTGCTGGCCTGCCTTGATGGCATTGCCCGCACGGCCACGGCCTGCCTGAGCGCGATGGAAGCCGGGGTGGAATGATATTCCGCCTGCATGCTGGTGCATGAGACCAAGAATTTTTTACTGATTTTGATAAAGCTGCGGATTGGTCAAATCCGGTTTTTTAGGATAATCGCAACGCATCCGGTCCGGTTCGGCCAAGGGGGAGACGCACGGAGCATGAGAAAACGCTATGATCTCGACCTGCTCCGCAGCCTTCAGGCCCTGATCGAGGAGGAAGGCGTCTCGCACGCGGCGCGCAGGCTGCAGATGAGCGAGGCCGCCATGAGCCGCAGCCTTGCCAAGCTGCGCGTGGTGTTCAATGACCCGATTCTGGTCGCATCGGGGCGGCGCATGGTGGTGACCACCTTTGCACTCGGCCTGCGTGAGCGGCTGCGCGCCATTGTCGATGGTGCTGATTCACTGCTTGAAGAGCAGGACACCCCTGATATTGCCAGCCTGTCGCCGCATTTCATGCTGCGTGCCAATGACCTGATCGTGGGCGCGTTTGGCGCGGCCATCCTTGCTGCCCTGCGCCATGACTGCCCCGGCTGCACCCTGACCTTCGTGCCCGAAACGGATGATGAACCCAGCAACGACCTGCGCGAAGGGCATATCGACCTGTATCTCGGCGCCTCGGATGACATGCGGCCCGAAATACGCCGCCAGAGCATCTTCCCCACCGCGTTCCGCGCCCTCGTGCGGGCCGACCACCCCATTCTGGCGGAAGGGATCACGCCGGAAGCCATCGCGCGGTATGAGCATATCAGCGTATCGCGCCGTGGCAGGCTGCATGGGCCGATCGATGCCGTGCTCAAGGAGCAGTTCGGCCTGCGGCGGCGCGTGGTGATGGTGGTGCCGACCTATTACGCCATGGTCGAGACCCTGCGCATGACCGACATGATCCTGCCGCTGCCAGGCATCGCCATCGACTACCTGCCCATCCGCTCGATGCACCTCGCTGCGTTCGAATTTCCCTTCGCGCTGCCTACGGTGCATTCCTTTCAGGCATGGCACCCACGGCGCGATGGCGATCCGGTGCATCGCTGGCTGCGCAACACGGTCTATCGTGTCGTGCGCGAACGTGGTGGCGAACTGCCGGAGGGGTTTACGCCCCCGGCAGGCCCCTGAAGGATTACTGCCCGTAACGCACGATGCCCAGATCTTCATGCGGGATGTCGGGCATGCGGCCGGAGATGATGTCCGCCAGAACCTTGCCCGAGCCGCAGGCCATGGTCCAGCCCAGCGTGCCGTGGCCGGTGTTGAGGAACAGGTTGTCATATTTCGTGCGGCCGATGATGGGGGTGCCATCGGGCGTCATGGGGCGCAGGCCGGTCCAGAAGCGCGCGGCGGGGATGTTGCCGCCACCGGGGAAGAGGTCGGTCACCGAATGCTCCAGCGTTTCGCGGCGCGGCGCGCGCAGCCTGGTGCTGAAGCCCGCGAGTTCCGCCGTGCCGCCAATGCGGATGCGGCTGCCAAGGCGGGTGATGCCGATCTTGAAGGTCTCGTCCATGATGGTCGAGACCGGGGCGCGCTGTTCGTTCACGATATCGGCGGTGAGCGAGTAGCCCTTGACCGGATAGATCGGCAGGTCAAGCCCAAGGCGGCGCACCATGGCGGGCGAGTAACTGCCAAGCGACACGACATAGGAATCCGCCACCATCCGGCCCCGGCTGGTCTCGATGCCGGTAATGCGGCCGCCTTCGGATGTCATGGCGCGGATGCTTGTATCGTAATGGAAAGTGACACCGGCTTGGGCCGCCTTGGCGGCAAGGCGCTGGGTGAACAGGAAGGCATCGCCCGTCTCGTCACCCGGCAGGCGCAGCCCGCCCACGATTTTATGCGCCGATGCGGCCAGCCCCGGCTCGGCCTCCACGCAACCTTCACGCGTGAGCACCTGATAGGGCACGTTATACTGCTCGAGCACGCGGATATCGCCTGCAATGCCGTCAAGCTGCTTTTGGGTGCGGAACACCTGCAGCGTGCCCTGCTGGCGGTCATCGTAGGTGATGGCGGTGGTGGCGCGCAGGTCCATCATCATGTCGCGGCTGTATTCCGCAATGCGCACCATGCGGCCTTTGTTGCGGTTATAGGCGGTGGTGGTGCAGTTCTCGAGCATCTGCACCAGCCACTTCCACAGATGCGGGTCGGGCATGGGCCAGAACACGAAGGGGCGATACTTCATCAGCAGCCACTTGATGGACTTGAACGGCACGCCCGGCCCCGCCCATGGCGAGGAATAGCCCGGCGAGACCTGCCCGGCATTGGCAAAGCTGGTTTCAAGCCCGGCTTCGGGCTGGCGGTCTACAACCGTGACCTCATGGCCCGCCTGCGCGAGATACCATGCCGATGTCACGCCAACGACACCACTACCCAGTACGATGATTTTCATTACACGGAGGCCTTGTTCTGGCGGGGAGAAGCATCGCACGCGACAGGCTGCCGGTATGTGCGATGGAAACGCGAACCCAGTGCGGTCAGCACTTCGTAGCCGATGGTGCCCGCGTCACGGGCCACGTCGTCCACGCTGCGGCGCGGGCCGATCATGTCCACATGCGTTGCGGCATCAAGCACGCTTTCGGGCACGTCATTGACATCCACCGTGGTGGAATCCATGGAAATGCGCCCCAGGATGGGCAGCCGGTAGTCACCAAGCCACGCGCAGCCGCCGCCTTTTGCTCCGCTGCGCAGGAAGCCATCGGCATAGCCTATGCCCAGGGTTGCAATGCGCCGGGGGCCGGTAGCATGCCATGTCAGGCCGTAACCCACGCCATCCCCCGCGCCGATGGCGCGGCGCTGCACGATGCGCGCGCGTAGCCTGACCGTGGGGCGCAGCGGGTTGGGAGCCTGCGCGTTGGGGGCGAGGCCATATAGCGCCGCGCCGGGGCGCACGAGGTTGAAATGATAGTCCGGCCCAAGAAAGATGCCCGATGAGGCCGAAAGCGCCCATGGGGCCGCGGGCAGCCGGGCCGCCATGGCGCGCAGCCGGTCACGCTGCATGGCGTTGGCCGGGTTTTCGGGCGTGTCGGCGCAGGCAAGATGGCTCATGACCAGTCTGGTGTCGATGCCAGCAAGCAGGGCGGGGGTCTGTGCCAGTGTGGTGACATCCGCCTCCGACAGGCCAAAGCGTGACATGCCGGTATCAACCTGCAGGGCGGCGGGCAGCACTTTTTGCGCCTGTGCCGCATGGGTGCGCCAGCCGGCCACCTGCTCCATGCTGTTGAGCACGGGCAGCAGGGCGTGGCGGGTGAACAGCGCCTCGGTGCCGGGCATGGGGCCATGCAGCACAAAGATCCGTGCCGTGGTCGAGACATGCGGGCGCAGGCGGATGCCTTCTTCCAGATGGGCGACAAAGAAAACCCGCGCCCCGGCCTGTTCCAGCACGGGGGCGAGCCTGTCAGCGCCCAGGCCATAGGCATCGGCCTTGACTACGGCCGCACAGGTGGCGGCGCCCGTGCGGGCATCGAGCAGGCGGTAATTGGCGGCGATGGCGTCCAGATCGATTTCCAGCGTGGCGCCAGCACTGTCAAGGGCCCAGCCTGAAGCCAGGGGCCGGGGGAAGGGCAGGTCAGGCATGGCACGCTTACTCCATCGGGCGGAACATGACTGATCGTATGCGTGTGGTAACAAAATGTCCTGTCGTTTTGTGCATGATCATGCGATTAACGAGCGCCTGCGCACAATTATATACGAAAATAAGCGGAAAATTCACTATGCCCTTCGATCGGCTGACAGATGCCATCCTGCGCCACCTCCGCCATGATGGACGCATGAGCAACGCGGATCTTGCCCAACGGGTGGGGCTGTCGCCTTCGGCCTGCCTGCGCCGCGTGCGTATGCTGGAAAAAGAAGGGGTTATACGTGGCTATCGCGCCCTGGTAGATGAGCGCTCGGTGCATGGCATGACCACCGTCATCGTGCAGATCACGCTGGAGCGGCAGACGGAGGAATGCCTGCGCCGTTTTGAAGCCCGCGTGCGCGAATGCGCCGATGTGCGTGAATGCTACCTGATGACGGGGGATGCCGATTACCTCGTGCGCGTCGAGGCGCGTGATGCGGCTGACTACGAGCGCATTCACAAGGAGGAACTCTCGCGCATGCCCGGGGTTGCCCGCATACAGAGCAATTTTGCCATTCGCACCGTGGTGCAGCGTTAGGCTGCCCCGGCGTGGCGTGGCGTGGCGTGGCGTGGCGTGGCTTACGCGCGGGCCATGTTGTCTTCCTGATCATCCGCCACGGCTTCCACGTAACGCTTGAAAGTGCGCAGGTCGCCCTGAAAGACTTCACCTAGCGCGCGCAGTTCAAGGGTGGAGAGGCGGTACCATCCGGGGCACAGGCCACGTTCGGCTTCGATTTCGCGCATCAGGTTCGCGGCGATGGCGGGCATGTGCTCAGGCTGTGGGGCCTCGAGCGGGATGATGGTGCAGCGCGAGCAGAGCGCCGGGCTGACCTTATCAAGGTCATTGACGGTAAACACCCATGACAGCCAGGACAGGTCGGCGTCGAGATCGAGCCAGAAATCGCGAAAATGTTCCGCCTCCTTCTTGTCCGCCACCGCAAGCAGCGCATCCTGCAGGCATCCGTGCTGGGGATTGTTGGAGACCTTGTCCACTTCATCGAGGATGAATGCCATGTTCGGGCAACGGGTCATGGCGATGCGCTCGATCACTTGTGACGGCCCTGATTCGGAAAAACCCTTGTGGGTGCCGGTCAGGTAAAACGTATCGTGAATACTGGCGACGTTCCTGGTATCGAACGGTAGGCCGATATGTTCAAAAAAACCGCGCGCCAGACTGGTCTTGCCGCACCCTGAGGGGCCTGCAAGCAAAATGGGTTTGGGGCGGATGAATTTGCCAAAGCGCTGCCTGCTGTTAAACACCCGGGCCATTTCAGTGATGGCATGCGCCGCATGCGGAAAGCGCGCGATCAGTGGGGTCATGTCGAGCGTTTCGGGTTCGGCAAGGGGCAGGGGGCGGTTCAGTTCGGCAAACAGGCCAATCCGGTTATTGGTGCCTGTGCGGCCTGAATGCCTGTTGATGAGATCCTGCGGCACGGGCGTGGGGAAAACGGTCACGCATGTTTCATCAGCAGTTGATGGGGCGGGCTGTTGTTCTGGTGCGCTTTGCGCTCTGGCGGCCGTGTGGGGAAGGGGCTCCACGTCTTCTGCTTCATCAGAAAAGAAACTCTCCAGAAAATCCTCGCTATCTATTACATCAAGATCCAGGAACGGGGCATTGTCATCATTATTATTCTGATCATTCATGATGTATTCAACTGCCTTTCTGCTGAGATATGTCTGGTGGTCAACCGCTCTTCTGTTTTCTTTGAAATTCTCAAAAAAAACAGGGATTATGTGCATCTTCCCAAATAAATTTCTCCTGTCATGCTGTGGGTCGAAAGTTCTGAACAGGGCCAGCGCCGATCGGGCCATGCTGTTGCTGTTCAGGCATTCTGTGGGAAAGGTATTGTCAAGGCACGGATCTCCAAGGACGCAACCAGTTTCGTATGCATCATTGAGACTATGTATAGTGACTGAAAATATGGTCCATGATCAGCCATCGGATATTTTTCAGTATTGTCGTATGGCCTGATGCCGACTTCCGAGTAAAGGGCCAGCGCCTTGACCATATTTTTAAACTTGGAAAGGTCATCGCTATCCTCATTCTGAACGGCGGCAATGTATTCCCTTGTTCTGTGCAGGCCAATCACGACACGTTCGATAACCAGAGCCCAGTCAGCAAAGATTGCCCAAGGGCAATATCAAATCTTTCGAGCGCTGTTTTTGTTTTCTCGCACGCTACGGAATATTTCCATCTGAAATAATCTAGGATATCTTTTTGAATTGTCGCCGCCCCCCTGTCGCGTTGTATGCCATCTGGCGCAGTTAGCTGCATATTTGCGGGGGGTGGTGTATGGGAAAATGACTACATTTTTTATTGCTTTTGTCAACCCTAATTATTGTCACTATAGCATAAACCTTGATGATTATTGGTATTGTCACTATTTATATAAAATAACATATCAACATTAGGAAATATGAAATTCCTTGTGAAATTAAGGAAGGAACCGCACGGCAACGGTAAAATATGTTACAAAACGTAAGAATGCCTTCGCAGGGCGCGGGCTCAGGGCCAGAGCATCCGTCCGGTGGGCAGTACGCGGGCAATGACCAGTTCAGGTGCGTTTTCATGGGTCAGGAGAGCCGTTCTGCCACATGCACGGGCGAGGGTGGTCATGAAGTGCCGCAGGTCCAGCAGGTCGTGGCCTGACCGCACGTTGCGCGGATCAAGATCGAATTCGATCTGTCCGGGGCTGAAGAAGTGGCAGGCAGGGGCTACCTTGCCCTGATGGCATGCAAGGGTCGCGGCGTGGCTTTTGGCGGCGGCGAACATGTCTTTGACGGTTGCGGGCAAGGGGGTGGGTGTGCCATCAAGCCGGTAGTCCAGCAGGGCGGGTTCGTGGCGCAGGCGGGTCAGCACGTGTTGCCAGTCAGCCATGGTGGTGGGGGCGATGTAAATATCGCGCAGTGTCCCGTCCCACCTGAAATGATGCTCTTGCGCCGCCCAGTTCATGATTCCGCCTGAAAGAATGTCGCAGGCTTTTGCAGAAAAAGCCCCGTGGCGCCGCCTCTATCACATAAAGGCGGCGCCCGAACATCTTACCAGATCATGGCCGGAATGTTGAGCAGGCGGTTATGGCGCGGGCGGAATGGGTGACGTGGCGGTGCGGGGAATGAACGGACGGATCAGGAACTGGTAGCACCCGGCTCCCACCACTCCGCCAACCAGCGGCCCGGCAATGGGCACCCACCAGAAATGGTCCGGTCCGGGCAGGGCGGAGTCTCCCCAGCCCGCCACAAAGCAGAACAGCCGCGGCCCGAAGTCACGCGCGGGGTTGATGGCCCATGCCTCGAGGTAGCCCGAACACGCCCCGATGCTGGCAACAAGCAGGCCAATGATCAGCGCGCCCGAATTGGCCTGGGGCGCGACGGTATTGTATTCACACGTTATGGCGAAGATGCCAAAGACCAGCAGCCCGGTCAGGATGATTTCATCAACAAAGGCATGCAGCGGCGTAATGCCCTCGCCCGGATGGGTAAAGAACACTCCCGCCGCCCCGCCAGCGCCGCGGGTGAGGCCATGCGCCGCGTTGTAATGGTCGATTACGGGCTGGTACAGCGTATAGACCAGTGTTGCCCCGATCACGCCGCCCAGCACCTGCGCTGCCCAGTAGCCGGGCACTTTGCGCCACGAAAACCCGCGAAAGAGTGCAAGAGCCAGTGATACGGCCGGGTTGGCATGCGTACCTGACACGCTGCCGGTAATGTAGATGGCGATTGTAACGCCAAGCCCCCATACAACGGCCACCCCCCAGTAGGCCTGCTTGTAGGGGCTGGGATCATACAGCGCGTACATTGCAGCTACCGAATCACCGATCAGCACGATGATCATGACCGCGATGCATTCGGATATGAGTTCACCCAGAAATTGTCTGTTTTTCAGCATTTTAACCCACTTTATTCTTTTATTATCATTCGATGGGAAAGGGCTGTCGGCCTTGTGGCCGGTTTGTAGCCCTGGAATGTTCTTAAACGAACATACCTTGCCGGGAAAGGGGTGTGCGCGATCCGTTGGGTAAGAGTGTCTCCTTTTTCCATATATTTCATTATATTTCATGAAATTTCTCCAACATTCCGGATTCGGGGGCAGGTGATGTTGTGGTGGTGATGGAAAGTGAGGGATGGGGTTGCGGACCAGGATGCGCGATTTCGCACATGCACAAAAATCGCTGAGGCATATGAATTACACGGAATGGCGAATTTGTGGCTAATGCCGGGCACTATCGCACATGGAAAAAGAAAGAATTATTTAACCATGCCGCATGCAGAAATGTGCGCACGGCCTCTTGAATCGATCAGAATGTTCGGTTACGAACATGAGTATCAGGAGGAACATTGACTATGGCGTCCATGGACGAAACATTCCGCACCCCCCCGGCACCGGGTGGCCTGCTCGACCTGCTGGTCGTGGGCGGGGGTGTGAACGGCACGGGCATAGCGCGCGATGCCGCCGGGCGCGGCGCATCGGTCCTGCTTGTCGAGCAGGATGATCTGGCCAGCCACACCTCATCGGCCAGCACCAAGCTGATCCATGGCGGCCTGCGCTATCTGGAATATTATGAATTCCGTCTGGTGCGCGAGGCGCTGATCGAGCGCGAGAAGCTGCTGCGCATCGCTCCCCACATCATCTGGCCCATGCGCTTCGTGCTGCCCTACACACCGCAGGCGCGCCCGGCATGGATGCTGCGCCTTGGCCTGTTCCTGTATGATCACCTGGCACCCAACATGACGCTGCCCAAGTGCAAGTCACTCGACTTCCGCACGTCATCGGCTGGCCAGCCGCTCAATGGCAAGCTCACACGCGGCTTCGCCTATTCCGATGGCTGGGTGCAGGACAGCCGCCTTGTCGTGCTTAACGCCATGGATGCCAAGGCGCGCGGGGCCGATATCCGCACCCGCACCCGCATGGTCCGTGCCCGCCGCGTAAATGGCGTGTGGGAAGCCGATATCGAGAACATGCTCGATGGTACCACCACCACCGTGCGTGCGCGCGTGCTGGTCAATGCCGGTGGGCCGTGGGTGAGCGAAGTGCTGCGTGAGCGCGCGCAGGTGAACTCCACCAAGAACGTGCGCCTCGTCAAGGGCAGCCACATCGTGGTGCCACGCCTGTTTGACGGGCCGCAGGCCTATATCCTGCAAAACCCGGACAAGCGCATCGTCTTCACCATTCCCTACGAGCAGAAATTCACCCTGATCGGCACGACCGACGTGCCATGGACGCAGGCTCCCGGCGATGTCGAGATCTCGCCCGAGGAAATCAGCTACCTGTGCGAGAGCGTGAGCCGCTACTTCGCCAAGCCGGTAACGCCTGCGGATGTGGTGTGGAGCTACGCCGGCGTACGCCCGCTTTATGATGACGCGGCCAAGAACGCCTCCGCCGTGACGCGTGACTATGTGCTCGATGTGGACACGCAGGGCAACCAGGCGCCCATGCTGTCCATCTTTGGCGGCAAGATCACCACCTACCGCCGCCTGGCCGAGCATGCGATCGAGAAGCTCCAGCCCTTCCTGCCCGTGTTGTCGGCACCGGGCTGGACGGCGGACAAGGTGCTGCCCGGCGGTGATCTGGGCGAGGGCGGGTTCGAGGGCGCGCTGGCCCGCCTGCGCGCGCAGGCCCCGTTCCTTGGCCCCGACCTGAGCTGGCGCCTCGTGCGCAATTACGGCTCGCGCGCCACCGAGATCGTAGGTGATGCCCGTAGCATGGAGGATATGGGCGAACTGTTTGGCGCAGGCCTGAGCGTGCGGGAGGTGGAATACCTGATCGCAAACGAATGGGCGCAGACCACGCAGGATATCCTGTGGCGCCGCTCCCGCCTCGGGCTGCATGTGACCGATGAGGACACGGCCCGCCTTGAGGCCTACCTCAAGGCCCGCAGGCCGGGCATGGCGCCTGCTTCCGCATAAATAAAAAATACTCAGGCCGCAGGCGTCACACGCCTGCGGCCCAAACTCGCATCCGCCCTGTTGGGGCAGGAGAAGATAATGAACAAGAAGAACAGAATTCTCGCCATCGACCAGGGAACGACCTCGACCCGCAGCATCGTGTTCGACCGCGATATCACGGCCATTTCCGTCTCCCGCATCGAGTTTGCCCAGCATTATCCGAGCCAGGGATGGGTGGAGCATGACCCGGAGGAAATCTGGTCCAATGTTCTCTCTACCGCGCGTGAGGCGATTGAAAAGGCCGGCGGCCCCGGCGTGATCGCGGGCATCGGCATTACCAACCAGCGCGAAACCATCGTGGTGTGGGACCGTGCGACCGGCAAACCCATCCACCGCGCCATTGTCTGGCAGGACCGGCGCACCACGCCCGTCTGCGCGCGCATGCATGAGGAGGGGCTGGAGCCCTTCGTGCGCGAGCGCACCGGCCTGCTGCTCGACCCCTATTTCTCGGCCACCAAGATTGCGTGGATTCTCGATAACGTGGAAGGTGCGCGCGCACGCGCCGAGAAGGGCGAACTCGCCTGCGGCACCATCGACAGCTTTCTTCTGTGGCGGCTGACCGGCGGCCGCGTGCACGCCACCGATACCACCAACGCCTCGCGCACGCTCCTGTTCAACATCCATACCTGCGCGTGGGATGACGAATTGCTGGCCCTGTTCAAGGTGCCGCGCGCCATCCTGCCGGAAGTGAAAACCAACAGCGAAGTGTTTGGCGAGACGGCGCCCGACCTGTTTGGCGAGCCACTCAAGGTTGCAGGCATGGCGGGCGACCAGAACGCTGCCATGGTGGGGCAGGCCTGCTTCCGCCCCGGCACTGCCAAGGCCACTTACGGCACGGGCTGCTTCGCGCTGCTCAACACCGGCACCAAACCCGTCATGTCCGAAAACCGGATGCTCACCACCATCGCCTACCGCATCGGGGCCGAGACGACCTATGCCCTTGAAGGCTCGATTTTCGTTGCGGGTGCGGCCATCCGCTGGCTGCGCGACGGGCTGAGCCTCATCACCCATGCCTCCCAGACCGATGACATGGCCACCCGCGTGCCGCACAGTCACGGCGTGTATATGGTGCCCGGCTTCGTGGGCCTTGGCGCGCCGCACTGGGACCCCGACGCCCGTGGCCTGATCTGTGGCCTTACGCTGGATGCCACGGCGGCGCACATTGCGCGCGCGGCGCTGGAATCGGTAGCATACCAGACCATGGACCTGATGGACGCCATGCATGAAGATGGCGGTGGCAAGCTCAACGCACTGCGTGTTGATGGCGGCATGTCGGTCAATGACTGGTTCTGCCAGTTCCTGGCCGATATGCTGCTGACCCCGGTGGAGCGGCCCCGACAGGTCGAGACCACGGCGCTTGGCGCTGCCTTCCTGGCAGGGCTGGCGACAGGAGTTTGGGAGAGCATAGCCGAACTGGAAGGCACCTGGACACGCGGACATCTGTTCCGCCCGATGATGGACAAGGCGCAGCGCGATACTATGGTAGCCGGATGGCATGTGGCAGTCCGCCGCACGCTCAGTTCCACCGTTGCTGCGTAATCAAGACTATTGACCAACAGGAAAAGAGTGTTTCATGACCACCACACGGCATAATCCCTATCAGGTTACCGATCGCAATCTCGCCCTTGAACTCGTGCGCGTAACCGAGGCGGCTGCGGTCGCCGCATCGGCCTGGACCGGTCGTGGCCTCAAGAACGAAGCCGATGGCGCGGCGGTGGAGGCCATGCGGCGCGCGTTCGATACGGTCGCCATCGATGGCACCGTGGTGATTGGCGAAGGCGAGATGGACGAAGCGCCGATGCTGTTCATTGGCGAGAAGGTCGGCTCGGGCGGCCCGGGCATGGATATTGCCGTGGACCCGCTGGAAGGCACCAACCTGTGCGCCAAGAACCTGCCCAACGCCCTGACGGTGGTCGCACTGGCTGAAAGCGGCAACTTCCTGCATGCGCCTGACATCTACATGGACAAGATCGTCGTCGGCCCCTATCTGCCCGAGGGCGTGGTGGATCTCGACAGCACCATCGAGGCCAACCTCAAGTCACTGGCACAGGCCAAGAAATGCGCGGTGTCCGACCTCATGCTCTGCACGCTCGACCGTGAGCGCCATGAGGAGCTGATCGCCCGCGCCCGTGCCGCGGGCGCGCGTGTAACCCTGCTGAGCGATGGCGACGTGGCTGCCGCCATTGCCGCCTGTCTCGATGATAGCGAGATCGATCTCTATGTCGGTTCCGGCGGCGCGCCCGAAGGCGTGCTGGCCGCCGCCGCCGTGCGCTGCGTGCATGGGCAGATGCAGGGCCGCCTCATGTTTGAAGATGACGGCCAGGTGGCGCGCGCGCGCAAGATGAACCCTGGTGCCGACCCCTCGCGCAAGCTGGCGCTCGAGGATATGGCGCGCGGTGACGTGCT